>CAVLAO010000023.1:0-25566 GCA_963660915.1 Bacteroides sp. CAG:927 | reverse complement strand
CCAACCCTGTCATTCTGAGGAGGCGTCAGCCGACGAAGAATCTTTTCTACCGATGACGCACCAATTATCTCAGTCGGTGCAGTAAGATCCTTCGCTCCGCTCAGGATGACAATGGAGAGAGGCGCTCAGGATGACAATAGAGAGATGCTCAGGATGACAATGGAGGGGGGCACCATGACCTTTACAGACTACATGACCGCCGCACTGGATCTGGCGGAGCAGGCCGCCGCACAGGGGGAGATCCCCGTCGGCGCAATTATCACAGACAAAGACGGCGCAATCATCGGCCGGGGATACAACCGCCGGGAGACGGATCGGGATGCCACCGCACATGCGGAGATTCTGGCCATTCGGGAGGCCTGCCGCCGGAAGAACAGCTGGCGGCTGACGGGCTGCACCCTCTACGTCACATTGGAACCCTGTCCCATGTGCACCGGTGCCATTCTTCAAAGCCGGTTGGAGCGGGTGGTGTTCGGCGCAACAGACGAGAAGGCGGGCTGCTGCGGAGGCCTTCTGCATTTGACGGAGTACCCCTTTGACCATCACCCGGCCATCTATGCCGGCGTGCTGGAGGAGGAGTGCAGGAAGGTGCTGCAGGACTTCTTCCGGAAGCAGAGATGATCCGGCAGGCAGAAAAAGGCAAGCAGGGGAAGAGGTGCTAACAACAGGCATTTTTACGAATTACTTTTCTGAATGTCAAAAAATAACCGTAAAATCAGTGGTAAAACGGCAGAAACGCTTTACAAATGTTTTTGAAACTTATATAATGACGCTGTATCTATATGGGTAACGAACTGAAAGGGAAACTCATAAAGGAGGAAAAAACATGGCTCGTAAACTCAAAACCATGGACGGCAATACTGCCGCCGCCACCGTCTCCTATGCATTTACCGAAGTTGCCGCGATCTACCCGATCACGCCTTCTTCCGTGATGGCTGAGCTGACGGATGAATGGTCTGCGCATGGTCTGAAGAACATTTTTGGTCAAACTGTCCGCATCGCAGAGATGCAGTCCGAAGGCGGCGCCGCCGGTGCAGTCCACGGTTCCATTACCGCCGGTGCACTGACCACCACCTACACCGCTTCTCAGGGCCTGCTGCTGATGATCCCCAACATGTACAAGATCGCCGGCGAACTGATGCCCGGCGTGATTAACGTGTCTGCCCGTGCGTTGGCAACCCATGCACTGAGCATTTTCGGCGATCACTCCGACGTTATGGCATGTCGGCAGACCGGCTACGCCATGATTGCCTCCACCAATCCTCAGGAGGCCATGGATCTGGGCGCCGTCGCCCATCTGTCCACCATCAAGGGCAGTGTTCCGGTCCTGCACTTCTTCGACGGTTTCCGTACTTCCCACGAAATTCGCCGCGTTGCCGTGTGGGATTACAAGGATCTGGCGGAAATGGTGGACTGGGATGCCATCGCCAAGTTCCGTGCCCGTGCACTGAATCCCGAGCATCCGGTGCTCCGCGGCTCCAACCAGAACCCGGACATCTTCTTCCAGACCCGTGAGGCCGCCAACAAGTATTACGACGCTTTCCCCGACATTGTTCAGGGCTGCATGGATCAGGTCAACGCCAAGATCGGCACCAACTACAAGCTGTTCAACTACTATGGTGCACCCGATGCTGAGACCGTCATGGTGGCTATGGGCTCCATGTGCGATGCCGCAGAGGAAGTCATTGACTACCTGACCGGCAAGGGTGAGAAGGTCGGCCTGATCAAGGTTCGTCTGTATCGTCCTTTCGCGCAGGCAAAGTTTGTCGAGGCTATTCCCGACACCTGCAAGAGCATCGTGGTCATGGACCGCTGCAAGGAGCCCGGCGCACCCGGCGAGCCTTTGTATCTGGACGTGGCAGCTGCCATCCGCGGCACCAAGTTCGCCGACTGCAAGCTCTGCGGCGGCCGCTATGGTCTGGGCAGCAAGGACACCACCCCCGGCGGCATCATCTCCGCTTACCGCAACGCTCAGAGCGACAAGCCGGTCAACGGCTTCACCATCAACCTGTTTGATGATGTGACCAACCTGTCTCTGCCCATCACCGAGGAGCCGGACATCGTTCCTGCCGGCACCACCTCCTGCAAGTTCTGGGGTCTGGGTTCCGACGGTACTGTCGGCGCCAACAAGAACTCCATCAAGATCATCGGCGACCACACCGACCTGAAGGTGCAGGCCTACTTCCAGTACGACTCCAAGAAGTCCGGCGGCATCACCATCAGCCACCTGCGCTTCGGTCCTCAGGAGATCAAGTCCACTTACTATGTCAAGCAGGCGGACTTCGTTGCCTGTCATAACCCCGCCTACCTGGCCAAGTATCAGGTGGCTCAGGACGTCAAGCGGGGCGGCACCTTCCTGATCAACACCGGCATGACGGTGGAGGAACTGGGTCAGGTGCTTCCCGGCGCCGCAAAGCGCCATATCGCAGAGTACGGCGTGAACGTCTATACCTGCGATGCAACCAAGATCGCCCGTGAAATCGGTCTGGGCGGCCGCACCAACATGGTGCTTCAGGCAGCCTTCTTCAAGCTGGCCAATATCATTCCCATTGACGACGCAGTCAAGTACATGAAGTCCGCCATCGAGACTTCCTACGGCGCCAAGGGTCAGAACGTGGTGGACATGAACAAGGCCGCTGTGGATGCCGGTCTGACCGCACTGGTCAAGCTGGAGATCCCTGCCGACTGGGCCACTGCACCTGACGGAGAGAAGCCTTCTGCCGGTAAATCCGACCGCGCGGATGTTCAGGCCTATCTGGACACCATGATGCTGCCGGCCGCCGCCATGGAAGGCGACGTGCTCACCACCAGCCAGGTAATGCCCGGCGTGGACGGCACTCTGCCTGCCGGTACCGCTGCTTATGAAAAGCGGGCTACTGCAGTCACCGTTCCCGAGTGGGATCCGACCAAGTGCGCACAGTGCAACCAGTGCTCCATGGTCTGCCCCCATGCTGTCATCCGTCCTCTGGCACTCACGGCGGAGGAAGTTGCCGCTGCACCGGCAGCCCTCAAGACCGTCGATTTCCGCAACAAGAAGTTTGCCGACTACAAATACAGCCTGATTGTCTCCCCGCTGGACTGCACCGGCTGCGGCAGCTGCGCCAATGTCTGCCCCACCAAGTCTCTGACTATGAAGCCCATGCACGAGCAGGAAGAGCAGCAGGAGGTCTTCAACGCAACCGCTTACACCGTGACCGAGAAGGACATGGGCCCGCTGACCGTGGTTTCCGCCCAGTTCAAGCAGCCTCTGCTGGAGTTCTCCGGCGCTTGCGGCGGCTGCGGCGAAACGCCCTATGCCAAGCTGGTTACGCAGCTGTTTGGCGACCGCATGTATGTGGCAAACGCCACCGGCTGCTCCTCCATCTGGGGCGGCAGTGCACCTTCTACTCCTTACACCGTCAACCAGAAGGGTCAGGGTCCCGCATGGGAGAACTCCCTGTTCGAGGACGCGGCTGAATTTGGTTACGGCATGAATCTGGCTGTCACGCAGCGCCGCGCCAAGCTGATCGAGGAAGTGGAGACCCTGTGCGGTCTGGACTTCGCCGATGAGGATATCGTGGCTGCCGGCAAGGCATGGCTGGAGAACAAGGATGATCCCGCCAAGTCCCGGGAGACCGGCGACAAGCTGGTGGCACTGATCGAGGACTTCTTCGCCCATCAGGATCTGACCGGCACTCCCTTCGAGGAGCAGTGGCTGGCCAACGGCAAGAAGTGCGGCTGCCCCGCCTGCACCGCTGCCCGCGCCATTCTGGAGCGGAAGGATCTGCTGACCAAGAAGTCCATGTGGATCTTCGGCGGCGACGGCTTTGCTTACGACATTGGCTACGGCGGTGTGGACCACGTGCTGGCTTCCCGCGAGAACGTGAACATCTTCATCTTCGACACCGAGGTCTATTCCAACACCGGCGGACAGTCCTCCAAGTCCACCCCCACCGGCGCTGTGGCTCAGTTTGCCGCGGCCGGTAAGGCGGTCAAGAAGAAGGACATGGCCTCCATCTTCATGCAGTATGGCTACGTCTATGTGGCTCAGGTAGCCATGGGCGCAAACATGAACCAGACCCTTCAGGCCATTCGCGAGGCCGAGGCTTACAACGGCCCCTCCATCATCATTGCTTATGCACCCTGCATCAACCACGGTTTGAAGAAGAAGGGCGGCATGGCCAACGCCATGAGCGAAATGAAGGCCGCTGTGGATGCCGGTTACTGGCACCTGTTCCGCTTCAATCCGGCTCTGGCCGACCAGGGCAAGAACCCCTTCACCATGGACTCCAAGGCACCTACTGCCGATTATCAGTCCTTCCTGATGGGCGAGACCCGTTATGCTTCCCTGAAGCTGTCCTTCCCCGAGCGGGCAGAGAAGCTGTATAAGCAGGCGGAAGAGGATGCTGCAAAGAAGTATCAGCACTTCGAGAAGATGGCACAGCAATAAGCTGCTCATCCTCCGCTGTTTATCCTATATGCAATAGAGAATCTCCCTGCCGACCTGCGCCGGCAGGGAGATTTTTATGCCGATGGAACAAAAGATCCTTTCGGTCGCATTGTGTCTTCTTTAACACCGTCGGAGAATTATATTGTCAAAAAGCGGAACGCCTTCCCGACGGGAAGGCGTTCCGCTTAAAAACAACAGAATTAAAACACAGCCTCAAACTCTTCGGCAGACATGGTTTCGTGCTCCAGCAGGAACTCGGCCACCTTGGTCAGCTCCGTGCGGTGCTCCTCCAGACGGCGGATGCAGTCCTCCATGGCCTGATCCAGAATGGCGCGCACCTCGGCGTCCACACTGGAGGCGACCGCATCGGAATACATCTTGGTGTGACCCATGCTGCGGCCGATAAACACCTCGTCATTGCCAGTGTCCAGCACCACAGGCCCCACCCGATCGCTCATGCCGTACTTGGTTACCATGTTCCGGGCAATGGAAGTAGCCCGCTCCAGGTCATTGGAGGCGCCGGTGGAAATGTCGCCCAACACCAGAGACTCGGCGCAGCGGCCGCCCAGCAGCGCCACGATGTCCTCAAACAGCTCTGTGCGGCTGCGGAAGGGCTTGTCTTCTTCCGGCAGGCTGATGGTCATGCCGCCGGCCTGACCGCGGGGCACAATGGTGATCTGGTGCACCGGATCGTGGGTAGGCAGGGTGTGCATCACGACTGCGTGGCCTGCCTCGTGCCATGCAGTCAGTTTCTTGGCAGAGGGAGTGACAATGTGGCTCTTTTTGGCCGGTCCGGCGATCACTTTAATGATGGACTCCTGCAGGTCATTCATGCTGACCGTTCTCCGATTTTCCCGGGCGGCCCGCAGAGCACCCTCGTTCATCAGGTTTTCCAGATCCGCACCGGTAAAACCGCCGGTAGCCTTGGCCAGATGATGAAGGTCAACGGTGTCGTCCAAGGGCTTTTTCCGGGCATGCACGTGGAGAATTTCCTCCCGTCCCTTCACGTCGGGATAGCCCACATAGACCTGTCGGTCAAAGCGGCCGGGGCGGAGCAGAGCCGGATCGAGAATATCCCGGCGGTTGGTGGCCGCCATGACGATTACACCGGAGTTTCCGGCAAAGCCGTCCATCTCCACCAGCAGTTGGTTCAGGGTCTGCTCCCGCTCATCGTGACCGCCGCCCAAGCCGGTACCTCTCTGACGGCCGACGGCGTCGATTTCATCAATAAAGACGATGGAAGGGGCGGTTTTCTTTGCCTGCGCAAACAGATCCCGAACGCGGCTTGCGCCGACGCCGACGTACATTTCCACAAAGTCGGAACCGGAGATCGACAGAAATTCCACCCCCGCCTCACCGGCAACCGCCTTTGCCAGCAGGGTTTTGCCGGTGCCCGGAGGGCCAACCAGAAGCACGCCTTTGGGAATACGGGCGCCCAGGTCGTTGTATTTCTGAGGATCCCGGAGGAAATCCACAATTTCCCGCAGTTCCTCTTTTTCCTCCTCTGCCCCTGCCACATCATCAAAGGTCACGGTAGCACCGGCGCTGGTGGTACGGGCGCGGCCGAAGTCGTTCAGTCCCCCGTTGCGGTTGGCGCCGTTTTGCCGCATGGCGCTGAAATAGAACAGCACCAGGATCACAACACAGATGAGGATGGTGGGTCCCCAGGTGCTGATCCAGCTGGGAGCGGAGTCGGGTTCGTAGCTGTAGCTGCTGAGAATGCCGCTGTCCGCCTGCTGCTGCACCAGTTCCCCAAGATCCTCCCGAAACAGGGAGACATCGGTAATCTGACAGGCCTCCTCCGTGCCGTTGTTCAGCATCAGAGTGACTACATTGTCCTTGACCGTGAAGGAACTGACTTCCTCGTTTTGGAACAGCTGCACCATTTGACTGTACGTCACTTCCGGTGGAGCGTTTTCATGGGAGAGAAATTGCATTGCGGTGATAAACACCAGCAAAATGCCGGCGTAGAGCAAAAGACTTCGAAAAAATGATTTGTTCATGTGGTGTCAATACCTCGTGTTGGTTGTTGGTTGTGTTCTAAGGAAACGCCGGCCCTCAATTTCCGCTGTAAACCTCCGGCTTCAGCACGCCGATATAAGGCAGATTGCGGTATTTTTCCGCATAATCCAGTCCGTAGCCCACGATGAAGGCATTGGGCACGGTGAAGCCCACGTAATCTGCCGTGATGGGCTGCTGCCGCCGTTCCGGCTTGTCCAGCAGAGTGCACAGGCGGATGGAGGCAGGGTGACGGGCTTCCAGCACGTGGAGAAGATAGCTCAGGGTATTGCCGGAGTCCAGAATGTCCTCTACTACAATGACATGAACGCCCTCAATCGAGTCGGACAAATCCTTTTTTATTTCCACCTGACCGGAGCTTTTTGTGCCCTTGCCGTAGGAGGACACGCTCATGAAGTCGATCTCTACCGGAATGTCGATGGCGCGGCTCAAATCGGCCATAAAGATATATGACCCCCGCAGGACGCTGACCAGAAGTACCCGATCCTTGTCGGCATAATCCCGGGCAATCTCCTGTCCCAGTGCGGCCACCCGCTGCTTCAGCTGTTCTTCGCTGAACAGGATTTCCGCTACATCGTTGTGCATTTCATGGATATGTGAACTCATATCGTCTGATTCCTCTCTCTTTCTTTGATGATAATATGCAGGCAAGGCTGACCGGCCGCAGGCAGAGCGGCGGCTTCAATGCCGATGCTCCAAACGGCGGCGCAGCGGCCGTTTTGTTCCAACACGGGAATGAGGTCTCTCCGCGCCTCCGGAATTCGCCGCTCGATCATCCATTTCTTGACGGACTTTGTGCCCTGCCGATGGGGCAGCTTCAGTTCATCCCCCACCTTTCTCGGGCGGAGCAGGACGGGTTCAAAGGAAGCAAGATAAAACTCCTCTCCGTCGCTGTTGGTCCACGCCTCGGGACGGGGCGCCGCCTCCACGGTTACGGTGTAAGGGCCAATGTTCCGGGTGCCGGTAAAGTCCAGCTCGGTTTCCGGAAGAATTTCTACCTCGCCGGGACGGGAAAATACCAACCGGTCATAGACCCGTTGGGCGCTGATCCCCATAGGCAGGTCGCAGTGACCACCGGGATCGCTGCCGCGGCACAGCTCCAGCAGTGTTTTACGCTGGGCAGCAGTGAGTACCAGCTTCGGTTCCAGCTTTTCTGCAGCTGCCTGCAACACGCGGCTGGCGATGGCTGTGGGCGCAGTGGTGACGTTGGCAATGGGGAGAATAACGCTCCCTGCCGCCAGCGCCGCATCTCTGGCCAGCACCTCTGCCCGGGCGGTGAGAAATGCGCCGTCCTCCCGCAGGGATTCCGAGGTGGCGGTGAGGGTGTCGGTCAGGTTGGGATTCAGTTTTTTTAGCAGGGGCATAACCTGATGGCGCAGAAAGTTGCGGGTGTAGGCAGTGTCGGCATTGGTGGCATCTTCTCTATAGGGGATGCCCCGTTCCGCCGCATAGGCCTCAATCAGCCCTCGAGGACACCGAAGCAACGGTCGAACCAGATTATCCCGTCGGGGCGGGATGCCGCCCAGACCGGTCAGTCCTGTGCCCCGCACCAGATGGAGCAGCAGAGTTTCCGCGTTGTCGTCTGCGTGGTGGGCCGTGGCAATGATCGCGCCGCCCAGTTCATCGGAAATCTTGTCGAAATAGTCATAACGCAGTTTCCGCCCCGCCTCCTCCAGACCGAGGCCGTGGCTTTCCGCATACCACGGCACATCCATTCGGATTGCGTGGAGGGGCACGTCCAGAGCTTCGCACTGAGCGCGGACAAAGCAGGCATCCTCCGCCGACTCCGGCCGAATGGCGTGGTCAAAGTGGCAGGCGTGGAGGGCGAACTCCGCTCCCTGCCGCCGGGACAGGCTGTGGAGCAGGTGCAGCAGTACCATGCTGTCCACCCCGCCGCTGACACAGCACAGCACAGTGCTCCCCTCAGGGAGCATGTCATATTCCTGTACCAGAGGCAGAACCCGGGCAAGGAGATTTTTTTCTTCACTCATAATAGTTTGAATCCTTTTGAGACCTCTGTCATCCGAAGAGTTTCCTTCCTCCGCCTTTTTACGCATTTTCTGCTGTTATCCTGCGCATTTCCTTCTACTGTCATCTTGAACATTTCCTTCTCCTGTCATCCTGAGCGCAGCGAAGGATCTTACCGCACGAATTGCGAAAATTGCTGCATCATCGATAGAAAAGATTCTTCGGTCGCTTTGCTCCCTCAGAATGACAGGGGTGACCGTCATCATAAACGTTCCCTTTTACTGTCATCTGGAGCATTATTTCTCCTGTCATCCTGAGCGCAGCGAAGGATCTTACCGCACGAATTGCGAAAATTGCTGCATCATCGATAGAAAAGATTCTTCGTCGCGTTGCTCCTCAGAATGACAAAGAAGGGCGGTTGGCCGCTTGCACGCGCCTGCGTCGCGTTGCTCCTCGGAATGACAGAGAAGCGATCACTCCTGGTGCTTCCAGTCCACGCTGGAGAAGGTGGTGAACTGAGGCAGCCACTGGAGGGGCACAGTTGCCAGTTCGCCATGGCGGTTTTTTGCGACAATGCACTCGGCCTGATTGTGGTTTTCCGCATTTTGATTGTAGTAATCGTCGCGGTAAATGAACATAACGATATCGGCATCCTGCTCGATGGCACCGGATTCCCGCAGGTCGCTCAGCCGCGGCCGTTTGTTTTCCCGGTTTTCATTGGCGCGGGAGAGCTGGCTGAGGCAGATGACAGGGACGTTCAGTTCTTTTGCCATGATTTTCAGGGCGCGGGAGATGTCGCTGACCACCTGCTGCCGGTTCTCGCCGGAGTAGTTCTGCCTGCCGCCGGCGCTGGTCATCAGCTGCAGGTAGTCGATGATCACCAGTCCCAGGTTTTCCACCCGGCGGCATTTTGCATTCATGTCCGCCACCGAAAGGGAGGGATTGTCATCAATAAGAATATTGGTATGGTTCAGGGCTGTGGCGGCGAGAGCCACCTTTTCCCAGTCGCTGTCGGTCAGCTTGCCGGTAGTGAGAAGCTTGTTGTCTACAAAGGACTCGTTGCTCAGCAGACGCATACCCAGCTGTTCCCGGCTCATTTCCAGAGAAAAGAACACGCAGGCTTTGCCGGAGTGTTTTCCTGCGTGGAGCAGAATGTTCAGGGCAAGGGAGGTTTTGCCCATGCCGGGGCGGGCGGCCAGCAGCAGCAGGTCGCTTTTGTTCAACCCGGAAATCACCGCATCCAGATCCGGCAGACCGGTGGACAGGCCGGGCACAGCGCTTTCACTGCTGGCCAGCTCCGCCAGCCGGTTGTACACGTCGTACATCACGCTGTTGATGGAGTACAGCCCCTGGGTGGCCCGGCCCTGACGGATGGCATAGATTTTCTGCTCTGCCAGTTCCAGTACCTCGCTGGAGGTTCCGGTGCCGTCGGACACCGCGCGGGTCAGATCCGCCGCCGCCGACCCGATTTGCCGCAGTACGGACTTATCCTTCACAATAGCGGCATATTCCATCACGTTGGTGATGGTGGGGGTCATGTCCATGAGCTGGAAACAGTATTCCCGGCTGTTGGGCTCCTGATAGGTGCCGTCCTGACGCATCTGCTCCAAAACCGTGACCGGGTCAATGGTTTTGGAAAGGGAGAACATATTATAGATCGTCTGGTAGAACTCCCGATTCTGGCGGATATAGAAATCATCCGGCTTCAGCTTTTCCACAATCTCCGGCAGGCAGCTGGCATCGACCAGAATGGAACCCAGCACCGCCTGTTCGCCTTCCACACTGTGGGGAACCTGTCGGGAGAGCAGCTCTTCTTCTGTTGTTGGCATAGATCTCACCTCCGGAATTGAATGAACGGGCAGGGGAGATTAGGCCTCCACCACCTGTACGGTGACGGTGCCGGTGACTTCATACCCCAGCTTGCACTTGACCTGATAGGTGCCGAAGGCCTTGATGGGTTCGCAGGACAGCTTCTTGCTGTCCACCTGATAGCCGTATTGCTCCTTCAATGCAGTGGAAATTTCCTTTGTCGTAACGCTGCCGAACAGCTTGCCGCCGACGCCGGCCTTTGCGGAGAGCTTCACCGGGCAATCCTTCAGCTTTTTTACCAGCTCTTCGGCCTCTGCCTTTTCCTTGGCCTCCCGTTCCCGGCGGGCCTGATCCTGCAGCTTCATGGTGTTTACATTGTCGGTGGTAGCGGCAACGGCCAGCTTCCGGGGGAAGAGGAAGTTCCGGGCGTAGCCGTCGGAAACATCAACCAACTGCCCCTTCTTGCCCTGACCGCGGACATCCTGCTGTAAAATAACTTTCATAATAATGACCTCCTGAAAAGTGAAACTTCGGCTCAAAGCCGTGATATGATTTTTGCGGGGGAGAAATCCTCTCACGCCTCGTCTTTGAAATATTCGTCAATCGACTGCTTCAGCTGCCGCAGGACAGCGGAGACATCTGCGCTGTCTACCTGTGCTGCCGCCGCCGCCGCATTGCCGCCGCCGCCCATCATTTCCATAATGACCTGAGCGTTAACGTCCCCGAGACTGCGGGCGGAAATGTAGCAATGTCCCTGCCCGTCGGGGTAAAGGACAAAGGTGGCAAGAGAACCGGCCACATTCAGCAGCTCGTCGGCGGCCTGTGCCGCCGTGACCCGGCCGCAGGGATGATCCACTGTGGCAATGACCACCCCGTTGCGGTAGATTTCCGCCTGAGCGATGATGTCGTATTTTGCAATCGTGTCGGACAGATTGTTCTGGAACAGCCGCTTGACCTCCATGGTGTCGGCTCCGCAGCGGCGGAGGAAGGCGGCGGCCTCAAAGGTGCGTCCGCTGGTGCGGAGAGTAAAGCTCTTAGTGTCCAGCACAATGCCGGACAGCAGTGCCTCTGCTTCGCCCCGGAGTAAATCCGACGCCTCCATCTGGTATTGAATCAACTCCGTAATCAGCTCGCAGGCGGAGGATGCATAGGTTTCGTGATAGCTCAGCGCGGCGTTTTCGATGTACTTGGCGGCGCGGCGGTGATGGTCAATAACCGCCACTTTGTTGCAGCTCATCAGCAGATTGGGTGCCACGACCTGATCCGGCCGGTTGGTGTCTACCACCACCAGCAGGGAGTGGTTATCCGCCTCCAGCATGGCGTCGTCCGGCGTGATAAACACGTCCTGATATTCCGGCAGCTGCCGCAGGCGATCCACCATGATGGTGGAGGGATTCGGATTCGGCTCGATCACAATGCGGGCCTGCACGCCATGCTTTCGGGCAATGGCCACCACGCCGGCAGCGGCGCCGATGGAATCCATATCGGTGTATTTATGCCCCATGGTGTAAACCGTGGAGGCACTGGAAACCAGACCCCCCAGAGCGTTGGCCATCACCCGGCTTTTCACCTTGGTGCGCCGTTCCATTTCCTTGGAGCGGCCGCCGTAGAACTCGAAATTGAAGCGGTTTTTGATCACGGCCTGATCGCCGCCCCGGCTGAGAGCCATCTCTGTGGCAAGGGATGCATACTGCAGCAGCTCGTCATAGGCGGTATCCATGCCGATGCCGATGGACATGCTGGCCGGCAGACCGTTGGGACTGGTCACCTTGTGAACTGCGTCCAGCAGGGAGAATTTGTTCTCCTGCAGTCCCACCAGATACTGCTCTTCAAATACGAACAGATACCGATCCCGGTCGTACCGCAGCACCAGTCCGCCGGTAGGTTCGGTCCAGTTGTCAATTTCCTGATCGATGGCGGTGCGGATGGCGGAGCGGGCGTTGTCTGCCAGATTGCGGCACAGGTCGTCATAGTTGTCGATGGTGAGAATGGCCACCACGGGGCGGGAACCGTAGTACTCGTCCTTCAGCGCCAGATTTTCCGTCACGTCCAGCCAGTAGGTGGTGGCGACCAGATTGCCCTCGCTGCGGGACCCGTTGGCACGGGTTCGGGCCATGTGACCGAACACGGTGAACTTTCGGTTGCCGATGAGTACCGTATTGGGGCATTCCGTCTTTCCCTCCATCAGCCACCGGGCATCAAAGCCTGGCACTGTGGCGGAAATTTTCGTATCGAACAGGTGCTCCCGCTCCCCGGTAATGCGGAGAAACAGGTCGTTGGACCAGATGATCTCCCCCGTGTCCGGTCGAAAAATCACCATGGGGAAGGGAGCGTTGAGCATAAAGTCATTGCCTGCCGCCCCGACATCCGCTCCGCAGGAGGCAATGTAGTTGGCCACGTCCTGTTGGCGCTGCCGCATGGAAAGCTTATAAATAATAAAGAGAACAACAGTAATAACGGCTTCGGTCAAACCGACATAGAGCTGAAAAAAGGCCGTTGCCGCCGCAAATACCAATAGAAAGAGAAAATAAATCCACACTTGGGGTTCCAGCGCCCGCAGCAGACGGGAGTCCTGCTTGGACTCGGGAACAGGCTTGGATTCTTTGTTTGCCATTGCGCACCTCCGAGTGAAATACACAAAGTTTTCAAATTTATCGTTCCGAAAGAGAATCTTCTGCCCTCTGTCATTCTGAGGAGGCATCAGCCGACGACCGCGCCCGCAGGCGCGTGCAAGCGGTCAACTGCCCGTCTTTGTCATTCTGAGGAGCAACGCGACAAAGAATCTTTTCTATCGATGACAGTCCGATCATCGCAGACTGCACAATAAGATCCTTCGCTGCGCTCAGGATGACAGTAGAAGGAACTGCGCAGGATGACAGAAGAAAAATGCTCAGGATGACACTGAACGGAAATGCTTTGAGTGACAGGAACAGAAAACACTCCGGATGACAGGAAATTGCATGCCATCGCACGCAGTACAGGGTACGATAGTTTCTGAAAAAAACATTTTTACATCTTATTATAACAAAGGTGTTGTTCCATTACAAGCAAAAACCCCCGGACAGATAACGGGGATTTTTTAATAAACAAAATCTGCCTAGGAAGACAAGAGAACCACTGCAGGGTTTGATGGCTTGTCACAAAAAACGCCCGGTTTCCTTAAGAAAACCGGGCGTTTCAAGATGTTGTTAAATATAAGATTCCAAGTATGGGCTGGTGTTGTAATTAGCGAATCGTTACGCGACGAGACACAGAAACAGGGCCAGATGACCAGGTTGCATTATCCATAACAATCGATTGAATGGTCACGGTTGTAGCAATACTATGTCCCTTGACAAAGGACTGATTGCTGTCATGGGAACCGCTCAAATAGTTAGAAGGATTGCTCGACTGAACTGTAAATCCGTCTCCACCGTCAGGAATCGTAAAATCAGTATAATTGACGTACTTTAACGAAACCGTGAAGCTACGAATCAAAGGCGTGTTAAGCAGGTTTTCGGGGCGAACAGTGGCAGAAGTAGTAAGCTTTTGTGTCCCTGATTTTTGCGCAACAGTAACTGTTGCAACCATAGGAACCTCTACGTTAGCTGACCTGACATACGTTTCGCGCTCTGAGGCAGGAATGGCACTCACGTCAGCTTGCACTGTAAAGTGCAGGGTCATTTCAGCGAGAATAATGTATTCCTCCGATGCGTCCATAGTGGCTGTGCCAATCGAAATCGCATCGGGCCCATCGGGTGCGACAGAACAACCCTGAACCACTTCTTCGGCGGAAACAGAGGCCATCATTGCTGCAACCGATCCGATAATCAACAGAATTGCCGCAAACTTGTGCAATGCTTTTTTCATTTTCCATTCCTCCTTTTGAGTGATTTTAAACTTGATGAGAACCGTTTCCCCGCACCTACTTCCTCCATCTATAATTTACCATAGCCATGTTTGTGTGTCAAATAATGTAAATATACCGGTGCGTAAATAATTGTTTGAAATGTTTTATGTTTGCAATGCAGACCAATCCGTTCGTTAATCGGCAATTTTGTACGCCTTGACATTTTTTTTGTGAATGATAGAATGTAACATGATAAACTAGCAATTTTATGCGCGGTGTACCGCGCCGATTGACAGGAGAGAATCGACATGGCAAAAGAGAAAAAGCAAGTGAAAGCCATCACCTCCATGGAGGAGGATTTCACCAAGTGGTATACCGACATCTGCCTGAAGGCAGAGTTGGTGGACTACGCCAGCGTGAAGGGCTTTATGATCATGCGCCCCTATGGTTATGCCATCTGGGAGAACATGGTGGCCATCATGGACGGCATGTTCAAGGCCACCGGTCACGAGAATGTGGCCATGCCTGTGCTGATCCCCGAAAGCCTGTTGAAAAAGGAAGGCGAGCTGGTCAACGGTTTTGCACCCGAGGTGGCATGGGTCACCATGGGCGGCAGCGACAAGCTGGAAGAGCGGCTGGCCGTTCGCCCCACCAGCGAGACCATGTTCTGCGATCACTGGGCTCATGTGCTTCAGACCTATAAGCAGCTGCCGATGCTGTACAACCAGTGGTGCTCCGTAGTCCGCTGGGAAAAGACCACCCGTCCCTTCCTCCGTTCCCGGGAGTTCTGGTGGCAGGAGGGTCACACCATCCATGAAACCGCTGAGGAAGCTCAGGCCGAGACCGAGCAGCAGCTGAACTGCTATGCCGACTTCTGCCGGGATGCCCTGGCCATCCCTGTGGTGAAGGGCCGCAAGACAGACAAGGAGAAATTTGCCGGTGCCGAGGCAACCTACACCATCGAGGCCATGATGAAGGACGGCAAGGCGCTGCAGTCCGGTACCAGCCACTACTTCGGAGACAAGTTCTCCCGCGCCTACGGAGTGACCTTTACCGGCCGGGACAACAAGCTGCAGTATCCCTTCCAGACCTCCTGGGGCTCCACCACCCGTCTGATCGGCGCTGTGATTATGACCCATGGCGACGACAACGGTCTGGTTCTGCCTCCTGCCATCGCCCCCATTCAGGCAGTCGTGATTCCGGTGGCCCAGCACAAGGAAGGCGTTCTGGACGCCGCTTACGATCTGGAAAAGCGGCTGAAGGCCATCGGCGTCCGCACCAAGACCGATGCCTCCGACCAGTCCAACGGCTGGAAGTTCGCCGAGTATGAGATGAAGGGCGTGCCCCTGCGGGTGGAGATCGGCCCAAAGGACATGGAAAAGAACCAGTGCGTCATCGCCCGCCGGGACACCGGTGAAAAGGTGTTTGTGCCGCTGGAGGAGCTGGAGCAGCAGGTGCCCGCTCTGCTGAAGGCCGTGCACGACAACCTCTACGAGTCTGCCAAAAAGCGGCTGGAGGAGAACACCTACACCTGCGAGACCATGGAAGAGGTCAAGCAGGCCATGGCTACCCGCGGCGGTTTTGCCGAGGCCATGTGGTGCGGCAGTCTGGAATGCGAGCTGGCCATGAAGGAACAGGCCGGCGTGTCCTCCCGCTGCATGCCGCTGGAGCAGAAAAAGATCGGCAAGTGCAAGTGCGCCGTTTGCGGCAAGGATGCAGACAAGACGGTTGTCTGGGGAATCGCATACTAAATATTCAAAAGCCTCCTGTTTTCTTGAAAACAGGAGGCTCTTTTTTATGCCTGAATTTGAAATTCCAGTACCACTTTATCGTATTTGTAGGTGGTAGGAGACATACAGGAACAGAGTACGGTGGCGGTTTCCCCGGCAAACAGTTTCGGCGGAAAAATTTCAAGGGGATCGGAGTGTTTCTCCCGGGGCTCCTGAAGGCAGAGATAATTCCCCTCTGCCAGGCGCTGCACTGTTTCGGAATTGCTCGGCAGGACCTCCAGAAACATTCTGGAGTGATCCAATTGACCGTTCTTATAGGTAAAAATCACTCCATGGGGAAAGGACGCCTGAAGCTGCCGCTCTTTTGCGGCGTCGAACAGTTCACTCAGTTTCTTCTCATAGACTTTGGCGCTCATTTGCGCTTCACAGGGCGCCGTAATGATGTAGCGCTCAAAGATGAAGCGAGAGTAGTATCCCTCCCGCCCGAGGAAGGATTTTTGTGCCCGGATATGCTGCAGGGTGCGGTCGATCGAATTCAGATTGGATTCGATCTTTTTTATTTTCTGCGTGGCCAGTTTTCGCCCGTTCCGCAGCAGCCGTTCAAACTCCAGCTGACCCTCGGCATCCACATAGTTCTTCAGGTCCTTCAGCGGGATGCCGAGGTCCACGCACAGGATGATGGTGTCCAGAATCATGATCTGTTCCAATGAATAATACCGATATCCGGTTTCCGGATTGATATAGGCCGGGATCAGAATCCCAAGCTTTTCATAATAGCGCAGAGACTGCACATTCACATTTCGGATTTTGGCGACTTCTCCGATGGACAACAGATTTTGCATATTGCACCCCAAAATTCTCTTATAATATCACAGAGTTCTGCTCTCTATTATAGAAAAACGACAGGATTATTACAACTATTCCAGAAAACGTGCAAGAACCATCGCCGAAAAATACATTGACTCTATGATTGTCATATAGTTTATACTATCTCCTGCGGCGCGAAAGTGCTGTAAATTCAGGAGGTAACTTGCATGAAATCAGAAGAAAACAATCCGCTTGCTTCCGCATCCATCGGAAAACTGATGCTGAAATACGCAATTCCCAGTGTCATCGCACTGGTCGTAAATGCACTGTATAACATTGTAGACCAGATTTTTATCGGTTGGGGCGTCGGCACATTGGGCAACAGTGCAACCAACGTGATCTTCCCCTTGAACATGGTCGTCACTGCATTAGCGCTTCTTTTAGGCGACGGCGGTGCCGCCTATCTGAGTCTGGAGCTCGGTCGGGGGGAGAAAAAGAAAGCCGAAAAGGGCGCGAACAACACCTTCACCTGGTTGATCATCACAGGCATTGTGGTATTTATCCTCTGCGCGGCGTTTCTGAAACCGCTGACCGGTATTCTGGGCGCAACGCCGGATAACCTGCCCTATGCTCTGGCCTACGGAAAAGTCGTGATCATCGGCTTCCCCTTTGTCATTATCGGCTGCGGTATGTGCTCCCTGATCCGCTCCGACGGAACGCCGCAGCTTACCATGATCGCCATGATTGCCGGATGCCTTGCAAATGTGGTTCTGGATGCGCTGTTTGTTCTCGGCTTCGGCTGGGGCATGGAGGGCGCTGCCGCTGCAACCGTCATCGGTCAGCTGCTGAACTTCGGAATCAGCATGTGGTATGTTCCCCGCTTCAAAACCGTAAAGATTTCCCTGAAGGGCATGAAACCCAACTTCCGGCTGCTGAAAAAGATTGCCAGTCTGGGCGTTTCCAGCTTTATCTCCCAGTTTGCCATTGCGGTCATTATGGCAGTAATCAACTACTACCTTGTGCGGTACGGCTCCGCATCGGAATACGGCCCGGATATCCCTCTGGCGGCGTTTGGAATTGTGATGAAGTTCAATACGATTCTGGTCTCTATTGTAACCGGCATCGGGACCGGTGCCCAGCCGATCGTCGGCTATAACTATGGCCGCTCGGATTTCAAGCGGGTGAAGGAAACATTCTCCCTTGCGGTGAAGATTGCAACGCTGGTTGCCGTGGTTTGTTTTATCATTTTCCAACTGTGCCCGCACCAGCTTACAGCAATGTTTGGCGAGCAGGGCGACCTCTACATCGAGTTTTCCGTGAAATCCTTCCGGATTTTTACACTGCTGTGCTTCTTTAACGGATTCCAGATTGTGTCCGCAATTTTCTTCCAGTCCATCGGAAAACCGGTGATTTCCGGCGTGATTTCCTTCAGCCGGCAGATCATCTTTCTGATTCCGGCCACAATGATCCTGTGCAGCATCGTTGGATTGAACGGCGTGCTGTGGGCCGGTCCGACTGCCGACGGGCTGGCATTTGTTCTGGCACTGATTTTGGTGGTTTTCGAGATCAAAAAACTGAATCGCGCCTGTGAGACGACAGTGCAGACGGGAAAGGAGCAATCATAAATGAAGAAAATCATTACCATCGGTCGGGAGCTGGGGAGCGGCGGACGCACCATCGGCAAAATGACGGCCAATAAACTGGGCATTCCCTACTATGACCGGGAGCTGATCGATGCGGCGGCGGAAAAATCCGACCTGTCCGTCGACTTTGTGGAAACAAGCGAACAGAGAGTGACCAACAGTCTGCTGTATAATCTGGTCATGGGAAGCAGCTATGGCTACGGCATCCTGAAAAGTGCGGACACGCAGACGCTGCCTCTGGCAGAGCAGATCTTTATCGCCCAGAAGGCTGCCATTACGGAGTATGCCGACAAGGGCGGATGCGTGATCGTCGGCCGCTGCGCCGACCAGATCCTTGCGGAGCGGGACGACGTCCTGCGCGTGTTTCTCTATGCCGATCCCGAGAAACGTGCCCAGCGGGGCACAAAGGAATACGGAATGACGAGGGATACCGTTTTCAAAGAGATGCAGCGGTCGGACAAAGAACGCAGTCGGCATTACAATGATTTTACCGGAAAGCATTGGGGGGACCGCCACAATTATGATCTGCTGCTGAACAGCGGCGCGCTTGGGTTTGAAAATTGCGCGAAGATCATCTGCTCCATGGCAGAGAATCTTTGACCTTTGGGCTTGGTTTCTGAGACGGTTTCAAAAATAAAACAGGGCGTTCCGACGACCGATCGGAATGCCCTGTTTTCGTTATAACAGCCCCATTTTTCGCGCTTTTTCCACTGCCTCCATCTTTCCGGCGGCGCCAAGGGTATGGTAAATCAATTCTGTGCGGTATTTCACCGTTCGCTCCGGCTGACCGGTGATTTCCGCTATTTTTTTGCGGGAACAGCCCTCTGCCAGCAGGTGCAGCAGCTGAAGAGAAAACTTGTCCAGCTCCGGCCCCTCCAGTGCCGCATGGGTCAGGTAGTTGGGGTAATGACGCGCCATGCTCCGGGTGTCCCGCCATACCCGCTGAAGAAAGGGAGTATCCTCCGGTATGGCATCTGCATTCAGCAATGGGAGCAGTGCCGCACCCTCCCGGCTCAGAACACGGGACAGATTTAACTCTTCCGCGCGCCGCAGGGCGATGCTCAGGTTGGTTTTCCACTTGGGGTTTTCCTGCCGATACTGGACAAAGGCTTTCAGCATGTGGCACTCAATGCGGATATAGGGTCGCTTCATAACAATGGCATACCAGTGCAGCCGCTCCAGCAACGTCAGCGCCTCTTCAAAGTGTTCCTGAATAATCAACAGCCGCACCTTGGTCAGGTAGCGATACCGTTCCAGTACATCAAAGGCGGTTGCATCCTGAGGAAGGGAACGCAGCCACTTGGCGGCCTCCTCCGGATGGCCCAGATAGAGGTCCAGCCGGGCTTGCAGAGCCCCCAGATTGGCGCGCACTCTGGGATGCCCCTTCAGTTCCCTGCCGTATTGGCTGATCAGAGAGCGAGCCGCTCCCGCCTGTCCCCGCAGACAGTAGACGCGGGCAATGGTGGCAATGCCGACAAACTGCAGTTCCTGTTTTCCTCCGGCCTGCGCTGCCATCAGTCCGCTGCTGGCAATAGAAAGAACGTTTTCCCAGCTTGCGCCCTGTTCAAACTGACTTTCCGCCACAACCAGATCCATCAGTCCGCTGCCGTTTTGCCCCAGTGCAGGAGTGATCGTCTGGTTCAGTACGGTGATGATTGTGCCCTCCTGCCGACACAGGAGGGAAAAATCCTTACTGCCGTTGAGAATGGAGGGCTGACCGCTGGTGACGGAGAACTCCGGCAGAGTCAAACTTCGGTTCAGGATCTTTGCCGCATTGGTCTGAAGCAGCGTCAGCACATTGTCGCTGCCGTGATGGGGCAGGGCGATGTCCAGGTAGAGCAGCCATCCTTCTGCCGCCTTTTGTTCGGCAGGGGCGGCCTGACGGCGGTACTCCTGCAGTGCCTGATACCAGCGCTCGCTGGCGGGCAGATTCAGCAGGATAGAGGAAAGCATACTCATGGCCGCCATCAGAGCGGGGGAAGATAAAATGACGGTCTCCGGCAGCTGAAAATAGTAGTCCCGCATTTCGTAATAAAAGCCGACGCCGATATTGCGGGAGGCGTTTTTTTTCAACAGCAGGGCGATCGCGGCCTTGTCCCCGGCGCGATCATAGAATTCCAGTGCCTGAGGCAGAAATCCCAGTCGTTCATATACCTGACCGGCCCGGCGGCAAAGGGCGTTCCGTTGGGAATGCAGCCAGGTACGGTTCATTCGACTGCGCAGACAGCCGAGCAGATGGGGACGGATGATGTAGTTTTCCGGCGTGCCGATAAAGCAGGTGCTGATTTGCTGGAGGCGGTGCAGCAGCAGATCGGCGTCAGTCCGGCCGGTGAATTCCGCCGCAATGGGAACGGTGAAGCTGTCCAGCAGAGAGAGCTTCAGCATAAATTCCTGCAGTTCCTCCGGCCACAGGCTGTAAACGTGCTGATCCAGATAGAGCCAGTAGGTTTCCAGCAGATGCTGTTCTCCTGCTTTATCCAAGGTGTTGCCGGCAGCCAGAAACCGCGCCGCAATCCGTATGCCCACCGGACTCCCGTCCAGAACCGGGAACAGTCGGTTGCTCTCCTCCGGGGACAGAGCAAGGTGATACTGTCCGAGCAGTTCGGCCGCGCTCTCCCCGGACAGCGCCAGATCCTCCTGGGAAATCACCGCCAGAATCCGCGCCCGAAAGGCAGGCATCAGCCATTCCGGTGAAGGGGTGCGGCAGATCAGCACCACCCACAGGTCTGTGCGCCGCAGCAGCGCGAGAATGGTCTGCTGCAGCTCCTCCGTTTCGGCCCACTGCAGGTCGTCAATCACCAGCGTGTGTCCGATGGGCAGCTTTTCCGGTGCCAGATCCGCGGCAGTCATCTGCCAGGCAGAGAGCACGGTGGTCTCCGACTTTTGCAGACAGCGGTTCACCAGCTCCGTTTTGCCGTAGCCGGTGGGGCCGCAGAGAAACACATCGACCCCGTCGGCCCGGGCGGCGCGCAGTTTGTTCCAGGCCGCCTTTGGCCGCTGGTAAAGGTTGCTGTCCATAAAAGTCCTCCTTTTTGCAGGTTTATTCCCGCAGATTATAACAGAAAATCAGAGAAAGGGAAAGAAGGCTTTCGGTGTCATCCTGTGCGCCTTCTTCCACTGCCATCCTGAGTACCCTCTTCCCCTGTCATCCTGAGCGCAGCGAAGGATCTTATTGCACCGACCGCGGCAATTGCACATCATCGGCAGGAGACCTGCACATTCCAACTCCGCCGAAAAGTTGCAATAAAAGTTAATTTTCTTTTAATCCGTTGTCAAAACCACCGCCAAAGGGATATAATAAAACGATTTATCTCAGGCAAGCGGACAGGAGGCGGTCGTTATGGTAGTATGCGTAGATTCCCTCGGTCTGCACGGCATCGACGGCTATGGCGTGCGGGTTGAGTGCGACCTGAGCGGAGGACTGCCCGCCTTTGACCTGGTGGGACTGCCGGATGCGGCAGTGAAAGAAGCCAAGGAGCGGGTGCGGGCAGCGATTCGCAACGCCGGATTCAGCTTCCCGGTTTCCCGCATCACCGTCAACCTCGCCCCTGCCGGACGGCGAAAGGCAGGTACCGTGTATGACCTGCCGATTCTGTTGGCGATTCTTCATGCCAGCGGCATCCTCCACAGTGATCTGACCAGCTGTGCCTTCGTGGGGGAAATTGCCCTGACCGGCGAGATCCGCCCCGTGGTGGGCATGCTGCCTATGGCATTGGCGGCGGCAGAGCAGGGCGTTCAACAGCTGTTTGTTCCGGCAGAAAATGCCCCCGAAGCCACATTGGCCGAGGGCGTGACCGTATATCCGGTGGAAAACGTGCATCAGCTGATCGACCACCTGACAGGCCTTGACCCCATCGCCCCTGCACCCCGTTGGGAGCCATCGGAGCAGGCGTTGGCCTGCGCCGACTTTGCCGACGTAAAAGGGCAGGAGCTGGCCAAGCGGGCACTGGAAATTGCCGCCGCCGGCGGACATCACATTCTGATGGTGGGGCCGCCCGGCTCCGGAAAGAGCATGCTGGCCTCCCGTCTGCCGTCGATTTTGCCGGAGATGACCCGGGCGGAGGCATTGGAGGCGACAAAGATTTGGAGCGTTCAGGGGGAAACCGACGCCAGCCATCCTTTACTGATACAGCGCCCCTTTCGCTCTCCGCATCACACGGTTTCCTCCGCCGCACTGGCCGGCGGCGGAAGTGTGCCCCGTCCGGGGGAGATCTCCCTTGCCCATAACGGAGTGCTGTTTCTGGATGAACTTCCGGAATTTCGACGGGACACACTGGAGGTACTGCGCCAACCGTTAGAGGATGGTGTGGTGCAGATTTCCCGCACCGCCGGAACCATGCGGTATCCCGCCCGCTTTCAACTGGTATGCGCCATGAATCCCTGCCCCTGCGGTTGGTATGGTCATCCATCCGGGAAGTGCACCTGCTCGGAGCAGGGACGGCGCCGGTATCTGGCGCGGCTGTCCGGCCCGCTGTTGGATCGCATTGACCTGCAGGTAGAGGTGCCGGCACTGAATTTTGATGAGCTGCGGACAACAGCACCGGCAGAGCCCTCCTCTGCCATCCGTGCCAGGGTAAATGCCGCCCGGAAGCGGCAGGTGGAACGGGGTGTGGATTGCAACGCCCATCTTTCCGGGGCTCTGCTGCGGAGCAGCTGTCAGCTGGATCGGGCGGGAGAGCAGCTGATGAAGACGGCCTATGACGCCATGCAGCTTTCCGCCCGGAGCTACGACCGCATTTTGCGGGTGGCCCGCACCATTGCGGATCTGGACGGAAGCGACACCATTCAGAGCGCCCATTTGGCAGAGGCCGTTCAATATCGCACTACAGAGCTGCTCAGCCGGAGCTGAGGAGCGAAAATTGGAGCTTTTACGTGAAAAATCTCGAAGAAATCTTAATCGTTGACGGGCTTGGCATCCTGATGATGGTGGTACTGCTGCACACCCGGCGGCAAAATCGGGAAAGCGTGTGGCAGGATGACCGCATCTTTGACAGCATGATCATTCTGACCATGCTGGGGTGCGCCATAGAAGCTCTGTCTTTCCCCATAGACACCGCGGTATTTCCCGGGGCAAGGATATTGAATTACCTTACCAACAGTCTATGTTTTATCGACACGGTAACCATTGGCTATTTCTGGTGCCTCTACGTGGATTTGCGGCTTTATCGCAACCCGAAGCGAACCAAGCGGAGGGCGAAACAGCTGCTTCCCTTTCTGGGGATCGACATTGCGCTGAATCTGATAAATGCCGCCGGTTGGGGTGTTCTGTTCTCGGTATCCGCCGACAATGTCTATCGGCGGGGACCGTTGGTGAGCGTGGTGTATGTAATCCTGATGCTGTATTTCATTGTCAGCATTGTCACGGTCATGCGCTTCCGCCGCAACGGATCCCGGCTGCGCTTCTTTCCCGTCTATCAGTTTGTGGTGCCCTGCGTGGTGGGAGTTCTTATGCAATGGCTGCACTATGGCATTGCCATCGGATGGACCTGCGTGGCGCTGGCGTTTATGTTTGTACAAATGCAGTCCCATTCGGAAGATTTGCTGGTGGATGCCTTGTCCGGTCTGTTCAACCGCCGCTATTTGGACGGCGTTCTGCGGCAGGCGGAGAAAAAGCTCCGCGCCCCGATGGGGGGCATTCTGCTGGACATCAACGACTTTAAGCAGATTAACGATGTCTACGGCCACGCTGTGGGGGATCGTGCCATTTGCGCCATGGGGCAAGTCCTTTCCGATGCGATCGGAGAGGACGCTGTGGCCATTCGCTATGCCGGAGACGAGTTCATCGTGCTGCTCTGGAATGCCGACCGGAAACGCCTGGAACGACTGATGGAGCGGATCAGCCGCGGCATTGCAGGATTTAATAAGGCGACGGAGGAACCCTATCGCCTCAGCGCCGCCCAGGGTTGGGGCATGCTGAATCCTGGCGGATCAGTGGAAGCATTTTTTAATCAGATGGACAGCAACATGTACAAGGTCAAACAGCAGTTTCATCAGGATGAAGAGGGAAAGAGAAACGTCGCTGAAACAGCACAGCATGCAGAAGTTTCTTTCATTACCGAGAAAAATTAATGCAAAGATAAAATCAGGAGACCTCGGCTATAGAGTTCGAAGTCTCCTGATTTTATATGAAATTATCCATACAAGACTGTGATTTCAGGTTCTGCCTCATAAATCGTTTTTCCATCAAATAGTGCGGTTTTTTCAAACGCTTCTACACATTCTCTTGCCGTTTTTTCTTTAACAAAAAAAACTTCTGAACTCTGATTTTCAATGGAATCGACTTGCAGAACAAATTCTTTGCTCTCATCAAGGTATCCGGACACCAAATATCGTACACCGTGATATTCAATTTCCATTTCCGGATTATAGTACAGATTGTCGATGAATTCAGCGATTGTTTTTCCTCTCATATGGCAACTCCTTTGAAATACTTCTTATATTTATCGATGAGTGCTGGTGTAATCGGTTTCGCTTTCTCTCTGTGTTCAACCCCTGGAGCAGAATATTCATGGTAATGCAAAACAGGTTCTCCGTGTGTGGATATTCCTTTTTCAAAATGATACCCAATTTCAAAAATTGGTAAGTGTTGAGCGTTATACTCTCGATATTGTCTAAAAGTTCCGACCTTATCCAAGGCAATATAGCTCATAGAAGAATGTGCTTCTGCAGGTAAACTAAAGCTCTTTCTCGGATCCACCGGTTCTAAAACTTTTACGTCCTCAATTTTGTCCACGGTTACGTATACGTAAGCTACATTGTTTCCACTTGCATATGTGCCTCTTCCGCCCATTTCAACGCACCACCTTTCGGGACAGCATGTAGTCGATCTGAATGATGTTTCCCTCCATCTCGGGAAAGGGGCTTCCAAACACAATAACATTTTCGGGCGTCAAACATTTCAACATCTCATTGTAGCCGCGCATAAATCCGGTTTTTTCATGCTTGCAGCCAACCATACCGACAGCGACTGTTCCTCCCTGCTCGATGCCGTCAAAGCAAAACTCAAAGCTCCTTGGTGTACTCCAACTTACAGTTGGAATGACTATAAGCCCTTTGCTTTGCCAATAAGCACCTACCCATCTGTTCTGTGCCACACTTTCCAGCTGACGCCATAAATTCATTTCGGCATAGGTAGAAAAGTCTGGTGTGAGCAGAAATGCATACTGTGCATACCGTTTCAACAAGCGTTTTGGGTCATTGTAAACACCTTTAAAACGATAATCATCAACAAAGAAATGGACTCCTTTTTTCCGGTTCTCTTCATTATCCGCTAAACGCGTATCCGAACAGGCTATCAGGTTAATGTCAGCGGACGGAAGTGCTTGTTTTTTT
>CAVLAO010000022.1:14911-25765 GCA_963660915.1 Bacteroides sp. CAG:927 | reverse complement strand
GTATTCATCAGCCGCTGCTTAATTTCGGCCAGCTTCTCCTCGCCAATGTGATCCAGTACGAACCGGGTCAGCTCTGTATAGGCCTTCGTATCCTCATCAGATAAAAAAATAATGCAGAAAAACCGTATTGGTTTCTTCTGCATTTAATGATGCTCTCCATATTTTTGTGCAAAATTACCAGAAAGTCTTGCAAGGTTTTTTCTTTTGCGGTATAATGTCTCGGTATTCTGATGACCGGGCAACTTGCCCATAATTCGAGAGGAATGATATCAAACTATGAGCGCATCCAAGACAAAAAAAGAGCGCCGGGCAGACGCTTTTAACGGAATGACCCAGAAACAGCGCCAAGATGCTATTGCTGCAAAAAAGAGCCACCGAAATGCTATTATTTATACGATTATCGGCATTGTCGTTGGCTTGTGTGTCGTTGCATTGCTCGTATGGGACAACGGCGTAATTCAGCGCCACTCCACTGCCGTTACCATCGGCAGCAAATCCTATGGCGTTGTTGATGTAGACTATTACTATTATTCCACCTATTCCAACTATTCCAGTTATGCTTCCACTTATGGATTGGACACATCTAAACCATTGGATGAACAGGAAATTTATGAAGGCTATACGTGGGATCAGATGCTGAAAGACAATGCTATCAGTTATCTGACTAACGTTTCCATTTTGGCGCAAGAAGCTGAAGCCAATGGTTACGAGCTAAGTGAAGATGGCCAATCCCAAGTGGACGCTACTATCAACAATATCAGTGCATATGCAAAACTTTACGGTGTTACCGAAAACTATTACCTGCACAATGGGTATGGCAAGTATATGACTCTAAAGGATTATCGCCGTATTTTGACAGAGGCTCAACTTGCTACGGAATATGCAAGCCAGAAGCAGGAAAGCTTTGATGTAACGGATGAGGAAATCGACACTTATTACACCGAAAATTCGGCGACTATCGATACCATTGACTACACTTGCTACCTCGTTTCCTTTGATCGTACTGAGCAGGACTCTGATGGTAACACAGTTGATTTGGATGAAGACACAATTGAAGCCAATCGCGCGGAAGCGGAAGCTCACGCCCAGGAAATTACGGATGCCCTGGTTTCCGGCGATACGGATAAGGCCGCTGAGCTGGCTGAAACCTATGGCGCAACAGACAATTCCAATTCCAGTGCCATCAGTTACACCGGTTTTGCAACTTGGATGAACGATACAAGTCATCAGGCAGGCTCCAGCGGCGTAATCGAAAATACAAGCAGCAGTGGGAACGTGACTGGTTATTATGCTATGTACGTCAATCAGCGTTATCTGGACGAGTATTACGGCGCTAATGCTAGGGTGATTCGCCTCGACGCAACAAAAGATGATGACGACAATTATGACATGGATTCCGTTGAAGAAACGGCGCAGTCACTGTTGGACGAATATAATTCCGGGGATAAGACATCCGAATCCTTTGGAACATTGGCGGACAACAATTCTTCAGATGCTTCAAACTATGAAGGTGGGTTGCACGAAAACCTGTCTAAGAACTCCTACAATGACGAGGTCGTTGCGTGGTTGTTCGATGATGCACGTCAGAGTGGTGACACCAGCATTTTCCGCGATGATGACAACCATGTTTGCTATGTCATATATTTTGATAGTTTTGCGGATACTCCTTATTGGCGCACCACCTCTGCTGACAGTCTCCGTTCTGAAAAATACAACGACTGGATGGACGAGGAAACGGAACAATACACTGCTACCCAAGGTACCGGCATGAAGTTTGTGGGATAACCAATTCACTTTTCTCCCCGCCTGAGAAATCAGGCGGGGAGAATTTTCGTTATTTTTGCTTGCAAATCACGATGCAGCATGCTATAATACAAGGGATTTGCAGGCATAGTTCATCGGTAGAATGAAAGCTTCCCAAGCTTTAGAGGTGGGTTCGATTCCCATTGCCTGCTCCAACGTAAGGGTACGACACTGTTCGTGCCCTTTTTTCATATTTTTTCATCTATTTCAGACTATCATACCTTTTAGAATTGACTTATAAAAAATGATTGACTACAATAGTCATTGTGCTTATTTTACGATCTGAAGATATAATAAAGAAAGGAACCCTATGATCTCATTTCACTACGCAACTCCGGAGGACAAAACGTGGATTGACGCTGCCTTGTGCCGCAGCAACGAGCGCGGCTGTGAATACACGTTTGTAAATTTATACGCCTGGAGCGAGCCATTTCAGCTTCAGGTAGCTGAAGTGGAAGGTTGCCTTACCTGCTATATGACCGGAGCTCTTGGCCCCTGTTATCTCTATCCTGTTGGAGGTGATGTCCGTGCCGCTATTCTTGCACTGCGTGAGGATGCACGCCAGCGTAACAACCGATTTCAGCTTGCCTGCCTGTCCGATGCGCACCGTGAAGAATTGGAGCACCTTTTCCCGGACTGCTTTGAGTATACCGACGATCGGAACGGCTACGATTATCTCTACGATATTGAACGTTTAGCCACGCTGAAAGGGAAAAAACTGCACGGCAAGCGCAACCACATCAACAAGTTTCTATCTGAGCATCCAGACTGGAGCGGCGAACCCATTACTGCCGAAAATCTTCAGGAATGCCTGAGTATGAATGAACTGTGGCACAAAGAAAATGAAGGATTCGACAGAGAAGAAACCTTCGAAGAGGATGGTGTAGCTCTCCGGAAATGTACCGCCCACTATGAACAAATGGGCATGGAAGGCTACCTTATACGGGTAGACGGAAAAGTTATCGCCTTCACTATGGGCGAACGGATGGGTCTGACAGACACCTATGACGTTCACTTTGAAAAAGCTTTTTCGGATGTAGCTGGAGCCTATCCCATGATTAACCGGGAATTTGCTCGTTGGATACAGGAAAATCATCCTGAAATTCACTATTTAAACCGCGAAGATGATATGGGCGTGGAAGGGTTGCGCCAATCCAAAAAATCCTATTATCCTGACTTAATGGTCGTCAAGACCGGTGCGCAGCTAGTGAAGGAACTGAATTCCTGAACATCAAAACTATTAACAAAACGGAGTTGAATCTTGCGTTCAACTCCGTTTTGTTATATCGTAAAGGTTATAGTGAAACACGTTATATTTCATTTTCTATTTTTCGTTACATATAGTATGATAGAAGAAACAAGCAGGAAAGGAAGGGCTTTATTATGACGCAAAACCGTTATCCTCACGTATTTCAACCTTTAACCATTCGCGGCTTAACGTTAAAAAATCGATTGGAATATGCTCCCACTGTTGTTTTGAAATGCAATGCAGATGGTTCCATGAGTCAGGATATGTTGGACTTTATGGAGTGGCAGGCACAAACAGGTGTCGGTTGGGTTACCGTCGGAGACACACCTGTCACCCACGACAACACATCTCACTGGCTGTGCGAAATGAATGTATGTGACGATGATTGCATTCATGGTATGAATGCGTTAGTGGAACAGTGCCGTAAAAATGGCGCAGAATTATCCGTAGAACTGGCTTATGCCGGCCGTGGGAATCGGGCCCCAACGGATGGTCAACCAACTGCTATCATTTCTGCGGAACGCCCGCTCAATCCCGACGATAATGTGCGTACTATGACTCGGAGCGATATGGACGAGATGAAGCAGAATTTTGTAGACTGTGCTGTGCGCTGTAAGCATGCCGGTTTTCGTATGATCCTGCTCCACTGTGCTCATAACAATTTCCTTGCCCAGTGGCTCTCACCTGATTCCAATGTCCGCAACGATGAGTATGGCGGATGTCCGGAAAATCGCCGTAAATATCCGCTTGAGGTATTGAAGGCGGTCCGTGAAGCGGTAGGAAATGACATGGTGATTGAACTTCGCGTCTCTGCTACGGAAGGAATTCCGGGCGGTTTGGAGTTTGAAGAGTCCTTGGCTTTTATGAAACTGGCACAGGAATACGTAGATATTATGCATATCTCACAAGGATCGATTTTCCATCTCTCTGCCCGCTACACCATCCCCACCTATTTTCGTACACCGCACAAACCGCTGAATGTGGATTATGCCGCCGAAGTAAAAAAACATCTTCATATTCCTGTAGCAGTAGTGGGCATGATTACTACACTGGAACAGGCAGAAGACATCATTGCCTCCGGAAAAGCAGATATTGTTGCCATGGCCAAGAGCTTTATGGCAGATGGGGACATTATTCATAAGTCTTTAGCCGGCGAGAGTGCCAAAGTGCGTCCCTGCACGCGCTGTGATCTTTGCGGCAATGCGAACACCTATGGAACCGCGATGAGTTGTGCGATCAATCCACGCTGTGGAATCGCCGGAGAAATCGCCCCACTTCCTGAATCTCTGTGCAAGCACATTATGGTAATCGGTGGTGGTCCTGCCGGAATGATGGCTGCCCAAACCCTGGTGAAGCGCGGTCATGCAGTTACACTCTATGAAAAAACAGACAAACTGGGCGGTCTGCTTATTGACGCCAGTATGGTTCCATTTAAACAGTTAATGCGAGAATATCTGGATTGGGACGTTGAGGAGACTCTTCACTGTGGTGCCAAAATTCTGCTCAACACGGAAGTAACCGAAGAACTCATCGAGCAGGAAAATCCGGATGCCATCATTGTTGCCACCGGTTCCGTTTATCTTATGCCTCCCATTCCCGGCATAAAGGGGGCTCTGGCTGTTCGTGATGTGGACAGTCATGCCGTAGAAACAGGTAAAAATGTTGTTGTCTGCGGCGGTGGTATCACTGGTTTGGAATGTGCTCTGACCCTGAGTCAGGAAGGGAAGAATGTCACTGTTATTGATTTGCTTCCTCGAGAAAACTTTGTAATGGAGATGCCGATTTTCAACAAAGCTGATCTGTTGGATCAGTTGGAACAAAATCACGTTGAGCTGATAGGAGGTCAGAACATTCAGTCCATCGATGGTGGCGTTAAAACAGTCGATCAGAAAACCGGAGAAGAACGCTTCTTTCCTGCGGACAGTGTTGTCAATGCGCTTGGAGTCAAACCGGATAATGCACTCGGCATGAAACTGCTGAGTAAATACGGCAGCAATCAGGTTATTTTAGTCGGAGACTGTACCGCTCGGGGCGGCAACTATTATCGCGCCAACCACGAAGCCTATCACGCGGCTATGCGTATTTGATTTTGAGATGTATTCGATATTTTCCATGATTTATATACAGAAAGGCTTTTGAACAAACCATGGATTTAACCCAATTGAAATATTTTCAGGCGGTTGCCCGCACAGGAAATATCACCCGCGCAGCAGCAGAGCTGTTTGTTACTCAGCCCAACCTGAGCAAGAGCATCACTCGGCTGGAAGAGGAACTGCAGGTTCCCTTGTTTGAACATCGAAAAGGGAAAATTGAACTAAATGATTATGGGCGGATGTTTTTATCCAGCGTGGACATTGTCTTTTCAGAGTTGGCCGCAGGAACACAGAACATTCAGCGCATGTATGCTGCCAACCAGTATGTACTGTCCCTCGGGTGCAATATCTGCAGTTATCTGGCCGATAATCTGCCTCGTTTCTCCGGCACACATCCGGAACTGGGGATCCGTCAGTTGGACTGTACTACGCCCCAACTGATCGAGCGTTTGCTGGATCGCAGCATCAATCTTGCATTGTCCAATGAAAAGCTAAATGACGAGCGTATTGAATACCGTCTGTTGGGACAAAAGAAATACGTAATTGCCCTGCATCAGGATCATCCGTTGGCAAAGCAGAAGGTCATTTCCTTTTCGCAGTTGGCAAATGAAACCTTTATTTGCGATACATCTCGATTTCATCTTGACAATCTTCGTCAGGTGTGTTTGAAAAACGGCTTCGTCCCACATGTTGGTTATGAAATTCAAAGTACCGAACTCGTGTTCGGACTTGTGGCCGCCAACCGCGGAATGGCAATTATTCCTATTGTCATGGGCTGTCAAATGCTCTCTGCGCATTCAAAGGCGCCGGTGCGTCTGGTTGGTATTGCCGATGATATGCCACCGGTCATCATCGGTGTCGGCACGTTAAAAAATCAGCCGATCAGCCAGGCGGTAGAACTGTTTGTGCAATTCCTGGAAGAGAACTTGAAATGCGAGGAGGAATTGGTCCGACAGATCGGTTATGCAGATCTTTTATAATTTTCGCAAATTTGCTTTTTACAGGGTTAGTTATTTACCTGCGACTCAACTGCAGCTTTCACTGAGAATACAATCAAAATAATAAATTGAGCGAAAAAGGAGAAGATTACTATGTTCGAAGAGTTCAAAGACAAGGTCCTTTTTGTCACCGGTGCTGCTTCCGGTATGGGGCGTGCTGTCGCTGTCCGTTTTGGCAGTCTTGGGTGCAAGGTAGCTGTTGCTGCACGGCGGCCGGATGCCGGCGCGGAAACTGTCCGCATGGTAGAAGAGGCTGGCGGTAAAGCTATGTTTGTTGCATGCGATGTGGCAAACGATGCAAGCGTTAAGGCTGCAATTGATGCCACCGTTGCTGCGTACGGCAGTCTGGATTTTGCCTTCAATAATGCTGGTTGCGGCGCGGATGGCGTTCATATTCCGTTTGTTCCCTTAACTGATGTCACCGAAGAAGATTGGGACAGAGTCATTGACACAAATTTGAAAGGTGTTTTTCATTGCCTGAAATACGAACTGCTTCAAATGCAGAAGCAGGGGAGTGGTGCAATTGTTAACACAGCGTCCATTGGGGGATTAAAAATGGCACCTATGTTCGGCGCCTATGGTCCTTCTAAAGCGGGTGTGATCGCCATTACTCAGACTGCCGCGGTAGAGAATGCAAAGAGCGGTATTCGCATTAATGTGATTTGCCCCGGGCCGACAGAAGGAACAAATCTAATGGCGGACAGTGTCGCTGCCGGCAGTCAGGACACCGCTTTTTTAGTGGAACATGTAATTCCCATGGGCAAGTTAGGAACTACGCAAGATGTTGCTGACAGCGTAGTTTATCTCTGCTCCAATCTGTCCGGACATGTCACCGGAATGGCTCTGCCGGTGTGCGGCGGAATGCAGATGTGATTGCCATGATGCGGCATATTTCTATGTTTCGGGTCTTACCGGAGCACCGGACACCGGAAACCATAGCGCTTTTGGAAGCGCACTTGAAAGCTTTACCGGAAAGAGTACCGACCATCATCTCTTGTGAAATCGGCGTAAAGCCTTTTCCCATGCCCACGGAAACGCCGGATGGTCACGTAACATTTTATGATCTGGTGCAGATCATCTCCTTTGAAACGCCGGAGGACTGCGCTGACTATCCAAGCAGTCAAGGTCATTTAGAGTTTCTAGCCTTTTCTGAACGCTATATGGAGCAGGTTGTCGGTATCGATTATCCTGTTTAAGCGTAGTTTTTCTGATGAGGTGCCCTGTCGGGCAGGTGACAGAAAACTATCTTCCGGAAGGTAGTTCGACTTGAAAATTTTCTCCCTACTGAAAAACGGCATCGTTGTTATAAGCGACGATGCCGTTTCCTAATGAGCTGTGTCAGAAGGATAAAATATTGCGAGAAAGAGCTGTATTTTTGAGTCAGATATGCTATAATGTGCCCATCCAAGAGGAAGGGAAGTTTTTTCATGGAACAAAATCTGTTTACCAATGCACACATTTTGGCATGGCTGCAATATTTCTCTGACCACACCGAGGTAGATTTGGAACGGGTAAAAATTCTGGATATTACAAGAAAAAACAAAAATTTGATCCCTACAGTAGAGTCAAACCGCTCTGTTTTGGTATTTACAGAAGCTGGCCACCCAGATATTTTCTACCGTATGTTCAATGCAGGCCTGGGCGAGTGTACTGTAATTTATAATGATGGGAGCGAGCCAACAGGACCAATTCGCCAGAATAAGGTGTATGATATGATCAATCGTGGAATCAACGCCTCTGCAGGTATGTTGATTCTAAATGATAATGCCCGCAGTACGATTAAATTCGGCATGGATAATCAATCCTTCACTCCGGGATCCGTCCGTTATGTTGGTTCTGAGATCCGCGCTGTGTTGTTGAGCAAGATGCAGGTTTCCCCGCAGAAAAATTTGTGTGTTATTTCCGGAGAGAGTATCGCGGTGGAAGCGGCAATTATTGCGGCAGAGGGAACTGTGATTGCGGTTGAATATAACCAAAGAGATCGTCGCACATTGGAGGACAACGTCAGTCAGTTTGGCCTTAACAACATTACTATTATTGATCATGTCGATGAGAAGACCATGGAGGGACTTCCAATACCGGATGTGACTATGTTGGTGGCATCGGCCAGCATGGAGCTGGAGATGCAGTGCCTGCTCAAATTGAACCCTGCAATGGAATTTGTGATTTATACGTTGGATTTTTCCGTTGCTGCCGGGATGCCGGAATTATGCAAGCGGTTGGGCGTGACGGATACAGAAGTGATTCAGGTTACCGTAGCGAAACTGAGTGCAAAGAATACGTTTGATACTCAGCCGGCTCCTTGGATTATTACCGGAAAGGGCGAAAAAGTATAAAGCCCGTTGATCCTTGCGGTGTGGTGCATTGACCATAGCGCAGAGTCGATGAAACAGAAAAAGAAAATCCCCCACCCGTTTGCTGCCACGGATGGGGGATTACTTCTGTTCGTTGGGCTCTACCATCAATTGTATACCTCTCTTTCATTCGATTCACAACTGCGATGAACCTGTCGCCAGCGAATACAGCTTTGGCTCAAATGCATCTAAACCTAGTAGCGGATTCCTTCGTGACTGTTTTTGTTATTTTACTAAACATACAACATATACAACTTTTCTGCTGCTCACTGTTCGGTTCGCTGACTTGGCTCGTTGTGTTGAAAAGAACCGACCTTCCTAATACATTGGTCTCATTCCTTTCTGTGACTATAAAATAGCACATGGATGGAGAAACGTCAACTGCTTTTGACAATATAATTAACAAAAGACGCGGTCGTCAATTTTTATTCTATAAACACGCTTTTATTGACACTATACGGCACATTTTACTATAATGATGACATAAAATGTAGGAGGTTGTATCATGGAGGAAAAGCAAATGAGCGCACAGGAATGGCTGACGGAAGAAATTTCCTTTATCAATGGCAAGATGGCCGCAACGCTAAACGGAAGGATGCAGGGAGAGTTAGTTTCTTGCGATGAAGCAGATCAGTCCATCACGCTGCGTTATCCTGTACAGGATTGGCAGGTAAATGGACTGGGCACACTGCACGGCGGTATGATTTCTACTATGATGGATTTAACTATGAGCATGGCAATTTACTGCTATTCTCGTCAGACAATCCCGCCCACAATTACAATGACGGTTAATTACCTGCGCCCGGTGCCGATTGAGGATGGCGTACATATTATGGCACACGTAACATCCATCGGAAAGCGCAATGCGACTGCCTATTGCGAGGCAATTGTTCCCGGAACCGGAAAGGTGGCTGCCACAGCGGTGGGTACCTACGCGATTATTCCCAAAAAGTAAAAGAAACGGCAGAGGCAAATGATCGTATGAACATCAACAGCATCAATGTAAATAAATATCCGGTATCTCAGATGTTTGATCCGGATTCCAGAGTTGTCTTCGAAGTGCCGAAATACCAACGTGAGTATGTCTGGGGAACCCGGGAGTGGGCAGACCTTTACGACGACCTGTTTGAAAACGCAGAAGGGTACTTTTTGGGTTCGATTATATGCATCAATACTACGGATAATACGCTTTCTCCCAAGTTTGAAGTAGTGGATGGTCAGCAGCGCCTGACTACTGTGAGCTTGCTTTTGGCTGCACTCTATGATGAGCTGAATGAGCACAAAAGTGAATTGGATGAAGATCAACAATCCGATCTGCTGCAGCTAAAGCGCAAACTGATTTTGAAAAAGACAGTACAGGATTTGCGTGTAATTCCTCAGGTGCAGGGAAGTAATTTGGATGATTATCTGGGGCTTATGGCGAAAATAGGATTGATTCCACAACGGACGTTGCCTAATTTTGCCGGACTTCGCAGAATTGTAAAGGGATTTTATTATTTCAAAACACGTATTCAGGCGGATGCAGAGGAAGCCGACAATGTGATCCGTTTGCTGTTTCAGATTCTGGATAAAGTGAATACAGCCATATTGGTTATGATTGAAGTGTCAAATCATGCGGATGCATACACGCTCTTTGAATCATTGAATAACCGTGGTACGCCGTTAACCGCAGTGGATCTGATCAAAAATCTGTTGCTTGCGCGGTTGGATGTTACGGAAAGTGATAATCTGGATTACTATTTTGAACGGTGGCGTGAGGTGCTCAGTAATCTGGGTAATGATCACTCAGTGCAGGAGCGCTTCTTTCGCCAGAACTATAATGCTTTTCGAAACGTGTTGAATGCACCTTTTCGTAAGGATGATCGTCCATATCCTCTGGGGCCAATCGCCACGAGATCCACACTGTTGGATATTTATGAAAAACTGGTAACATACGATCCAAAGTCGTTTTTAAACGAAATAATAGAGAACTCTGCCATTTACGCAGCGATTACACTTTCCGGGAAGGATGACATGCCATCGGTGCTTCGGGATAATCTTCTTGATTTGCAGCGAGTGCAGGGTGCGCCGTCCTATTTGCTGCTGATGTACCTGTTCAAAAATCAACAGATATTAGGTGTCAGTGATGAGGATGTTGCGAAAATCATACAATTGCTGGTCAGCTTTTTTATTCGGCGTAATGTGATGGATACGCCGCCTACACGAGATCTGACAAGTCTGTTTATGACATACATTGAAGAGATCGAGCAACTGCAATCTACTGGAGCAGATTTATACGATGCCCTGCGTGAAAAGCTAATCAGTGTATCGGCTGCTGACGATTCTTTTGCGGAAAAACTACGAGGGCCGATATACGA
>CAVLAO010000022.1:0-14901 GCA_963660915.1 Bacteroides sp. CAG:927 | reverse complement strand
TATACGACGAGAACAGCGGTGCTTGCAGATTTATTCTCTGTATGATGGCTAAGGCCGGAATGACGCAGGAAACATATGTCGATCTATGGCGCCGATATGATAATAAACAGTATGTTTGGAGTATAGAACATATTTTTCCGCAGGGAGCTAATATTCCCCAGTGCTGGGTGGACATGATCGCGGATGGAGACAGCGAGAAGGCACGGGAGTATCAGGAACTGTATGTGCACACGTTTGGAAACCTGACGATTACGGGCTACAACAGCACTCTCGGCAATAAGAGCTTTGCAAAAAAACGGGATCGAATTGACAGCAGGGGGAAGCCCATTGGTTATAAAAATGGATTGAACCTTAATGCGGATATTGCAGACAAAGAAACCTGGACAGTAGATATCATCAAGGCCAGAACAGATGTGATGGTAGAGAAAATTATGAATATGTTCCGGCTCTAAAAAACGCTCATGAACCAGTTCTTTCGATACTCTTGTACCGAAAGACTGGTTCATTTTTCAGGAATTACGGTTGTACGGTTGCACAAAATAGGGGTTTCCTGAGGCAATAAATTGAATCTGTATCATTCCTGTGATAAGATGAATCTGATAAAATTGTTTTTGAGTAGTGTTTTAAAGAAACACGGCGAAAGGAGCAGGTGACAATGCGTAAAACTAAGATTGTCTGTACAATTGGTCCAGCAAGTTCGGATGAAGAAACTTTGACTGGCATGTGCCAGGCAGGAATGAATGTGGCGCGATTGAACTTTTCCCATGGTACCCACGAAGAGCAGAGGGAGAAGGTGCGTTTGATCAAAAAAGTGAGAGAAAAGTTGGATCTTCCGATCGCAATTATGTTGGACACAAAGGGGCCGGAGTACCGCATTCGTACTTTCAAAAACGGAAAAGTTATACTTCAGGAAGGGGAAACCTTTACTTTTACCACTCGTCAGGAGGAAGGAGATGAACATCACGTATCTGTCAGCTATGAGGGACTGGCACAGGACCTGGAAGTGGGGGATCGGGTCTTAGTTAACAACGGACTGCTTATCTTTGAGGTGAAAGAGCTGACGGATACGGATGTGATTTGTCAGGTTCTCGCCGGAGGGGAACTGTCGGACCGGAAGAGCATGAGTTTCCCCAAAAAGGTGCTCAAGCAGGTCTATCTCAGTGAGCAGGATAAGCAGGACCTTCTGTTTGGTATTCAGGAGGATGTGGATTTTATCGCCTGTTCCTTTGTTTCCTGCAAGCAGGATTTGCTGGATGTGCATGAATTTTTGAAAGCAAACGGTGCAACAGATGATATTGAGTTGATTGCAAAGATTGAAAATCAGGCAGGAATTGACAATATTGAAGAGATTTGCGAGGTTTGCAGCGGCATCATGATCGGTCGTGGCGACATGGGTGTGGAAATTCCCTTTGAGGAATTGCCGGCTATACAAAAGCACCTGATTACCAAATGCCGCCTTTTAGGGAAGCGTGTGATTACGGCAACAGAGATGCTGGAATCCATGATCCATAATCCAAGACCGACGCGGGCTGAGATTTCAGACGTTGCAAACGCAGTGTATGATGGCACCAGTGCGATCATGCTTTCTGGTGAAACGGCAGCGGGCAAATATCCGGTCCTGACCGTGGAAACCATGTCCCGTATTGCAGAAAAAACAGAGGAGAGCATCGATTACAGCCATCTTCTCGCCCGATCAAATTTCCAGATAAAAAATACGGTAGATGCTCTGTCCCACGCGACCTGCGGCGTGGCAATCGATATTCAGGCAGCAGCAATTGTAGTGTGCTCTCTGTCCGGAATGACTGCGCGCATGGTGTCCCGTTTCCGTCCTCCGGTAGACATTTTGGGTTTAACGACAAAGGAAAGTACATGGCGGAAACTTGCACTCTCTTGGGGCGTTATTCCAAAACTGTGTGAAGTATATGAATCGACGGATGTGTTGTTCTATACAGCAAAACAGATGGCCAAAACAGAGTTCCATCTATCAGCAGGGGATCGACTGGTGATTACTGCCGGACTTGTAAATGGTATGTCAGGTAATACCAATTTAATAAAAGTGGAAACGTTATAAATATATTGCACATCATATGAGACCAGCATCGTTGCAGCGGAAATCCTGATGGACAGAGATGAAGTTCTTCGCTACATCTATGAGAATGGGTGCACAGCCAGGGAGATCGACTGCGCGGTGTCTGCCGACATTAATCTGGCTGCGCTGAAGGTAGTACACTTGGCCACGCTTGGATATAATCTGCACACGATGGAAATGGGGGCAACTTTTAAAAATAACGTATTTTTGAGGAGCCTTGACCGGCTCCTCCTTTTTGCCGCAAATTGTGTAGACGGTGCTTGCGCAATACGTTACCTTCGGCTTTCAGCTAAATTGCTTCATCATGCAGGGTTTCAGCATAAGGACGAGTATGATACCCCAGCTCCCGCTGTGCCTTGGAATAATCGAAGCTGTTGTCCCACTCCAGATTGTAGACGGAGGCTGACACCGTATTTCTCTGCGTACTTCATCAGGGATTACCTGTGTAGGCCATGTCTTGTGATATACTCTTGCTCATGAGGAATATGGTCTCCTTTCAGCGAGTTGGGATGTTGTAACTTAACCTTAGCACATGAGACCCTGTTCCTTACATTTTTTTGCGATTGTCCAATATGTATTGTAGTCGTACAAGACAGTGTAAAAATTTCCTTTGCTTGCTTGACCGTATTTGCCAATATATTTATAATGGTGAGCAACAGTACAATGCGTTTTAGCAGATAGGAGCAGGACATGTCTAAAGATAAGATTACAGTTGAAATGGTGCAAAAGAAATATCGCGCGGGGATACAGGCCTTCGCACGTCAGCTTAGCGATCCCACTTTGCGCCTGAATTTTTCACAAGAGGCAGATCCCTTCTTTCGCCGCTGTGCACTTGGCGTATGGCAGCATGGCGGCGCTGTCACTGAAAAGCATGTTGCAGTTTACAATGTGATTTCTTCTGGAATAAATCCCGCCCCATCTATTCTATACTTTGAACTTTGCAATGCGGTAGCCACTGCACCGCAGTTTACACCACCGGCCTTTTTCTCTGATTTGGTATGTGGCGATGCGGACACAAGACGTGACAACACCGGAAAATTCATTGAACTGTGCTCTATCTTTCTGTTGCTGTTTGCTGCTGTAGATGATGATGTCAGTCCTGACGAGGCAAACTATGCTGATCACTGTGCTGAGATATTAAAACAAGCAAGTGGATCAAACTCTTCATTAAAGGCAACCGACTATATTACACATCAGCAGCCCCAAAAAGCTCAGTCGGAAGCACAGGGATCTGGCAAGGAAACTGAACTTCCTCCGCCTGAGAAAGTCGAAGATCTGCTCGCTGAGTTGGACAGCTTGTGCGGTCTGGAAAAGGTCAAGCAAGATGTGCGCAGTTTGATCAATCTGATCAAGGTGCGTCGCTTACGAGAGGAGAATGGATTATCCGTTCCTCCTATGAGCCTGCATCTGGTATTTATGGGAAACCCGGGTACAGGAAAGACAACGGTAGCACGTCTGCTGGCTCGACTTTATCGTGCAATCGGCGTGCTTTCAAAAGGACAGTTGATCGAAACAGATCGCTCCGGACTGGTCGCTGGTTACGTAGGGCAGACGGCCATTAAAACTCAGGAAATGATAGCAAAGGCGATGGGCGGTATTCTTTTCATTGATGAGGCCTATTCGCTCGTCAGTCCGGACGGAACAAATGATTTTGGCAAAGAGGCAATTGAGGTATTGCTGAAAAACATGGAGGATCACCGAGCTGATTTGATTGTTATTGTTGCCGGATATACTGAGCTGATGGGTAAATTCATTCACTCTAACCCTGGATTGGAATCCCGATTTAATAAATATTTCTACTTTGAAGATTATACAGCGGAACAATTGCTGTCCATTCTAGAATCTCAGTGCCAGCGAAATAGCTATTGTCTGGATGACTCGGCCCGTGACATGGCTCAATCCTGGCTGACAGAAGCTTATGATAACCGTGATGAAAATTTCGGCAATGCTCGTGATGTCAGAAATCTATTTGAGCAACTGATTGCACGGCAGTCGGATCGTGTTGCCACTATGGAAGCTCCTTCTAAAGAAGACCTGATGTGCATTACAGCAGATGATTTTAAGGCAGCAACATCAGAGAATTGATGCGTTAACATTTGCTTTTGATGGACAGGTGTTGTAATTTAAATTTTCCTCGGATAATAGACCAAAGCACCGCGACAGGAATTGTTCTGTTGCGGTGCTTTGAAATTTAGTGCTTTGTTGTGGGGCGGAGCTTATAAACGTTGACAGTAGCGAGTGTGCCTAATAAGCATCTGTTTATTGATAACGGCATTTTTTGCTGGTTTGATATCCGGTGCGGCACATGCCTTCTGCCAGCATAAGAGCGCAATCAACGCCGTCCAAAACCGGAATACCCAAAGACAGCGTCATCTCAGCGGCTAATTGAGATTGACCGGCAGCACTGAGCACGATGACCTCCGCCCGATCCTCGTTTACGGCATGAGCAGCGGCGTTTCTCAGTTTTCCGGCCATATCAGCACAGCAGCACTCAGCACCGGGGGATCGGAGGGAGGCTACATAAGGTTCTAATCCATAGGAACGGATATTTGCTTCCTTATTGGGAATTCCTCGGTCACCGGTAGATACAACGGAGAATTTATGCCCGAGCAAGGTGGCTATTTTCATCGAACTTTCACCGATACCGAGGACAGGATGGACACTGGCTTCGCGCAAAACGGTAAGGTTGGGATCACAATGGCATGCAATAACAAATGCATCTGCCTTGTCTTCCCACTCCTCAACCAGTGTAAGCATGCCGGGAAGTGCTTTTGCTGCATCCATACAGGTATCAATATACTGAGGCGCCCCTGGGGTTGAAAGAGTAATAACCTCAAAACGATCTTTGGCAAAGTCCTTTGCAGCCTGATCAATTTGTTCTGTTTGAGCAGAGTCACTGTTTGGATTGATAATTACAATGCGCATTTTATTGCTCCTTTGTGGATTTATACCAGTTTTCCGGGTACTTATCGAAAGCGGCGTCGTCCTGATAAAGCTGGCATGGGTAGATTACATCAATATCCAGAATCTCTGTGACAAACACCTGCATTACACCAAAAACCTTGGTGCCCTCTTCCAAATGACCGGCGATCGTACCGGTATCCCAGCCACCACCTGCGACAAAATGGGCAGCAACAAAGGATTCCTCACCGCCCTTACCATCCGGACGAATGCCAATCATACCGCCCATAGCAGAAAGCATGGTAATGTTCTGACGAGTAGCGGTTACCTCGTAGCTTTTGTTGCTCAGATCCCGTGCATCCGGGGCCCAGACATCGTAACAGCAGGGCTCAAATCCACCCATAAATGCCGCGTGAATTTTACCAAAACGAATCTTTTTTTCTTCTGCAAACCGCTTAAGTGCTTTTACCGGGTCGGCACCTGTCGTCAGTCGAACGATAAATTCCCGTCCTCGTGTAGCCTCCACGCAGTGGAAGTCGGTTTCGTCAACAGCGGGTTTTTGCCAATCTTGCATTTCCATAACATATTTCCTCTCTAAGTTTTATTTTAAATTTTTAATTGCGCTTTCCATTCGTTCCAGACCTGCCAACAGCACTTTTTGCGGACAGGCCAAATCCCAGCGCTCAAATCCAGCACCGCCAAGGCCAAATTTATAGCCTTCGGTAAAGAAACACTGTGCTTTTTTTGCCATGAAATCAGCCTGGTCTAATGGTTCCATGCCAAGAAAACGAAAGTCTAACCACTGCAGGTAAGTGCCTTCCAGGGGAATGATGCCCACTTCCGGCAGACGATCCGTTAGAAATTCTTCCATAACTTTACGGTTGCCATCCAAAACCACAAGCAGTTCATCTAACCAGTCCTCACAGGTCTGATATGCAATTTCCGGCATAGCATAGGAGATTAGATCCCGACCGGAAACACCGTTTTTACCCAGATAACTTGCCCGTCGATCTGGATCAGCGAGAATCACAACGGCACCTTTCATGGCAGCCATATTAAAGGTTTTTGTGCAGGCCGTGCTGACGGCGCAGTTTTGTACGTATTCCGGAGCAAGAGATGCCATAGAAGTAAAAGAATGTCCGGGCAAAATGAGATCCCAATGAATTTCATCAGAAATTACAAAGACGTGATGTTTGAGGCAGATTTTTGCGACCTGCTCCAATTCCTCGCGATTCCATACCCGACCAACCGGGTTATGAGGATTGCAGAAAACCAACATTTTAGCATCGTCCTGTTTGCAGAGATCTTCCAGTTTATCGTAATCAATGGAATAATAATTGTTCTTCAGTGTTAACGGACAAGCCAGTAAAGTGCGCCTGGTTGCTTCCACAGAAGAAAGAAAAGCAGGATAAGCGGGCGTCATAACAATGATGCCGTCTCCCTCGTTGGTATAGGCTTGAATCATCTGGCGAAGAGCTGCAATTACGTTATCTGCATCCACCAGCCATTCTCGAGGGATTTTCAGATTATGACGGTGTTCCATCCAGTTTAAAACTGTGTCGTAATAGCGATCTGAAGGCAATGTATACCCAAAGATTGTTTGACCGATAAAATTCTGCAGTCCCTGAATCAATTGGGGAGGCGGCAAAAAGTCCATATCTGCCACAGAAAAGGGAACTATATCAGGCGAAACCGTAGGATCGATGGCGCGCATATTGACAAATTTTTCAGCCGTGGTGCCGAATCGATCGGGCAAGGTTGTAAAATCGTATTTCATGCTACTATACTCCTTAAACAGCAGTATTTACTACAATGTGTTCCAACGCGGTAGCAATTGCTTTCTCACTTAGTTCTTGACCAAGGCCGGGGAGATCCGGAATGGAGCATTTTCCATTCATCGGCTGATAATCATATAGACATAGGGAACGATTTGCCTCGCTGCGGTTGGTTACGTGCTGCTCATGGATTACAAAGTTGGGAAGAACGCATTCCAGTTGAAGCGATGCGGCGATAGAGATGGGACTACCACAGACGTGCGTTTGGACTCCAACATCAAAGGCGTGTGCCATGTCGCAGATTTTTTTCGCTTCTGTAATACCACCACAGGTACCAATGTCGGGTTGAGCTACTTGAATAGCATTGTGCTGAAAAAGATTAAGGTAATTCCATCGACCGAATACGCGCTCACCGCCGGCAATAGGAATGGGGCTTTTTTTGTGAATCTGCTCACAGGTTTGAAGCAGAAAAGGTGTGGAAGGTTCTTCCATAAACATCACACCATAAGGCTCCGCAATTTTTGCCAATTCCACTGCACTCACGGCATCGGTCCGGCCGTGGTTTTCTAATAACAGGTCAACATCCGGACCAATGGCATCGCGCACCGCCTGCAGTCGAGATTCTATCATATGACGAATGCGCAGGGGAATGGGACCGCGCAAAAAACCAAGACGATTTCCTTTTTCATCATAAGTGATAAAGTTGATTTTAACGGCGTCGAAGCCTTCACTGACAGCTTTTGCTGCGTGCTCCGCTAAATCCTCCGGCCGAAAGCCTTGATTAAAAACCATTCCTTCATTGCCCCAACCAAATTGAAGCTGGCTGGCATAGGCACGGAGATTAGAACGGACTTGTCCGCCAAGTAATTTCCAAATGGGGGCGTTCAATGCCTTTCCGCGAATGTCCCAAAGTGCGGTATCAATCGCGCTGATTGCGCTGAAGGCAATTACACCGCCGCCTTGTCCCCAGAAAGAGTCATGGAACAGATGGTCCCAGACGGCTTCATTGGACATCGGATCCATACCGATGCAAAGAGGGGCCAATTCACGGAGCATGCCGACGGAGCCAAGAGCACCGGCATCGAAACCGACCGAAGCCTCTCCATAGCCGTAAAGTCCTTCGTCAGTATTCACGCGGCAGACAATAGGTCGCCAACCGGGACGACCTCCATCCAGCAGAAAAATTTCTACACTTTTTATCTTCATGCACTGTACCTCACTTTTATTCGGAATATACGGACTTAGCCGGGGCGGTAGGGGACACCGCTCCGGCTGAAAAGATTATTGTTCCTGTAAATCGACCGCGGCAATTGCTGCAGCTTCTGCCTGCTCTGCATCTGCCAGGGCTTGCTCAGCAGCATTAGCCTGTCGAATCCGGCTGAGAAATTGGCGCGTACGCTCCTGCTTTGGATGATCAAAAATTTCTTCCGGAGTGCCCTCTTCAGCGATGACGCCGCCATCCATAAAGATAACGTGGTTGGCAACGTCCTTTGCAAAGGACATCTCATGGGTGACGACAATCATGGTCATGCCGGACTTGGCCAAGTCTTTCATAACGTTCAGGACTTCACCAATCAACTCAGGATCCAATGCACTTGTCGGTTCATCAAAGAGCACAACTTCAGGATTCAGTGCGACCGCACGGGCGATACCAACCCGTTGCTGCTGACCGCCGGAAAGCTGACTGGGGTAATAGTTATAACGTGCAGAAAGCCCGACTCGATCGAGAGCTTCCATGGCGCGCTGTTTTGCCTCGGCTTTTGGTACGCCATGCCCCAGGGTCAGACCGAGCATCACATTTTCAAGGGCGGTTTTGTTGTTAAACAGGCAGTAATTTTGAAATACAAACCCAGTATTTTTTCGAATTTGCGCAATGGAGCGGCGATTTACGGTTTTAAGATCTACAGTTGTATCACCGATAGTAAGAAGGCCTTCGTCAGCCTGCTCCAAAAAGTTCAAGCAACGTAAGAATGTAGTCTTTCCGCTTCCGCTGGGGCCGAGGATAACCACTACATCGCCGGTCTGAACAGTAAGACTTACGCCGCGCAAAATCTGGTTGTCGCCAAATGATTTCTTTATATTTTCCACTCGTACCATAATGCAGTCTCCTTAACTCCGATTATATACATTCAGTCGTTTTTCCAGCAGGGCGAACAGCCGCTGCATGACAAAGCAGATCACCACATAGACAATCAGTACATCTACATAAGCTTCTACATACGCATAAGCGGGACCGGCCTGTGTTTTTGCAACGCCCATAATGTCCTGCACACCCATGTAGAAAATAAGAGAAGTGCCTTTAAACAGACCCACTACATCGTTTGCGATATTGGGAATTGCGCTGACCAGTGCCTGCGGGATGATGATATGAATATAAGCTTGAAAAGAACTCAGACCGACTGAATGTGCAGCCTCCAACTGGTTTGGGTTGACAGCGGTCAGCGAGGAACGAAATACTTCGGACAGGGTAGCGGTAGTAAAGCTGGAACAGATACCAACCGCATACATTTTAATATTACCGAGCAGAATATCATAGACCGGAATGTCCAGTCCCATGTTCTGCACCAGATTGTTGACAAAATCGGGGAACGCACTGTAAATGAGAAAGATCAGCACGATCAAAGGAGTGCCTCGAAAGAAGGACACCAAAACACCAAGGATCTGGCTCAGCACGGGCACACGTTTAAAACGAGCCAGACCGACCAGAAAACCGAGCGGCAGAGAGATGAGCAGAGTGAAGAACAGAATGTAGAAGGAGACGGGAACACCCTGCGTCAGAATGAGCTTCATCGTGTTTTTGGCAAATTCAAAATCAAACACGGCTCGTCACCTTCTTTCTCAATTTCTTCGTCTTATCCGAATGCTTGTTGTTCGGAGCAATTCCTTGCCGACGTTTCAACGCTATTTCAACCACATCAAAAAGCTTTGCGAACAACATGGACATGATCCAATAGACGAGTGCTACAGCCACATACACCTCCATGGTGTGAACACCGTAACCACGGGTAATGACCAGTCGGGCATTGCCGACAAAGTCTACGATACCAACGGAGAAACCAACGGCAGTTTCCAACAGGTTGCTTAGAATCAGGTTGCCAAGGTTGGGGAGAGCGATCAGCAGCGCCTGAGGCATAGTCACATGGAGGAAAGCCTGAGCGGAAGAGAGTCCGCAGCTATAGGCTGCTTCCAATTGACCCTTTGGCACGGCAAGATAGGCGGATCGCATCGCCTCGGACATACGGGCGGACCCGAAAATAGCAAGGGTGGCAATAATATAGACCGCCTTATTCCAACCATTAATATCAATGCCAAAAGCATTTAAAAACAGTTTCGGTAAACCAAAATAAATGATAAACAGCAGCACGACGAAGGGTGTGCCGCGGATGATTTCGATGTAGGTGCTGATAATGACCCGTACCACCCGGTTTTTCCGCATCCGGCACCAGGCAAATAACAGGCCGAACAGCAGGGAGAATACCAGTGAGATGGCCAGAATCAGCAGTGTCACCGGCAAATAAACCAACAGCTTAGGCAGCGTGCTGATAAAATATTGAAATGAAAACAACTGCATGATTCACTGTCCCCTTATTTTTAAAGTTATAAAATGGGGCGGATGCTGATCCGCCCCATTTTTGGAGGTAGCACCAATCGACTCAGTCTTTACTGAAGTGATCAGCCCTTATAATCGGGATTGGGAGTGACGTCAGCGTACTCAAAGCCCTCGACATACTGGAACACGTTCTCGCCATAATACTTTTCGGAGATAGCAGCCATGGTGCCGTCCTCAAACAACTGCTTCATAGCGCCGTCCACTGCATCGACCAGTTCCTGCTGATCCTTGGAATAAAGAATCCATGTGCCGAAGCCGCCGTCGTCATAGGGAACGAACTTAGTCTTGCCGTCGGGATCAACTTCCTCGTTTACAGAGGTATAGTTGCTCATAAAGAACTGGGCACCGTCATAACGACCCTGCATGATGTAACGAATGGAGGTGGAGATGTCGATCTCTTCCACTGCCTCGTAGTTGATCTTTACGTCATGGGTTTCATTGAACTCAGAGAAGCTGGAGTCAGAGGAGTCACCGGGGGAGACGGGAACCATGTTCAGACCGGCAGTGGCAAACTGGGTCAGAACCTCCTCCTTGCTGCCGCCGGTAATGCCGGAATCAGCAGAAACAACGAGTCCCTGAACGCCACCGGAAACAGGATACTTGGGGAACAGATACTTTTCGGCACGATCATCGTTGTACCATGCGTTGAATACACCGACCTGATAAGTGCCGGTATCCATACCGGTCAGGATAACATCCTGAGTCAGTGCCTCATATTCGAACTTGTACTGAGGCAGCATCTCGTCCACCAGACACATAACCTCATAGTTTTCACCGGCCAGTTCACCGTTTTCATCCAGATAGCAGTTTGGCATGGAGTCGGTAGAAATACCAATCTTGATGACCTTTGCATCTGCATCATCGGTGGAGGATGCGGCAGAGGAAGCGCTGCTGGCATTACCGGCAGGAGTAGAAGTTCCGGAGGAACTGCCGCAGGCAGTGATGCTCAGTGCCATGGCACCGGCAAGAGTGAACGCCGCAATGTTCTTGTACAATCTCATTTGAATCTCTCCTTTGGTTTGGGTGTCGACAGGGGGATGCCGACTTGTTTATGGTGTACGGGACATCAACCCGATAAACCTACCTAGTTGGTTCGTTTGTTCTGATATTAACATAAGCAATCATCTCTGTCAATGGGAGACAACTAAAACCGTTATTGAATGTCAGCCGACCTGTTATATAAAAAAACTTATAACACTGGCAAACCAGAACCGGCATTGTGTAATTCACCAAAGAAAAAATTCATGGCGAAATGCAACTTCAGCCGGAATCAAACTTCAAAAAGTGAAAAAGAAAAAGAGCGCAACCGACCTGCTGAAAACGGATCGGAAAAACGCCCTTGCTTTTCACAAATGATTTGATTGATGTGCCTGTATTCTACGACAGAAACTGCAGAGTTGTCAAGATTGTTTTGCGAAAAATATGCTTTTTTACAGATTCAACAAGGGTCTTTTGAAATTTGGATCAAATCTCCTTGCAAAATTCATAAAAGCATGGCATGATTTTGTCATTACGCGGGTCATCGTGGTGATTTTGGATTGTTACAGGGGAAAAGACATTTGACTTTCTGAAAATAGGGTGCTAGACTACGGCTAATTTCTTTCAGCAGGGCGGTGATGTTCCGATGAAGAGGTTAAGAATGCATACGTTATGGTCTTATTTTCAGCCCATGGTTTTGCTTGCCATGCCGATTGCGGGACAGTCACTGATCTCCTTTTTTGTTAATCTTGCAGACAACCTGATGATTGGAAAGCTGGGCGACACAGCAATATCCGGCGTGTATATGGGAACTCAGATTTTCACGCTCCTTCAGTGGTTTGTCACAGGAATTACCACGTCGATGACGATCCTCTGTGCACAATATTGGGGAAAAAGAGACGTGGATGCAGTGCGGAGGGTGACTTCTCTGGCACTTTTGTTAGGCATTCCGGTAACGCTGCTGGTTATGCTGTGCGGCCTGGTATTTCCAAGACAACTGATAGGGATGTTCACGTCTCTGCCGGAAGTGATTGATGCGGGAGCGGTGTACCTGCGCATTTTGGCGCCGTCATTCCCTCTGTTTTGTGTGTCTCAGATTTTAGTAGCCGCTTCTCGCAGTGTAGAACATGTTCATCCTGGGCTTTATGCATCCGCAGGCGCGTTGATTTTGAACGTTGGACTGAATGCCCTGTTGATTTTTGGATTATTTGGATTTCCGGCACTTGGAGTAGCAGGTGCAGCGATGGCAACACTGGCATCCCGTATTGTTGAACTGTGCATTCTGATTTTGTTTTTATTCATCAGAGATAACCCTTTGAAGTTGTCGTTTTCCGGCTTATTTCGGTTTGATCATGAGTTGTTGCGTGTGTTTGCCCGTTATGGAACACCGGTAATGATCGGTGAAGTTGTCTGGGGTTGCAATACGGTGATGCGCAGTTATTTTATGGGACAATTTTCAACCCAGATTATTACAGCCTTCAGCATGGTTAATCTGCTTAGCGAAACAGTATTTGTTTGGATTTTGGCGATGGAAGCGGCAGCGGGGATTTTAACAGGAAAGCGAATTGGGGAGGGGCATTTGGATGAGTTGCGCCCCTATGCCCGCTATATGCAGATCATTTTTTTGTTGATCGGTGCCGCAGCAGTGGCAATACTTTTGGCTGTACGACCACTGTTCCTGGAACTCTATGATGTAAGCGATGCGGCTAAGGCAGCGGCGTGGGCGCTGTCGAATGTGACGATTCCGATTGTTTTTTTCTCGATCTATGAAGATATGACGTTGTGCGGCATTGTAAAGTGCGGCGGTGAGACATCGTTTGTGCTAAAAACAGATAGTATTTTGATCTTCGGAGTTATGCTGCCGGCTTGTTTAATAGCACTTCGGCTTGGTGCGAATGCCGCAATCGTCTGTTTCCTGCTTCAGTTAGATCAGATTCTAAAATGCTTTGTGGCGGCCGTGAAGGTGAATCGTTTTCACTGGGCTCATGACCTGACTACTGGCGATAAAAAAAGAAAAAACAGCAGCAAGGAGTAATGTAAAATGGCAATTGAAAACAGTGTGGTTTTTCTTCCGGTAAGTGACATCGAGGCGACGACTCATTTCTATCGTGATATAGTTGGCCTTCCGGTCGTGCAGGAGCAGTCTGGCGGCATTTGCCGCATTTTTGACACGGGATACGGATATTGGGGCTTCTGCCAGTATCCGGACGGACGTCCGTTGCTGGCTGGTGATGTGGGCGCCTGCCTGTCTTTAAACTGCCATGATGAGGAAGATGTAGACCGCCAGTATCAGGCCATGCTGGAGCGGGGGTGCAAAATTGCTTTGCCGCCTCAGCGGCAGGCAAATTTCCCGGTGTATGCATTTTTTACCCGCGATCCGGACGATTATAAGGTCGAATTCCAATTCATTCAGTTGCCGGAACAACAGCTGATGGGCGGTCGGAGCGTTGATTGATGTGTGCCATGGGATGCATTGATCTTCACTGTGATACGCTGACTGATTGGATTGATCGGGGAGAAGTGCGGGGACTCTACGATCTGCCGGACAAAATGCTGGATCTGAAGCGGTTGCATCAAGCCGGCGCGATGGCAGAGTGCTTTGCAATCTTCTTTCCACCGAAAGAGGAATACAAAGGATTACTCAGCGATGATGAGATTTTCAAACTGTCCCACCTTATTTTGCACAAGACTGCTGAGGAGCACAGTGATATTTTTGCACTTGCCTGCAACGCAGCTGAGATTCGAAAGAATTTTTCGGAAGGGAAAATTTCCGGCTTATTGACCATCGAAGATGCAAGAGCGGTTAACGGTCAGATGGAACGACTGGAGTACTTTTATAACCAGGGTGTGCGCTGCATGGCTTTGGTTTGGAACTTCGGAGAAATCAATCATGCAAATTGTTTTGGCGCACCTAATAGCCCTGCATTGCAAAACACCGGATTGACTCCTTTTGGACGTGAAGCAGTGGAATATATGCAGGAGCTGGGCATGTTAGTTGATGTATCTCACCTGTCGGACGGCGGTTTTTGGGATGTGGTGAAGTATACAAAAAAACCCTTTGTGGCATCCCATTCCAACTGTCGTGCAGTGTGCCCTTTGCTGCGCAACCTGAGTGATGAGATGATTCGTGCGCTGGCAGATCGCGGCGGTGTTTCCGGAGTAAACTTTTGTCCTGATTTGACTCGTCTTGGCGCGATGCACTGCACAGCGGAGGAACTGGCAGATCAAGTGCTCCACTTTGTTCAGGTGGGTGGTGAGGACTGCGTGGCATTGGGCACGGATTTTGACGGTATCGGCGGAACTGTAGAAGTGAGTGATCCAACCCAAATGGACCTGTTGTTTGAGTCTTTAAAACGCCGTGGAATGACCTCTCGGCAACTTGAAAAGTTTGCGTGGGGCAATGCACTGCGTGTTTTTGATGAAACACTGAAGTAAAAGTACAATAAAACATGGCAAAGACGCTGAATCTAAGGAAAATGTTTTCTTTCGATTCAGCGTTCTTTATTATAACTATAAATTATATCTATTATATAAATATAAATATTTGA
>CAVLAO010000021.1:0-26725 GCA_963660915.1 Bacteroides sp. CAG:927 | reverse complement strand
GGTTATAAAGACTCCTCTGTTTCCTACATGATGCGCGTATGGTGCAAAACTGATGATTACTGGACCGTATATTTCGATCTCATGGAAAATGTTAAAACAGTTTTTGATCAGCTCGGTATCACAATGGTTTATCCCTACCTCAATGTCACCCTACTGAATAATTCTTAAACATCACGACCTGATCCGATGGATCAGGTCGTGATTCTTTATACCGTTCGATCCCTTCATCGCGCAATCCGCCGACAAAAACAACAAAAGCACGACATGCGAGAAGGGCAAAGGGCACTGCCAAATGCAGTGCCCTTGTATATTACCTTTTATTATCTTTTACCTTATCGTCCCGCATCTCTGTCTGCCGGAATTGAGGATCCTTCTCTATGCTTTCCCGTACCGCAATTTCCTGCGTCAACGTTTTAATTTTTGCCTCCAACTGAGAAAATCGAATACTAATACTGAACAGTTTCAAAAGCAGAACAAATATGATAACCAGATAAATCAAATTAACCGGCGACATCACGCCCAGAAGATTTGCTGCCCATGAAGCAATCTGCGGAACCAATGCCAACACAATCATAATTACGGAAAACAACAGCCAGAATATAATATCATCGATCTGCACTTGCGACTTTCGCACGCTTCGCAGTACATGGCAAAACAGCCAGACAGATACGATAACCAACAGTGCTCTCAATACAATCGAAATCATCCGGACACCCTCTTTCGAAACCGCTGGATCAGCAAAATAGAGATGCACATACGCGTCATGTACTCGATCGATCTCCGGAGATTTAGGTAACTTGTTCCGGCAATGCGATCCTGCATCTTAACCTGCGTCTCCTGAACTTCCGCTCCGTTGAGCATCAGATAGGAAATCGTATCCGGTTCCGGTCCATAATTCAGTCCGTGGGCAAACTCCCGGATCATTTGTTGATCAAACAAGCGCATACCGGAGGTCGGATCATGGATTGTCTTTCCCGTTGTAATTCGAATTGATAACTGGATGATATTGCTCCCCAACATTCTCAAACTGTTTGGTTTTTGCTCTGTGACAAAGCGAGAACCTATAACAATGTCGCACCCTGTCCGCTGCATGCACTCCACCATCTCTTGAATGTACGCCGGGTCGTGTTGACCGTCTCCATCCAACTGCACTGCATAGTCATATCCCAAACGATCTGCCAACTTCATTCCTGCTTGGAATCCGCCGGCCAAGCCAAGATTTGCAGGCAAATCAAGAAGATGATAGCCTCTGCGGCGGCATATCTCCGCCGTGTGATCACGAGAACCATCATTCACAACTACGTAATCATACTGCGGATAGTTCTCAATCAGGTTGTCAACTACACGCTCAATATTCAGCTCTTCGTTATATGCTGGGACAATAATCAGCAATCGCATCTGACCACAACCTTTCTCATGTACTCTGATTACTGTTTTGGCTTTTCGCATAGATGCGAACAAGCGCTTCAGCAATCGGTGCAGGCCAAAACTTTCGGAACATAGCGCGGTCTTCCTCAGTGCGCCCTTCGCCATCACCAATCACTTCAGTTGTTGTGGACTCTGCGTGAACCCGATGCCCCATCAGCGGCTCATGCAAGTAAACAAAACTGCCTTTTTGACGACTCAGCTGCTCCCACATCTGCCAATCAATATTGCTCTTAAATCCCGGTGTGAACGGATCCTTTCTCAGCCGTTTCATGACATAAGTCACGGATGGACAGCAGATTGCATTCCCCATAGACAACACGCGGCGACGCATCCAGCAACTCTTCTGACCCCAGTTTTTCCGCAGCGGAAGCAGCAGCTTTTCCTTCACCTGCAACAGCGAAGATGTATCCGAAAATACTTTTTCACCATTTCGCAGTTCAAAATAGTCGGTGAATGCAATAATCGGGCGTTCTGCTTTCCTCAATGCTTTCAAAACGCTTTCCGCATATTCCGGTACATAAACATCATCCTGGTGTGCCAATGTAACATATGCGCTATTCGCCTGAGCCAGAGCAAAATTCCAATCTTGCGCGATTCCATGATCTCCCGTGTTCACTCGAACCTCTATGGAGTACTTTTCCGCAAGTGTTGTAATATACTGATTTGGTGTTGCCGTGGTAATCAAAAGATTACTTTGAACTGTCTGCGCCTTCAGCGACTGGATGCATTCCTCCAGGTATGGGCTTTCTTTGTAGGCGCAAATAACAAAGGTATGATCCATATTCTTCATTCCTCATATCACGTTAAGGCACTTCAAGAAACAATGTGCCAGCACAAAAACATTTAATGTTCCTGCAAGAACCATCGTGTGCTGCTCTGCCGCATCTTCCACCTGAAACAGATCATTGCGCAGCAACAAAATAACCGCAGGCAACAATGGCAGGAAATAGCGTCCCTGTACACCTTCAATTACAGTGCTGCTAATCGGTGTCCAACTGAGGAACATAGAGGCCAGTATCAGCATTGCACTGCCTGCAACCATCAAAAACGTCCAGCACTTTGCCCCATAAGGCAACTGCCTCGGTTCTGATGTTTTTTTCATGCAGCCAACCAGAAATAATCCCGCAAACGGCAAATAGAAATACTGTGGCACAGACAACTGGAACCATCCTAGACTGGAGCCAAGCATTGTATTCACGTAGTAATCCGTCTTTTGCAAAATTGTGTTCAAAAAGACTCCTATTGTATTTACTATATGCCCCAGCGCCCACGACAGTGTGTAGCCTTCTTCATCTGCCCATGCAATGTAGGACCCTGCAGCACCCTCCCCTACATAGCTTGACATTGTACTTAATTGCATGACAAGCAGTCCTAGAATACCTGCTAAAATCATTGCGCATTTCAACATCCACGGACGTTTGCACAGCGTTCTGAACCTATCGCTCGGAACCAGCAGTACCAGACAGATTAGCGGCGTATAAACCATTTTGCTCGGAGCAAGGATCGCACACAATACAAAGCAATAAATCATTTGCTTCCAGGTAACTGCATCGCCGTAAAACATACGTAATATCTCTGCAAGCAACAATGCACTTACCCCAATTACCATACCATCGTAGGAATAGGATGCCGCTACATGAATTGTCATCGGAAACAATGCTATTACGCAAAACGCGTTTTTTGCGACCGGTGTACGGCGCACAGCAAAATACATCAAAAACGCAAACTCTGCCATATTGAACATGCGTCCCAGATAAAAAACCGGCACCGCTCCCAGATGGAGCACTCGGCCCAAGGCAATCCCAAAGGCAGACGCCAAATATCCCAATGGCACACTGGTTGCTACGCTTGCTCCGTAAGGAACCATTTCCGTATTATTTGTAAACGCAGAAAATGACTGTATCAACGTGATAAACTTAGACTCATCAAGCATTCCTGACGAAGCAAATCTACCGAAAAAATCTGCATCTGCCTGCCGCATCAGGACGCCCTCTGCACTTGCCTGATTCCAATGAAACAGGAAAAAATTAGACATTCGATAAGCCGAAATATAATGTGCCTGCTCATCCGGAACAGTAACCGGTGCGAACAGAACCATATATCCCACCATCAGCACCGAAAGTGTCACAAGGAACAAAGTTTTTAATTGGATATTTTTATAAAATGACAGCCAGTAAAGCAACGTTATAAAACACAACGCCAATATCACTGCCACAGTAAACAGTGGCACATATAACCGCTTAAGTTCAAGTGGCTGACCGCTGGTTGCCAATCGATATGCAAAAAAGCAGAAGAGCATTGCTGAAATCAGCAGCAGCACTCCGAGTCTGATCCACTTTTTGTTTCGCTCTGTCAAAGATTTCAAAATATTATTTCCTCTCTATTGTCAACCTGTCATGCTGGATTTCCCCGTTCTGTCACACAAGCCTGACTATTCTCCGGATGGTAGGTAGGCACAAGGCAGAACATATAGTCAAGATAATCACTGTTGTTGCGCTGGCATACCTCTTTAAGCTCATCTAGCTTCTTCCAGAACTTCTCTTCGTCCACCTCAATTGGATTTGCAATCAGTATCTTCTTGTTGGGCGTACGGCGCAGGCCTTCCTCCTGCATGAGTTTCTCTTCATAGAGCTTTTCGCCGGGACGCAGACCGGTGTACTCCACCATGATGTCCACATCTGGAATATGTCCAGACAGTTTAATCAGATTGCGTGCCAAGTCATCAATCCGCACCGGGTCCCCCATATCAAGGATAAAAATTTCGCCGCCCTTTGCATAGGCGCCAGCCTGCAGCACCAGACCAACTGCCTCCGGAATGGTCATAAAGTAACGAATAATATCCGGATGTGTAACCGTAACAGGACCGCCTGCAGCAATCTGCCGCTTAAACAGTGGAATAACCGAACCATTGCTGCCCAAAACATTTCCGAATCGAACCGCCACAAACTCGGTATCGCTTATTTTGTTAATCGACTGGACAATCATTTCGCAAAGCCGCTTTGTAGCTCCCATAATATTGGTAGGATTCACCGCTTTGTCTGTGGAAATCATCACAAACTTGCTGCAGTGATAACGACTGGCTGCTTCCGCAATCTGGTAAGTACCAAATACGTTGTTTTTAATCGCCTCACAAGGACTGGTTTCCATAAGCGGAACATGCTTATGCGCTGCCGCATGGTACACAATATCCGGATGATAATCCCGAAATACCTCGTCCAATTTGCCCGCATCCCGGACTGAACCGATGAGCACCAGCAAATTCAGCTCAGGGTGACTGATTTTCAGCTCCTGCTGAATATCGTAGGCATTATTCTCATATATGTCAAAAATAATAAGCTGCTTCGGCTGATGATTTGCCACCTGACGGCACAATTCCGACCCAATCGATCCGCCGCCACCACTGATAAGAACCACTTTTCCTTGCACGTAATCCAGAATTTCACTTGTGTTAACCTGAATCGGCGCCCTTCCCAACAGATCCTCTACCGCAACGTCCTTCAGATCACTGGTCGTCACTTCACCGGATACCAGCTGATAAATCCCCGGCAATATTTTCAACTCACAGCCTGTTTCCTTGCAGATATTTAGAATATCTCTTTTTTCTTCCGGTGTAGCCGTCGGAATAGCAAAGATAATCTGTTCGATGTCGTAACGTTCCACTGCGCTCATAATTACGTCGCGACCACCCACTACCGGCACACCGCAAAGATACTTCCCCCGCTTTTTCGCGTCATCGTCTACGACGCATCGTGCACGCCGGCGAATCTGTCGCGAATGGTTCAATTCGTTGATGATCATACGGCCTGCATCGCCGCCGCCGATAACCAGCACATTGATCGGCTCTACGTTCCCTCGGGTGATATCTTTTGAATTAAACATCAACCGAATCATGCGGTAGGAGAAGCGGATTCCAACCACACAAATCATTTCCAACAAACCGCCGATTACAAAATAAGAAATCGGCATGCGATAAATCTGGGCATCCCGCAAGGCAATAAAAGAGACCACCACATGCGCTGCTACAGACAATATACTGGCAATCACCGCTCGCGCCAATTCATTTGGCCCGGCAAACTGCCACAAACTGCTGTACAGCCGCATAAGAATAAAAATAATGATACTCAGCACTGTAAACAGCGGAATACTGTCCAGCCAACCATAGAGGAAATGCTGAGGAATCATCGACGCGCGGCAATCAAACCGAAACCAAAGTGCGAAAACATAGGACAGATTGATGGTAAGAATATCGAATATGCCCAGCGCCAGAGGAACAGCTGCTCCTCTCAATCGTCGGATAATTCGTTTTATAGCAGAAGGATGCTTCATACATAACTCCTCATTATACTAAAACATTCATTATATGTTATCACACTCCCCTTGTATTCGCAAGTTTTCACTTATTAAGAAATAGATAAATCACAATTATCGGCACAATATATCAACATTCCTCCTTGCAATTACGGCCTTCCAATATTTTATTCGCATTTTGCAAATGTCATTGTTTACGAAATTTAACCATTTTATTCAATTTCGTTGTAGCCCTGACACACTTTGTTGTTTGCCTTTATTCGTTATATTCACTAAAATACAATCAGGAAGTCAATAAATATTTGTTAGGAGGTAACATCAACATGAATGCACCATATGCAACAAAAGTGCTGAAACCAACCGGAAAATCCGTCATGGCTTACCAGTCTACCTGGTTGGTAGAGGAAACATTTTCCTGCCAGGAACTGATCATTCGTCCTCGTGCCGTATTGACCGCTCCGGAGGGAAAATACCTTACCCTGACCGTAAACGGCGTAGGGCAGAAAATTGAACCCGGCACCTACAAAGGCGACGTAGTTCTCTCTGTTACAGACGCATACCATATGCGCCCCGGTGGATTGATGCGGCCGAATCAAATCAGCCGTGATTTCCATACCGCAATTGTCGTGGAGGACGGAAAAGTTACGAAAACAATTCCTGCCATTCTGCAAGGTGGTTCGGTGGAAGACGGAATTATCGATGGTGTCTATATGGCCAGCCGGGAAGAAAGCTTTAACGGCATTGTCGTAGACGGTGAAGGCACCTGCGAGATCCGGAATGTCAAGGCAGATTTCGACGGCTTTAGCGACAATGACTTTCTTGGTGTCGGCTGTGCGGTCACGGTGGTCGGTAATCCAACTGTTACAGTGGAGAACTGTGATTTTACCGTCAATGGTGTAACTCGCTGCGCTGTCCACGTTGGCGGCACAAGCAATGTGACCGTAAAAAACACCAAAATGACCAATCTTTGCCCTGAGGACTCCTGGCCCGGCAACTTCAGCTGGCAGGTCGGTTTCTGCGGCAGCAATCGACTGGCGCAATTCACTGACGCCGCCAATGTAACTTATGATCATTGCGATTTGAAGACAAATGGTTGGGGCATTCTCTCCATCGACGGTACAGACGGCGGTCAAACCATGCTGGTTAAGGACACCCATATGGAACTCTCCGGTCCCAAAGCCCACGGTTATGGTGCATTTTGCATTGGCGACAATGAAGTTATTTATGATAATTGCGACGTCGATGTGTATGGCTACCCCCTGTTGATGATGGGCATGGAGGGAAAAGGAAAATCCTCCATTCTTAACAGCCGCATTAAGGGCCGTCGTTACGGTGTGATGATCAACGGCGATGACAACTCCGTCCTGACCGTCCGGAATTCAGATTTCAAGACAACCAAGTCCACCTTCTGTGTCCATGGTTCTTCCACTTTAATTGAAGTAGAAAATTCCACCATGCAGGCGGCAAATGGCACCATCGTGCAATTAATGGATACCGATCAATGCGGCATGGTCATGGCTGATTTCCACATTCCTGTCGGTGTTGTCGATACACCGATTGACGGGCGCGATCTTTCCTCTGCTTCTCTTGCAGAAGACGTTACCTTCCGTCTGAAAGACTGCTCCATTCAGGGTAACTTCTTCAATTCTACCACCAATATCCGTGCATATCGCAACAGTGCCATTGGCGGAATCGGCGAATTCCACGATACGGTAATTGGTCTGCTTCGGGACTGGGATACGGAAAACGACGAAGGCGGCGATGCTTATGGCGGTCCCATTGGCGCCCGTCATAACGGCGATGATCTCCGCGGCCCCAAAAACCTCGGTCTTGAGCTGACTGCTACACATATCGAGGGCGTGATTTCCTCCGCCACGCAGCAGTATCGTGATGGTCTGAAGGTCATCACCGAAGACAACCGCATGGAACTGACCAACATTACACAAATGCCGGCTCCAGCGGTAAATAACGGCGTTATCGTCACCCTGGATGCCGCATCCTCCTGGGTCGTCACTGGAACCAGTTACATCACAGGTCTGACCTTGGCGGACGGAGCACAGATTTCTGCCCCTGCCGGTAAGAAGCTGTCTGTCACTGTGGGTGGTCAGCCGGTTGAGCTGAGTGCCGGAACATACACCGGAAAAATTGTTCTGGATGTACTTTAATTAAAATCTTGGTACACGCAATATAATAACAATATAATAATGATGTCCCCGGGATCTGTTCTCGGGGACATCATGTTTTATATATGTCTACAAAATGCAAAAGTCAGGCGGATAAACTCGAAAAGAATTTATCCACCTGACTTACCTATGTCAATTTTCAGGTTTATTCTCGACCTGGAATCAGCCCTTAACAATCTCCATGGTATCCATAGCGATCATCAGTTCCTCGTTGGTGGGAATGACCAGAACCTTAACCGGAGCGCCGTCCTTGGAGACAATCCGCTCTTCGCCGCGCACCTTGTTCTTCTCAGGATCGATGGTAATACCCATGAATTCCAGACCCTTGACGAACTCCTCGCGCAGTTCAGGGCTGTTCTCACCAACACCTGCAGTAAAGATAACCGCGTCAACTCCGCCCATTGCGGCAGCATACTCGCCGATCATCTTCCGCACACGATACTCAAAGACCTCGACGGCCAGAGCAGCACGGGCATTGCCCTTTTCTGCAGCAGCTTCCAGATCACGGAAGTCGGAAGAAACGCCGGAGATGCCCAGTACACCGGACTTCTTGTTCAGCATGTTAACTGCCTCGCTGACATTCATGCCATACTTGTTGGCAATGAACTCAATCACACCGGCATCCATGTCGCCGGAACGAGTACCCATAGGCAGACCGGCCAGAGGAGTCAAACCCATAGAAGTGTCAACGCTCTTGCCGCCATCAACAGCTGCCAGAGAAGAACCGTTGCCCAGATGGCAGGAGACAATCTTCAGCTCGGAAGGATCCTTGCCCAGAATCTCAGCGCAGCGCTTGGAGACGTAGCGGTGAGACGTTCCGTGGAAGCCATAGCGACGCATCTTGTCATTCTCATAGTACTCATAGGGAATGGCATAGGTGTATGCCTTAGCAGGCATTGTCTGATGGAATGCTGTGTCGAACACGGCAACCTGAGGCACCTTGTCACCCAGAACTGCCTTGCAGGCATTGATGCCGATAATGTTAGCCGGATTGTGCAGCGGAGCCAGAGGATTGCACTCCTCAATGGCAGCCATAACGTCATCGGTGATGAGCACGGAAGAAGCAAACTTCTCGCCGCCATGCACCACGCGATGTCCCACTGCGTCGATCTCGTCCATAGAGGCAATTACGCCGTTCTCTGCATCCACCAAAGCATTCAACACAGCCTGAATTGCCTCAGAATGAGTGGGCATGGCAATGTCGATCGCGTCCAGCTTCTTCTTGCCTTCAACCTGAGGCTTGTAGGTGAACTTGCCATCGATACCGATGCGTTCACATAGACCCTTAGCCAGAAGTACACCAGTCTCAGGGTTGAGGAGCTGATACTTCAGAGAGGAGCTGCCTGCGTTAATCACAAGTACGTTCATTGGAATCTGATCTCCTTACATATGTTGTTTTTTGCTTGCGCAAATGAGTCAAATAAAATAAAATGAAAGCAACGGACACACCGATCCGTACTCCAGAGATATTGTAATACTTTTCTTTCCGTACGACAACCACTTTTGCAATATTTTTTTCAAAAGAAAGGGGGCGCTTCTATGACGGTCGCTGGTGTAATCGCTGAATTTGACCCTCTGCACTCCGGACACCACCATTTCTTGCAGGAAATTCGCGCTCAATTAGGGCAAGACACAGCCATTATGGTTGCCATGTCCGGAACCTTCACGCAGCGCGGTGAGGCAGCAATCTGTTCTCCTCACGCCAGAGCAGAGATGGCTCTGTGTTCCGGAGCAGACCTGATTTTGGAACTGCCTCAACCCTTTTGCTCTTCTTCCGCGGAAACCTTTGCGTGTGGCGGCACAGAGGTCTTGCGCGCTACCGGCCTTCTGGATGTGCTCTGTTTTGGCAGTGAAAGCAGTCAAATCGCACTGCTTCGACAAATCGCGGCCACACTCGACTCGCCTGAATTTTCCCTGCAGCTACGGCAAGAGCTATCCCGCGGACTTCCTTTTGCGCAGGCGCGGCAAAATGCGTTGGAACAACGGATTGGTCCAAGTGCGCAGGAGGCTTCCGGGGCAAATGATCTGCTCGGTGTAGAGTATTTGCGAGCGCTTGGAAGCAATTTCCCCGTCTGCATCATAACGCGTCGAGACGGTGGACACCACGGTCTTGCTTCTGCCACTGAGGTGCGCCGTCTGATTCGTTCCGGCGACTGGATTTCCGCCGACAAGCTTCTTCCGCGGGACTCTGCCCGAATTCTTCGCCGAGAACGGGAATCCGGTCTCTGTCCGGCCAGTCTGCATTTTTCGGAGCGTGCCATCCTTTATCGACTGCGCACAATGAGTGAAGCAGACTTTGCCACTCTCCCGGACTGTGGAGAAGGTCTGGAGCACCGACTGGTGCAAGCTGCCTCGCAGGCAGAAACACTGGAGCAATTCTACGCACTGGCAAAGAGCAAACGCTATGCTCACGCCCGCATCCGGCGCATCGCTCTGCGCGCGTTTCTGAACGTCACGGAAATACCCACCTCCGTTGGCTACCTCCGTGTGTTGGGCGCGTCCCCCCGAGGGATATCGCTTTTGCGGCAAATGAAGCAAACCGCAACGCTCCCTGTTATAACAAAGCCCTCCCATGGACGGCTCCTCCCTCCCCCTGCCGATGCACTGTACCTCCAGAACCGCCGCATCGATGACCTTTGGGGGCTTTGTCTGGAACGTCCGCTCCCTGTCGGCAGCTGCTGGTGCAAATCCCCAATTCTAAAAAACAAATAAAAATCGCTTCAAACTGTGTGCACAGACGAAAGCTTTGTCGCAAGCTTCCGTCTGTGCTTTCTTTTTTACTCATTTATTCCGAATCACCACTTCGAATGTATTACCGCTCCGCACAGAAAGTTCGAATTCCCGATTCAGCCCTGCGAACGATGTAGTATACGCACAGAAATGCCCGTAATTCCCATTCTTTCCGCCTCATTCCCGCTGTAGTTTAAGAATTGCAAATTATTGCAAATATCGCAATTTCTAATATAATTTAGGCATAAACAACAACGAAACATTCTAAATTGAGCTAAAAGAAAGGATGAAAATTATGAAAAATTTCACTACCTGCGTCGAAAACTATTTGGATCGTCAGGGACTGCACTATCAGACCCACGAATTCGACTGGGGTTCCGATGTCGTCATCGGTTTTAAGATGGACAGCGGCTGCAAGCAACATGTCCACTTCGTATGCCGTAATGATCAGGCTCCTGTGTTGAGCGTTTGGGATCTGATTCACATTCCTGATCATAAATTGGCCTCTGCTCTGATAAAAAGCAACACAGACAATCAGCGCCGCTTCTTTCGTTTTTCAATCGACGAAGACCATGATCTGCAGATGCGATACGATTTTCCCAATGGCATTAGTGAGGAAAACTTTTCTCATTGCCTCAGCGATGATATGTTCCCTATGTTTCTCACCGCAGTCAAAAGCTATTACGAGGAATATGCCCGGCTAGTCTATTCTGATGATGCGAAAGAACTGTCTTTGGCTTAAGTACTGTCCGAAGTGGATTGGGCTATCTCCCCGATCCACTCCTCTTTGAGAAGGAGAAACGAAATGAAAAAGACCTTATCACGCAGCTTTTTCGCTGCCGTCATCTATCGTTGGACCTGGTTCCTGTTATTAAGCCGCATTTCTTTAACTCAGGCAGGACTAGGCAAAGTTTGGTCCGGCTGCGTTGGATTCCTTCAACAATACATTTCCAGCTTTGGTCCGGATGCGTTCACAAAAATATCCACCGTTGCACGTGCCGTGTGGGGCTTTCTGCTGTTTCCATCCCTCGGACTTATCCTGCTCATTTCTCTAATACGGGCACTCCAAAAAGCGATCCCCTCAAAAAAATCGTCCTCAGGTAACGGCACATTTTTCGAAAAAGTGAAAAGTAAAATTTTGAGTTTTTTCCCCGAAAAAAAACATTCCGGTTCTGTCGCAGACACCGTCACGCCGGAAACCTATTACTTTGTGCGCTTTGTTTCACAGAATGACTTTGACGAATTATGCGAGCAACTGGTTGATGTCACCGACCTGAAAGATCGGCCGAGAACCTTTGACTTCCGGATGGGGCATTTTAAACTTGCCTTTCACAATCAGTACGACAAAAAGGTTCCTCTGATCTATTTAGAGGGCACCGATGATAACGGCAGATCCATTCTGGAAGAGCCCTCCGTTTTACTCCCTCTGAATACTGTTTATTCCCTGCCCCTTCATGCCAGCTTTGAGCTCATCAGCAGCACCACTTAAAGGAGCGAGATCACCATGTTAAAACCAAAATCATGTGCATGTTACCACTGTGGAAAGATCTTTTCCGCCGATGAAATTCACTTTTTTGATCGCTTAGACGGTCAGCTTTGGACACCCCGTAACGGTCAATATGAAGCAAAAACTTCTTCCGGTAAATTGATTGATCTGTCTCAAAAGCGCATCAGTCTGCTGCGGGCAAGCGGTGTACCGGATCAGTTGGATGTCACAGATCTTACAACAAAAAAGACCCGGCACATTCACGCAAAGCTTTGTCCGTTTTGCGGTGATCCCCTTACCGAAGGTATGGGACAATATCCCATATACACCTTTCTCATGGTAGGATTACCCAGTGTCGGAAAAACGGCCTTTTGTGAGTATATTACAAGTATGGCTCAGCGGCAATTCATAAAAGAACTCGGATTATCCATCTCCGCCCCCGGCAAAATCGGCGCTGCAAGACTGGTTGCAACTCACGTTGGAAGCAGCAAACTGTTTCGTATATTGATTAACGACGGTCAGAAAACCGTGCAGCTAAATTTCTTTGATGTAGCCGGTGAGCTGTTCAGCAATCGCAGATCGGTAGATGAAACCATAGAAGACGGATTCTATGCGCTAAGGCAGACCATTGACAACCTGGGCAACGCTCTGGATGGCTGCATCTCCATGTTGGATTATCGCAACCTTTCTCCCGAATTTCAACTGTCTCGTTCAGAAGACGCCTTGAAAGATGCCGAAACGGAGACCGATGTTTTTTTGAACTGGCTGCGAGATAAACAAAAAAAGAAGGATTTCCCCATTCTATACATCTTCAACAAGAGCGACCAGATCAAGGGCACTCTAACGACGGATAACCCTTTTATCACACAGACTTCCATTCTTTTTCGCAATGCCAAATTGAGCAAGCGAGCCTTAGCCGCTCATATGGCACTAGCCCAAAAATTTATTACCCAATGCTGCTGTTCTGCCGCCACAACGCAGGATCCCTGTTTTGTGGTTCAACTGGGGCGTCCGCAGGAGGACAATACATTATATTTTGATGCAGCAAAAAACGCCTCCCTTCCCTTAGTATTCCTGCTTCACAAATTCAAACTCTGCACAAAACACCTCCCCGACTAATGAAAGGAGTTTTCTTAAATGAGTCAGGTTTTCCTTCTCAGCGCCCGTATGCATCCAAATACAGACACAGGCTACGAAATTTTTGGTCAAAGTCAAAATCCGGGACCAAAACGTCAAGGCGTACGCGTCCTCTACTCCAGCTGTGACGGCGAGAATATTGATTCCACGGAACTGGCTGTTTCTTATCTGGATCGAGACGGCAGTCGAAACGCCGATTATATGCGGGAAGCCAGCTTCACCGGATCTCTCTCTCCACGCAACATTTTTAAAGCGGCCAATGTTCTTCGCAAAGTAACGGATCGCGACATACAGAAGTTCGGAGATTTTCCAACTTTGATCAAAAAAGCCCTCGATTTTGCCGACAGCAACATTTGTCCCGCTCCCATTGAATCTTCTGAAGATTTTAGGCAGGCATTGCAAATGGCAATTCAAGAACATGGCTGCGTTTATTGTGATCCAGATACAAAAAGCACTGCCCTAGAACGCGTAGAATCCGCTCTGGTCTTTTTGCCTCCTGCCGAATGGTCTTGGAATGACAGCAAACAACGTTATGAATTTACAATCTTTTTCGATTGCGATGCCCCTGATACTCCCTTCAATGCAGAGGATGTCTGTATCCTTACCTTCAGTGAAAGCGAATGCCCCACAATCGGACCAATGTGGCGTTTTGATGCAAACAATCACCTCATCGCCGGTTTCCTTCCGGATCCGGAGCCGCCTCAGGAGCCGCAATCCTGCGAATCATTTCCCGCTCCTTCCCCCGGCACGCCACGCTCCGGCCGCCACGCTGCAAAAGAACACACGGAAAAACAAGCAAATTTGCCTCATCTGCTTCGATGGGTTTCTGTTATCGTTCTTATTGCGGTTGCTACCGCCGCACTGGCCCTGGCTTCCTCGACCGGCGTAACGGACAAGGCAATCTATCTTCGCATCTCGCTTTCTTCCGCAAAGCCCCTTCTCTTTGCCATCTATGGTCTTGTTGTCGGCCTTCTGATCGGCCATAAACACTAAGGTGAAAGGATGGTCATGCTCTTATGGTCTACCTTTTGATCGGTTTTGTCGGCCTCGCCGGTATTCTGCTGGTTCAGCTCAAAGGAAATCCCATTCAATTTAAAGACCCGGTTGACTGTTCTGCCAGCCGTCATCAGCTGCAATTCCCCGGCAACAACGTTGAACTGCTCCAATCTGCAGAATGTACCCTCGGAAGCGGCCATTTGCAAAGCGACATTGATCTGCGGCGATATTTCCCCCATTTGAGTTGCAAAGCAGGCCCCTTTATTTTGACCATGTCTGACAATGATGTTCTGCTTTCTCAACCCCCTCACAGCGATGGGCAATGCATCATCTTCGGCAAAACACAAACTTCTGCAGGAGCGAATTACCTTTTACCCATCGGCACGCCTCGTCGTCTGCACAGCGGGGATCGAATCACAATTCAGCTAAGCGATGGGAGTGAATGCGCATTTCATTACTACATCCGATAAAAAAAGGAGAAGACATTCATGAAGAAACATTTCATATCCGGGGGACGCGGATCCTATTTGATCTGCATTGCCTACCAGATTCTTTTCACTCTGTCCGCTGCCGTACAAAGTCATGGTCTTGCCCTGAGAAGGGTTTATACCACTACGGAAGACGGCACCTTCTACCATACGGAGCTGGCCTCAATTTTACCAATCCTGCTCCTTGGGGGCGGTCTGGTAGTGGCCCTCGAGCTGGCGGCATTTCTGTTTGATACAAAAAGCCGCTTTGCACGGCTGCTTACTCCCATTTTTTTACTACTTGGAACGGGCGTTGTTTTTCAACCCTTTGTGCATCCAAAAACCGCCCTTCGACATCTGCTTTGTATCTGTATAGGTCTTATCTTCTGTGCAATTTGTTTCTTCTTCTCCTCCCTTACCTTATCAAAGCGAGAATTTCGTCGGGTGCTTTGGATTATCGTTGGGCTGGCTTTCCTTGCGGTTTTTATCTGCCTGGTTTTTCGCCGCAACCGCACCGGCGGACTCTGGGGCGAGCTTGCAAAATTGTTAAGTATTTATATCTGCGCCGTTTCCTTTCCCCACATCCGTGAAACTTCCAATCGACGCCTGTTTTTCGGCACAATATTTACCCTGCTGATCAGCGTACTGGCAATGAAAGATTTTGGAACCGCCGCCGTATTAGCCGCCGTCCTGCTCTGCGCAATGCTGTATGTGAGCCCTCTACTGGCCCTGGCATGCGGCGGAATCGGAGCTGTTGTGACCGTTCTCGGAGTTTTCGCTTTATACATATTTCATCCCACGTCCTATCTTCTCACGCGAATCACGTCGTGCGGAAAAATATTGCTGGACTCAGAAGCCAACGAAAACTTCCGCCGACTTCTTTTGAGCGTTGTTCGCGGTGGAATCCTCGGCACAGGTTTCTCTCCCGCGGACACTCACTACGCCATGTACAGCTTCGGTGCGCAGCACGACTTCGTATTTCTTTCTCTTGCCGCCACCTGCGGCATAGGCATTGCCCTGCTGGTTTTAGCATGCTTCATAAGCTTAGCCCTGGAGTGCTGCAGTTATGCTTCTGCGCGTTCCAATCGCCGCATTACTGCAATCAATATGTGCGGATTTTTCTTCACTCTCCAAAGCGCAGTCAGCATCCTCGGACAATTAAACGTCATTCCATTGACCGGAATCCCGATTCCTTTTCTTGCATATGGCGGATCTTCTATGCTCACCTGTTTTGGTGTTGTCGGTATCGCCCTCTCCGCTCGACTCTCTGCTCCGGAACGCGGCTCAATTGAATATCAGGCTGACCGCCTGTTCGATTGTCTTCCCCCTGTCGCAGTTCCTCCTTGTATCCAGATGTACCTGCAAAAGCTTCAAGCTCTGTTTCGAAAGAAGGTTTTTGGAAAATGAAATTTTCACAGATCGCCTCCACTCCTTGGCCGAATCGTATTCTCGCCGGTACGTTGGCCGTATGCTCTCTCATCGGCCTGGTGCGCATCTATGGCTCAGGTGCAAAAGCACTTGAAACCCTAAGCGATACAGAAAAGCAATCCATATCCACCAGTTATGATCTTGCCGCATTAGCCGCCGGCGAGCATGCAGATAACACCACCTATGGAAAATACAGTCTGCTCAACACTGTACAACTACTCGACTGCGACGGTACTGTCATCACCAATGCAAGTGCCTGGTATAATTTAATCGGCACCCGCACCCTAAAACATAACACGCGATATTTGGCCGATCAACTGGTCTCCGATCCAGATTCCGCAGGACAATATCACGTTTTAACCGGAACTCGCAGAAGCGACAGCTCCACAAAGACCGTTTCTACCACCTTAAACAGTTCTCTGCAGGAACAGATCTACAATTATCTGACCGAAAATGAGCTGACCGCATCCGTTCTGGTTACCCGCACCACAACCGGCGACACCCTGGCTGCCGTTTCTACCCCCAGTGAAGTTTATAATGCAGAGCATCCGGAAGATGGCGCTCTCATAAACCGCAATTTTTACAAGCTGTCTCCCGGTTCCACGCAAAAAATTGCAACCCTTCTGGTTATCGCCGCTGCAGGGGGAGATTTAAGCTCTCCGTACGAATGTACCGGCCAGTTTATCTCCGCCGATGGAGAAATTATTCAAGACAGCGGCGTTCACGGGGTCATCGACGCCTCTGGCGCAATGGAAAATTCTTGCAATTGTTGGTTTGCCGACAGGATCTCTAAATTAGACAACAAGAAAGTTATCGAACTGTTTCGCAACTTAGGTTACCTTGTAAATGAAGATAACGCTCTGACAAACATGGACGGTGTCCCCCGCTCTACTTCCAGCTTGACTCTCAATACGATGGAGTGGAACTTCTCCAGCGTTTGGAATGTCGTTGGTGAGGCAGAAGTGATGATCAATCCTTTTGATCTGACAGCCATTGCATCTGCAATCGAAACCGGCGGTGAGGCCTGTCAATCGCACCTTCTTTCCGGTGAAAAGACCAATTGCATTACAGAAAGCTGGTCGGAGGAATTGACTTCTGCACTCCCTCTCGTAAAGGAAATTCTTCTCTCCGCATATAGCAACAGCTACATCCAGCGCGGTTTTCCGGATTCACTCAGTTTTGCCAAAACCGGAACCGCTGAATACGACAGCAGTAATCAAAACACTGGTCGCCGTCTGGTTGCATGCACCCAATCCGGTCTTACATTTTATCTGGCCATAGAAAATTATAAAATTGACGGTGAAATCACAACCGAACTTTCTCTGGAGCAAATCACATCGGACCTCACTGCAATTCTTGACACGGTTGCGTAATCCATACAAACTCCCGTCAACAGCTTTGTATTTTTGTTATCCAACGGCTTTTCCTTGTTTTCGTCCACAAAATGTGGTATCATGTTACAAACAAAAAGGAGGGCCGATCCATGGCAGCAATACACAAGTCAGGCGAAGATTACCTAGAAGCAATCTTAATGGTGCGCAATGAGAAGGGGTTTTGCCGCTCGATCGACGTAGCTCATCATCTCGGCGTCAGCAAGCCGAGCGTATCCGTAGCAATGGGAATTCTCCGTGAGGGTGGCATGATCACCACCGATTCCGACGGGTTATTAAACTTTACAGAGGAAGGGCGGAAATTGGCCGAAGACGTTTATGGCCGTCACTGCCTACTGACTGAATTTCTTCTCTCTCTCGGCGTAACGGACGCAGTAGCGAAGGAAGATGCCTGCAAGATTGAGCACGATCTCAGTCACGAAACCTATGAGTGCCTGCAGAAATTTATGGAAACTCGCCGCAGTACCCAAACCAATTCCGCTGAGGAATAACTTTGTTCTGTTTCATTCGTTCCTGATATCCACCCTTAGATAAGTATCTTTCTATTTGTTCGAGCTTTAAAAAAGGCTTGTTGTCTGCAAATAACAGACAGCAAGCCCTTTTATTTTTTTCTGCTGTGTTGGTATTTTCAATTGTCTTCTCCTCTCCAGTAACGGTTGATTGTACGCAACACAATCGTTCGGCAGTTTACCGCTGTCATGTGAAGTTGCCCTGCAATATCGTTATAGGACAGCCGATGTTCAAACCGCATCCGAAAAATGCTCCGTTCTGTCTCTGACATTTCGGCAGGAAGCATTATTTCCAATGGTATTGATGCAGCTCCAGATGCTATATTTCTGCATTCATCCAGCGAAACAACTTCTTTTTCCCCCTCGCATTGAACCTGTAGAATCAAAAAATTCATTGTTTTATACAGCCAACCGAGGGTATTGGGGTGTTCCGCCAACTCCATGCTTTTTTCGCATGCAATCGTGAATACATCATGAAGCAGATCCTCTGCATATTCCTGACACTTCACTTTGCGTAAGGCGAAACGAAAAAGCTCTTCAGCGTAATCAAAATAAAGCTGCTCAACAAAATCCCGGCACTCATCATTCAGTTTCACGATATAGCACCCTCTTACATTTCTTCTAAATATCGGTAGTTATAGTGTATAATATATTCCCACATCCTTCTAGTGGGATAAATAGCCAATTTTTTCATCTCAGTTCTGTGCAAAAAGTAGAAAAATAAATTCTTGAAATATTTTTGCAACAAAATGCCTTATTTTCATGATATATACAGTAGAGATGCATCTTTACATATTTTAACTTAATTGAAAGGAAGCATGAACCTATGAAACGTTTGAATAAACTGGTTGCCTCTGTTGTTGTTTTGGCTGTTCTTCTGGTCTCTGTGGTAATGCCGTGCTATGCTGCTACAATATCAAAATCCTATCAGCTTTTTACGAACACCGGTGCTGCCGAAACGACTACTGCTTACAAAGTCGGCACATCTGCACAGGCATCAGCAAACAACTCATCCTCTGCCACTACAAACGCAAACATTTTATTGCGCCGATCTGTCGGAGGTTCTGTAACAAAAGTTGCCAGCGCAATTGCAACCCCCGGCTCCAGCGCAACAACAGCAAAGATATCTTACAGTGGGTCAAGCGATGCGACCTGGGCTGCTGTTGCCGCTCCGGGCGCAAAAGCCGGTTCAGGAACTTATTTTTGCTCCGGCACACTCAAATTGACAACTTACTAAATTCTTTTTTCCTTCGTAAAAATGCAACAGGAGGAGCACTTATGCGTCGAATCTGCAATCAGAGCATCCGCGTATTTATACGCACGCCATTTCTCATAATTACCACTGTTATCGGATACCTTGCATTGCATATTTATATGATAGCGCAGAATAAATGGCTTGCTGCAAATGATACTATGTCCTATCTAAACCGCGGTCAGGCAAGCGGATTGTTTCTTTTTCTTCTTCTTTCCATATTAACCTATGAATTTCTCTCTTTAGAGCGCCATTGTGGTTTAAAAGAAATCCTGTCCGCCGATTCTTCTGCCTGGATCAAGATTCAGTTTCAACGCATAGGTCTCCTGTTTCCCTTGTTGCTTGTCACCAGCACCACCGTTTTTTTCTATCAATTCTTTTCGCTACGATCTCATGGTGTATTCTCCTTGCAGATAACGCTTCACTTAGTGCGCAGCTGTCTTCTCAATATTTTCCTGCCCCAGATGATTGCAGTTGTGTTTGGCGCTCTGCTGGCATCCACTGTAACCAGACCGGCGGCCTACACCTGTCTGACAATCTATGCTTTCCTCACCACATCCATCGCAAAGCAATGGTTCGATCTATTCTTTTCTGATTCTGTCTCCGCATGGATTTTAGAACTTTTCACTGTCACCACTCCTGACACCGATTGGATGCTGGACTCTATCTACGGCTTGCCGATGGAATTCTGTCGATGGATTGCTGCCCTGTTCTGGATTCTGCTTTTTTTCACGTTTTTCCTTTTCAAAAACAGATCGTTCAATGGCATAGTTTCCTACATTCCGACTGTTGCAGCCGGTTGTGCTGCCTGCATAACGTTGTGCATCTTCTTCAGTTGTTCTCATGACAGCATTGTACGGTTTGATTCCAGAGAAATCAGCATCAACGGCGCATATAAATGCGAACTGTCTACCGAGCAAAAGTCGGAACCTGCAAATTTCAAAATTCTTTCCTACCGAATGGACCTGTCTGCGCACAAACAACTCGTCGCAGAGGTTGAAATAGAATTCACTCAAAGCTCAGATAATACACACTATTATTTCACTTTATACCAAGGGTATCAAATCGTTTCGGTCACCGACACGGAAGGAAATGCACTGAATTACACCAGAAACGGGCATTATCTGGATGTTTTCTATTCTCTGGAGAATCCAACAGGCTCTATCATAATTCAGTACAAAGGAACCGGTGTTTGGTTCTGCAGCAACAATCAGGCCATTGCCCTGCCTGGCTGCATTCCCTGGTATCCTACTGCAGGGTATGTTCCTTTCTGGGAACAGGCGACAAATCGCATTATTGCACACTCCGAAAGTGAAGAAACGATTGACTTCTATATCACATTTGATACCTCTCTTGCTCTTGTCAGCAATCTGGAACAAATCGATAACCAAACTTTTTGCGGTGTCGCCACTACCGCCACTTTTATTGGCGGTCTTCTGGAAAAGCGGGAGTCTGACGGAATAACCTACTATGATTCTCCATTGCAGCTGACAAACATCGATTTCAATACAATAGAATCAAAAGTATCAAATGCAGAATCTGTTTTAGGTACTTCTCTCAATCTAAATCTTCAAGAAACAAAAATTTTATGTCTTCCCGGCATGATTGCCCGTTCCGTGGGGGGCACTTCTTTGGACTTGGTACTCATGCCGGATTATATATTGGTTAATAGTTCCACCATGCTGTCCTACTCAATCTTGGAACAGCGAATTCCTTCAGGAAAAGAAACCGCTGCATTGAAAGAGTTGGTTGTGTATTATTTATATTATTCCGAATCAGATTCTTTACCGGATCCGCTCTATGAAGACGATGCACAAGAAGTCTCTGACACTGATCTTCCCAACTCATCTGCGATTCTCACGCTTGATGAAGCAGATCCCGCCTACAGCGATTCCATTATGATATTTGAACAGGCATTGCGTTATCAGATGAAACAATACGGCATATCCGATGTGCTTCGTGCCTGCTATGAATACCTGCAATCAAGCGAATCCACAAACCAGATCGATTTTCTATACAGTTTAGGAGGTCAGCTGTCATGATGGAAATCAAAAATTTATCAAAAGCATTTGGTAAAAAACAGGTATTACAGCAAATCAATCTCTCTTTAGAGAATGGAGTCTACGGTCTGCTGGGACCAAACGGAGCCGGAAAGACGACGTTAATCCGGTGCATAACAAGGGTTTATAACATTCCCAATGGTTCTGTTTTTGCAGACAAAATCGACATCACAAAGCAGCACTCCTACCCTGCCGGCCTCGGTTACCTTCCTCAAAAATTTGGTGCATTTAATGGGTTGACCGCTGCCGAAATGCTTCGATACTTTGCAGAAAGCAAAAAGATACCAAAAAAACAACAGAGGGGGGAAATACACCGTTGTCTGGATGCCGTCGGCCTGGCTGACCATGCCAACGACAAAATAAAGACTTTTTCCGGCGGCATGGTGCGCCGTCTCGGAATTGCGCAAGCAATTCTCGGTGATCCAAAACAGATTATTTTTGACGAACCCACCGCCGGATTAGATCCCGAAGAACGGCTCCGATTTAAAAACTTGATTTCCGGCTTGTCCAAGGACAAACTTGTCATTCTCTCTACCCACATTGTGGAGGATGTCGCTGCTCTGTGCGATCACATTATCATTCTATCTCATGGTAAAATTGCCGCAAACAGCACAGTCTCTGAAATTGCCGCTCTCGGCAAAGGTCATGTGTTCCTCGTTCCCACAGAACAGGAACAGAATCTGGTGCCTCCTTATTTTATCGCAAAAAGGACAGATACTTCTCTGCGCGCTATTTCCGGAATAGAACAGCCGGGTGAGCCTCAATCGCCCTGTATAGAAGATGGTTATCTTTGTGTTGTAAAGGAGCTTGTCTAATGCGCCGCCTGTCGATGCTCCACCTATTGTTTCGCAACACCGGAAAACTCTATTATTTCCCATCCATCATAGCATTGGTTTTCACACCTGTCCTGGCATATCGATATCATACAATGCTGCTCGATACAGCATCAGAATTCTTGCTCATCTGTCGCTTAACCCAGCTTCTGCTGCCGCTTCTCGTCGTATGGTGGCTCTATTTTTCAATGCGTGAACAAATGGATGGAAATCTGCGGGAGATTATGTCCGTCTATCCGTCAGGTTTTCTCTCTTCGCTGTTGGATTTTCTGCTCATCCTGCTTTGGCATGCATTGCACATGGCCATCACCATGTTAATTCTTTCTTTCTGGTTTCCCTACATGTGGATGCTATATTTACACCTGCTGATACAAAGTCTCTTTTTTTCCGGTTTATTTTATCTTGCCTCTGAGTTATGCCGTAGCTCCGCTTTCGGTTTTTTTATCGTGCTGACATACTATTTTGTATCTGCATTCTTCTCCAATGGGACTGCATTAAATAAAATCAGCATTTTTCTAACAGATACCCTGTTGACCGACTGGATTGATTTACGCCCGGATTGCATCGTTGCTGTCATCGGCATATTCAGTTCTGTCCTAGGCGCGTGGCTGACAGGACGGAGAAAATTTTAAATTTAAGCTAATGTGCACAGTGCTGTCTTTTTTTCATAAAAGCGCGCTGTGCACAGCTATTTCAAAACCACATAAATTCATATGAGCAATCCATCATTTGACATATTTTAAGTTCAATGATAAGATTCGAGGTTGGAGGTGTTTTATTGAAACATAAATTATTTTGCATGATCTTAGCCATTTTGATTCTCCTTTCCGGATGCGGAAGCCCTTCTGCATCGTCGGAAGACAGCAGCACAATCAAAGCCGCCGCTACAACCTATCCGGTCTATTTATTGGCTCAAGCTGTCACTGATGGCATTGACAACGTCTCAGTCTCTCTGGTTATTGATCAGCAGGTCTCCTGTCTGCATGATTACACGTTAACTATGCGTGATATGGAAGCAGTGGAACGGGCAGACGTATTGCTGATTAACGGCGCTGGACTGGAGGATTTTCTGGATGACGTTTTAGATGGTCGAACCACAATCGACTGTTCGACGGGAATTGAACTTCTCTCCTCCGGGGAAGAACAGGAAGAAGCTTCTGACCATAATCACAAAGACGCCCATGACCACGAACAGGATCCTCATATATGGATGGATCCCCGCAACGCAGCAATCATGGCGCAAAATCTGGCAGAGGGACTTGCTCAGATCGATCCGGGTCATGCCGATGCCTATCGCGCCAATGCAGACGCAATCACAACCGATCTGACCGACTTCCGTCAGGAACTTCTGAATGAACTAAACGGGAAGGCCATTAATTTAATTACCTTTCATGATGGGTTTGGCTACTTTGCAGAGAGTTTTGGGCTGCACCTTCTGGCTGCTGTAGAAGAGGAAGAAGGCAGCGAAGCTTCTGCCAAAACCATTGTAGAGATCACACAATTGGTAAACAAGTATCAGATCCCGGTAATTTTCACGGAAGTAAATGGAAGCAACGCCACCGCCAAGGCCATCGCTCGTGAATGTGATATTCAAGTCGATTCTCTCAGCATGTGTATGAGCGGAGAGGGTGGCGGTCTGGCCGCCTATAAGGCAGTAATTCAGAGCAATATTGAGACCATTTTGGAGGCCTATTCATGAGCAAACCAATCAAACACAAAAACTGCACGACCGGCTGTCAGGGTTCCTGTTGCCTGAAGGTGCAGGATCTATCCGTGGTACGTGGCGACGATGTCATTTTAGATCACGTCAGTTTTCACATGCATTGCGGCGAGCTGATTGCCCTCATTGGCCCAAATGGCGCTGGAAAAAGCTCTCTTTTTAAAAGCATTCTTGGGCAAATGCACCACACCGGAACGATTACTTTTCAGTCTGCAACCGGTCAGCATATGACTCCCCGCATCGGCTATGTACCCCAGTCCCCTGCTTTTGATCCCGGTGATCCGGTCAGCGTGCTGGATCTTTTCACCACAGCTATATCAAAATGGCCCGTGTTCCTACCAAGCACAAAAAAACTGCGTTCCAAGGTGCTTGAGTGCCTAAATCGGGTAAATGGTGAGGATTTGATTGACAAGCGAGTGGGCGCACTCTCCGGCGGAGAGGTTCAGCGCGTCCTGTTGGCCATGGCATTGGAGCCAATTCCCCACATTTTGATTTTGGATGAACCTATGTCCGGTGTCGACATGGAAGGCGAACGTCAGCTGTTGGAATTATTGGATGACATACGCACAAAATTCGACCTATCCATACTTCTCTCTACCCACGATTTTGCCACATTAAAACAGGTAGACAAAGTCATCCTGCTCAAAAAGCAGGTTCTGCGGCAAGGCCCCCCTCTGCTGGTGCTATCGTCACCGGAATTTAAAGCACAGTTTCCATCCGAACATGTCAAAGGAGGTGGCGAAGCATGAATTTCTGGTATGCATTGGTAGATCTGCTTCCCTTTGAATGGGCGGAACCGGGCAGCATGTTCTTTATGAAAAATGCCCTCTTGGCTATTCTGGTTATATCTCCTCTGTTTGGTCTGCTTTCCACAATGGTTGTACAGAGCCGTATGAGTTTCTTTTCTGACGCACTGGGACACAGCGCCTTCGCCGGTTTGGCTATCGGTGCCATCTGCGGTCTGGCTGCTCCTACCTGGTGTGCGGTTGCGCTGTCTGTCGCCTTCGCCCTGCTGTTCAGCCTGGTGCGAAATAAAAGCGATCTCGCCAGTGACACGGTTATCGGTGTGTTTTCCTCCACTGCAGTAGCTCTTGGAATCTTTCTTTCCACTCTCGGCGGCAGCAGCTTTACAAAATTTAACAGTTTGCTTGTGGGCGATATTTTGTCCGTTTCGCCTATCCGCATCGGCCTTCTGTCTGTTATTCTTCTGATCGTAATCCTGCTGTGGATTTTTGCCCTAAATCGACTGACGCTGTCTGCAATTCACCCCGCATTGGCCAACAGCCGCGGTGTTTCCATTTTTGCCATTGATGCGCTTTTTAACTGCGTTGTCGCTGTAGTTGTCACACTTACCATGACCTGGATTGGTCTTTTGGTAATCAATTCTCTTCTGATTTTACCCGGTGCAATGGCGCGAAATCTGGCAAAAAACATGAAACAATACACTCTGTTCTCTTTGTTGGGCGCTGTCCTTGCCGGCATCGCAGGACTGATGCTGTCCTATTATATCGGCTCTTCTGCCGGTGCAAGCATCACATTGGTACTGGCTCTGTTTTTTGTTATCACATTCTTTGTACGGAAAAAACGACTATAAAATCATCCAGATGTCTTAGAATTCTGTCTGCCAAACTTGGTGCTTTTCATGTGCAAAAAAAGTAGAAGAAAATCTCTTGACAGAGGTTCCTCAGCTTCGTACGGAGAATCACCACCTAAAAATTTACAAGCCTTAATTTAGAAGAAGAGCGATGCAAGCACAAATGACGCCGCAGGTAGTCCAAGAACTGAGGCAAAGACATTCACCGAAGATTCTTCTCTCAATCGCTCAGTTGCCGCGTGCAATCTTTTACTATCATCTGAAATGGATGCATAATACAACAGCCTGTCGAAAAAGTCCAGCTTTAGCTGGGCTTTTTCTCATTTTGATGGGAAAACAAAAGTAGGTAAAAAAATGCCGAAACGAGGAAAACTGGATCGTGGGATAGTCGAAATGGTAGACATAGAAAGTCTGGTGCCACAGGAACATCCGCTTCGAAAGATAGACACAGCCGTAGATTTCAACGTGCTATATAAAATGGTAGAGTCCCTCTATTGTGAAGATAACGGGCGCCTAGTATTGATCCAGTGGTGCTGTTCAAAATGGTCCTGATTAAGTATCTATATCGAAATTCATAATAATGAGAAAAAGCACTCTCATGGACATGTTAAGGTGGACATCTACTTTACGACTGTCGGATTATTCGATATTCCAACGAAACAGCAGTTTTTAGAAGCACCGGAAAGGATGAAGAAAAATGCGGAAAATCCACTTAAATAAATAAAGAAAAAGGTGCAACCCCTTTATTGGGATTACACCTTAACTCCTAGAATACTGTCTTGTTAGACCGTGGCTAATTTTTGTGATTCTTTTTGAGAAAAATACCGCTGCCAACTGTGAAAAACGTCGCTCAAAAAAGGCACTGGCTGACTGCATCTGCACGAAAAGGGAAAACGCCCGGTTCGAATCGGGGCAGACGCTCTGAAACAGCGATTTGCATCTATGGTTTGAAAGAAGAAACCCGGGACAGAAAAAGCCCAGAAACGGTCGATGCGCCTGACTTTCGTCAGACGCATCTGGAGTGTTTCCTCTTATGGAGGCACCACCCGGAATCGGACCGGGGATCAGGGTTTTGCAGACCCGTGCCTTACCGCTTGGCTATGGTGCCATAGGAAAACAGGAGCAAATTGCTCCTGTTTTCATTTTTTTGGAGCGGAAGACGAGGCTCGAACTCGCTACCTCCACCTTGGCAAGGTGGCGCTC
>CAVLAO010000020.1:24468-26848 GCA_963660915.1 Bacteroides sp. CAG:927 | reverse complement strand
GAACATGCGTTGGAAGAATTGAAGGGGATGACCTATCAGCAGCGCGCGGTTTATGTGATGAGTCTTTATCTCGATGGCTTTACACAGGAAGAATTGACTGGTTTTGCAGAGCGCGCCTATGGCACAGAGAAGTTTGATACGACTGCAGTTGCGCCGCTGCACAAGGTGGATGGCAATACGCATTGCCTGGAACTTTGGCATGGTCCGACCTGTGCATTTAAGGATATGGCACTTCAAATGCTGCCGTATCTGCTTTCCGCATCTTTGGTAAAGAATGACGAGCAGCGCACGGTTTGCATCTTGGTGGCAACTTCCGGTGACACAGGAAAAGCGGCCATGGAAGGATTCAAGGACGTTCCTCATACTCGGATTATGGTGTTTTATCCGAAGGATGGTGTGTCCGAAGTACAGGAACTCCAGATGCGTACACAAGAAGGCGCAAACGTGGGCGTCTGCTCTGTGGTGGGCAATTTTGACGACGCGCAGACTGGCGTCAAACGCCTGTTTTCTGATGAGGCGCTGCGGGCAGAACTGGATAAGAGAGGCTATTTCTTCTCTTCTGCCAACTCGATTAACTGGGGGCGCGTATTGCCTCAGATTGTCTATTATATCTCTGCTTATGCCGATTTGCTTCAATCCGGGGCCATCCAAAATGGGGAGAAGATTAACATCTGCGTGCCGACAGGCAATTTCGGCAATATCCTTGCCGCTTACTACGCAAAGCAGATGGGACTTCCGGTCAATAAACTGATTTGTGCGTCCAACAGCAACAACGTCCTTACGGATTTCCTTAAAACCGGAGTTTATGATCGTAATCGTCCCTTCTATACTACCGTATCGCCTTCTATGGATATTCTGATTTCCAGCAATCTGGAACGTCTGCTTTATGCCTTGAGCGGTGAAGATGATGCATTGGTCAGCGAGTATATGGCGCAGTTGAATGAAACCGGCCGCTATGAAGTGAATGACGAGATCAAGGCAAAATTGGCTGAGAACTTTGCCGCAGGTTTTACCACGGAAGAGGAGACGGAGCAGACCATCGGTGCTATGTGGAGCAAGGAGCACTATCTGATTGACACCCATTCTGCAGTTGCGTTTCATGTGTTGGAACAGTATCGCAGGGAAACCGGGGATGAAACCGTTGCCGTTGTCGCATCAACTGCCAGCCCCTTCAAATTTGGCGATGCGGTTCTGAAAGCAGTTGGCGAAACAAATGTGGCATCTGGTGTTGCACTTCTGGATCAATTGCATGAAAAGACCGGCGTTGCAATTCCGGCTCCGCTGGCAGCTTTGAAGAGCAAACAACCGCGCTTTGATGGTTCTGTTGAAAAGGAAAATATGGAACAGGCAGTGTTGGGCTTTTTGAACTGATGGCGCTGTATGTTCTGGGAGATCCCCATTTATCTTTTCAGACCCAGAAACCAATGGATGTTTTTGGCGGTGCATGGGTTGGCTATGTAGATAAGCTGCGGGAAGGTCTGAGTGTGCTGCAGGCGGAAGATACTATCGTTCTGGCCGGAGATATTTCCTGGGGGATGAGTCTGGAGCAATCCAAAGACGATTTTGCTTTTTTAGATCAATTCCCCGGTCGTAAGCTGATCGTCAAAGGAAACCACGACTACTGGTGGACTACGGCAAATAAGATCTATCGTTTCTGGGAAGAACATGGGTTTCAAAGCCTGCAGTTGCTGCATAACAATTGCTATGAGTATGGCGACTACGCTTTGTGTGGCACACGCGGCTGGTTTTTGGATGAGGATGTAAACGGGCATAATCAGAAAGTCTTTCATCGGGAGCTGCTTCGTCTGGAAACATCTCTAAAGGCGGCAGGAGAACGCAAGAAGCTTGCTTTTCTCCATTATCCGCCATTATATCAAGGCTATCGCTGTGAGGAGATTCTTACGTTGCTGGAACGCTATGGAGTTGAGGCCTGCTATTACGGGCATCTCCATGGCGGGAGCATGCGCCTTGCGTTGGAGGGAGTGCATGGAAACGTGGAATATCATTTGGTGTCAGGAGATTTCCTTGATTTTCGCCCGTTAAAAATTTGTGAATCCTAAAAAAACACTGGATTTTCTTGTGCCTTTCTGGTAGAATAGCAACGCTATGCTGAATCATAATGTATATTTGCCTATCCTGGCATAATAGGAGGAAGAAACCAATGAACCTGAAGAATGTGGAAAAGAAAGAAAAAAACACCGCGGTTTTGACCGTTGAGGTAGATGCGGCTGAGTTTGATGCTGCTGTTGAGAAAGTATATCGCAAAAATAAAGGCGTGATTTCCCTGCCCGGCTTCCGTAAGGGACATGCTCCCCGTAAGCTGGTGGAGCAGATGTATGGTGCTGATGTTTTCTATGAGGACGCTGTCAATGATCTGTAT
>CAVLAO010000020.1:0-24458 GCA_963660915.1 Bacteroides sp. CAG:927 | reverse complement strand
GTTAAGGAATCCGGTCTGGACATGGTTGGCTATCCTTCTGTTGATATGAAGGAACTGAGCAAGGACGGCTTCACATTTGAAGCAACCATCGCTCTGCGCCCCGTCCCCGTTTTGGGCGAGTACAAGGGAATTACCGCACCTAAGGCTGTAGTTGAGGTGACCGCTGAGGATATTGAGTCCGAAATGAAGCCCTTCATTAACCGTGCCAGCCAGCAGGTGGCAGTGGAGCGCCCTGCCCAGAACGGTGACACTGTTGTAATCGACTTTGAGGGCTTTAAGGATGGCGTTGCATTCGAAGGCGGTAAGGCGGAGAAGTATCCTCTGGAACTGGGCTCCGGCTCCTTTATCCCCGGATTTGAGGATCAGCTGGTAGGCGCTTCTGCCGGCGATGAGAAGGACGTTGATGTCACCTTCCCGGAAGATTACGGAGCCGAGGATCTGGCAGGTGCACCGGTTGTCTTCAAGGTAAAGGTGCATGAGGTCAAGGAAACTAAGGTCCCTGAACTGGACGACGAGTTTGCCAAGGATGTTTCCGAGTTTGAGACCTTGGATGAGTTCAAGGCTGATCTGGAGAAAAAGCTGAAAGAGCGCCGTGAGACTTCTGCGCAGCAGGAGTTCGAGAATGCTGTTCTGACGAAGCTGATTGAGAACACCGAGATGGAAGTGCCCGATGCCATGGTCGAGTACGAAACTGACCGTATCATTGAGGATTATGAGCAGCGCATGCAGGGCGTTGGCTTTACCTTCGATCAGTATTTGGAGATGATGGGTACCAACCGTGCTGCATTCCGTGAGAATGCAAAGACTGCAGCACTCCGTCAGATTCAGGGCGAGCTGATTTTCTCTGCCATCGCAGAGGCTGAGAACGTGCAGCCTACCGAGGAGCAGATCGCAGAGGAATATCAGAAAGTTGCAGACCAGTACGAGATGGAACTGGATGCAGTTAAGGCTGCTGTTCCTGTGGAGGAGATTACTCGCCAGCTGCGCAACAACATGGCCGCTCAGTTGGTTTATGATGCTGCAGTTGCTGAGGCTCCTGCTGCAGAGGAGACCGCCGCTGCTGATGCGGAGTAATTAAAAACGATTGAAAAGTATATCCTTCCATCTGGAAGGATATACTTTTCGTGAGTCATCAATATATGGCTTGCACAGAAAAGGAGTTACTACTATGAGCTTGGTTCCTTACGTGGTGGAACAGACCAGTCGCGGAGAACGTTCCTACGATATTTTCTCTCGTTTGCTCAACGATCGGATTATTTTCCTGAATGAGGAAGTAAACGATACTTCTGCTGGCCTTGTAGTTGCCCAAATGCTTTATCTGGAAGCTCAGGACCCGGATAAGGATATCCAATTCTATATCAACAGCCCCGGCGGATCCGTTACTGCCGGTATGGGAATTTACGATACGATGCAGTACATTAAGTGCGATGTATCGACAATTTGCATTGGAATGGCAGCCAGTATGGGTGCATTCCTTTTGTCCTCTGGAACAAAGGGAAAGCGAATTGCTCTTCCGAATGCCGAGGTAATGATTCATCAGCCCTCTGCCGGCACACAAGGCAAGGTAACGGATATGGAGATTGATGTTGAGCATGTCTTGCGCATCAAGAACCATTTGAATGAGTTGCTGGCACAGAACACAGGTAAGAGCGTGGAACAGGTGAAGGCCGACACGGAGCGCGATCATTGGCTCACGGCAGAAGAAGCAAAGGAATACGGACTGATCGATCAGGTTCTGGTTAAGCGCTGATTCTATCCTGACAAACAGGATTCGATTACCATCAGTCAAATCAAAGAGGAAACTTTCATGGCGAGAAACGAAGACATCAATAAGAGCGTTCGTTGTTCTTTCTGCGGCAAACGGCAGGAAGAGGTAGATCGCATCATTGCCGGTCCCGGCGTCTATATTTGTAATGAGTGCATCGGTCTGTGCAACAGCATTCTTGCAGAGGAAGAGATGGGGGAACAGATCAGTCTGGAGGAAGAAATTCCGGAATCCATCATTACGCCGGCGGAAATCAAGGCAGTTTTGGATGACTATATTATCGGGCAGGAGCGGGCAAAAATTTCACTTGCCGTTGCAGTCTATAATCATTATAAGCGCATTTACTATGGCGGCGGCGATGATGTTGAACTGCAGAAAAGCAATATTTTGCTGGTCGGTCCCACAGGATGCGGCAAGACTCTGTTTGCTCAGACACTGGCAAAAATCCTGAACGTGCCTTTTGCAATTGCGGATGCAACTACCTTGACGGAAGCGGGCTATGTGGGCGATGACGTGGAAAATATTCTGCTCCGGCTGGTACAGGCAGCTGATTATGATGTGGAACGGGCAGAACGCGGTATCATTTACATTGATGAAATGGACAAGATTGCGCGGAAAAGCGAAAATACATCCATTACCCGCGATGTTTCCGGCGAGGGTGTGCAGCAGGCACTGTTGAAAATCCTTGAAGGGACTGTGGCGAATGTGCCGCCTCAAGGAGGTCGAAAGCATCCTCATCAGGAGTTTATTCAGGTCGACACAAAGAACATTCTGTTCATTTGCGGTGGTGCATTTGCCGGGATCGAGAAGTTGATTGAAGATCGGGAAGATAAAAAGGGAATTGGGTTTGGAGCAAAAATCCAAAGCCAGGCAGAAAAACGGCAGGATACCACCTTGCGGGGGCTGCAGCCGCATGACTTAATCAAGTTTGGGATTATTCCGGAACTGGTAGGTCGTCTTCCTGTTATCACTACGCTGGACCCCTTGGATCGCGATCAGTTGGTCAACATTTTGACCGAGCCCAAGAATGCGCTGGTGAAGCAATATAAAAAGCTTCTGGAGTATGATCATGTAGATTTGGAATTTGATCAGGCTGCACTGGAAGCGGCAGCTGATATTGCGCTTGAACGGAATATTGGTGCTCGCGGTCTGCGCGCGGTTTTGGAAAATTGCATGACTCAAATCATGTATGATATCCCGTCCGATCCTTCCGTCTGCAAGGTGACTATTACAGAGGATTGCGTCAAAAACGGAAAAGATCCTCTTGTAGAACGGGACGTGCAGCGGTTGCAGGAGGCTGCAGCGGCTGTGCTGGATAATGTGGACAGTTCAAGTGTCAGTGCATTTGCATCGGAAGACAATGCATCCTGATACACACAATATAAAGACCGCAGACGCGCCGATGGTGATTCTGCGGTCTTTTTCTTAATAGGAGTTAACCAATATGTTAGAATCTATCCACACGACAACAACACAAACTATGCCGGCCATGGCAATGCGTGGTGTTACTGTATTCCCCAATATGTCGCTGCATTTTGAGGTGGAGCGAGAAATTTCCATACAAGCGTTGGATCATGTCATGGAACAAGGCGACCGGATTTTTTTGGTTACGCAGCGGGATATCAGTTCAGAGAAGATAGGCGAAAATGATCTCTATACGATGGGAACAATTGCTGCAATAAAGCAGGTAATTCGATTGGTTGAGGACAATGCCCATGTTATGGTAGAAGGCATTTCCCGCGGAAGATTAGTGCATTTAAAGCAAGCGGAACCTTATTTGATCGCAGAAGTGGAAGAATTGCCGGAAGAGGAGAAAATTGCCTCGTCTGTTCGGGAAGAAGTGCAGGTACGTGCAGCGTATGATTTGTTTCATCAATATGCAGAACTGACGAATGGAAAGGTGCCCACTCGAACTCTGCTTCGGGTGCTGGCAAGCCGCGATCCGGGCTGGTTAGCGGATTATATTGCACAAAATTTGCCTTGGCGCTTTGAGGACAAACAACTTGTTCTGGAGGAATTGGATCCTACTCGCCGTTTGACTCAGGTAAACCATATTATGCGCCGTGAGATTCAGATCATGGAACTGGACCAAGAGATTCAGAGTAAGGTGCAGGAGCGGGTAAATGAGTCCCAGAAAGAGTATTATCTTCGGGAACAGCTTCGGGCTTTGCAGGAAGAATTAGGTGATAGTGCGGACAGTGAGATTCAGGAGTATGCGGATAAAATTGAGCGCGCTAAGTTACCGGATGAAGTGCGGGCGAAGCTGGAAAAAGAACTGGGACGGATGGCAAAACAACCCTTTGGATCTGCGGAAGCATCGGTTCAGAGAAATTACCTGGATGTATGCCTGGAGCTGCCATGGAGCGTAAAGACAAAAGATCGAGTTAATCTGGTGCAGGCAAAGAAAATTTTAGATGCGGATCACTACGGCATGGAAAAAGTGAAGGAACGCATCTTGGAGTTTTTGGCCGTGCGCAAAATGGCACCGGAGCAGAAGGGGCAAATCATTTGCCTTGTCGGCCCTCCCGGGGTAGGAAAGACATCGATTGCAGCATCAGTGGCAAAAGCGCTCAATCGAAAAATGGCGCGGGTTTCCCTTGGCGGGGTTCGGGATGAAGCAGAAATTCGCGGTCATCGCAGGACCTATATCGGAGCTATGCCGGGACGAATCATCAACGCAATTGCAACGGCCGGTACATGTAATCCTCTGTTGTTATTGGATGAAGTGGACAAAATGGGCAATGATTATCGCGGTGATCCATCTGCTGCGCTGTTAGAAGTGCTGGACGCAGAACAAAACGCTACTTTCCGTGACCATTTCCTAGAGCTGCCCTTTGACCTTTCTGATGTTTTGTTCATTACAACCTGCAATACACTTGACACGGTACCTCGTCCATTGCTGGATCGTATGGAGATTATTGAAGTGCCCAGTTATACGGATGAGGAAAAAGTAAAAATTGCACACCAGCATTTGCTGCCGAAAGAAATGAAACGGCATGGGCTGAAGGGAACGCAGTTGCGGGTAACCGATGACGCGCTAAGGATGCTGATTGACGGATATACAAGAGAATCCGGCGTTCGTCAGTTGGAACGAGAACTGGCAGCCCTTTGCCGCAAGGTGGTTATGCAGCTTGTAAGTGAAGAGAAGAAGCGTGTGACAGTCAACAAAGATAATTTGGAACAGCTGTTAGGAGTTATCAAATATCAGCCGGAGCATGTCGAAGCGACACCCCAGGTGGGAGTTGTGAATGGCCTGGCATGGACGAGCGTAGGCGGAACATTGTTGGAAGTTGAAGTCAGCGTCATGGAAGGCACCGGAAAAATTATACCGACCGGCAATTTGGGTGATGTCATGAAGGAATCCTGTCAGGCAGCAATTTCTTTCATTCGCAGTCATGCTGCAGAACTTGGAGTAGATCCTCAGTTTTATCAGACAAAAGATATCCATGTTCATTTTCCTGAGGGGGCGGTCCCTAAAGACGGCCCGTCGGCAGGCATTGCGATTATGACGGCGATTACTTCAGCGCTGACCAATATTCCTGTGAAATGCGCTGTTGCGATGACAGGTGAGATCAGTATCCGTGGCCGTGTGTTGCCAATTGGAGGCCTGCGGGAAAAAACAATGGCTGCCTATCGAAACGGAATCCATACGGTGATCATTCCAGAGGAGAATGAAAAAGATTTGGAGGAAATTGATCAGACCGTCCGGGCAGGATTGCATTTTGTTCCGGTTTCACAGGCAGAGGATGTTTTAAAAGAGGCATTAGTTCCTGCGGCTACTTCGGTTACTGCCAGTCGAAAAAAAGTTGAGACGGAGGAGAAAGTGATGATTCCTCCAACGCAGTCAACACAGAAGGGCGACCATTGTTCCATCTCCCAATAAGGAGGTCAATATGAATTTAAATAATTTGGAATTTGTAATTTCTGCAGCAAAGAAGGCGGATTTTCCAAGAGATCAATTGCCGCAGGTTGTCTTTGCCGGGCGTTCTAACGTGGGAAAATCTTCTGTGATCAATTGTCTTTTGGGACGGAAGAATTTTGCCCGAGTAGGAAATTCTCCCGGAAAGACGACGCACATCAACTATTTTCTTGTAGATAATCAGCTCTACTTCGTGGATCTGCCGGGATACGGATATGCGAAGGTGTCACAGGCAGAGCGCTTGCGCTGGGGACGACTGATTGAACAGTGGTTTCAAGATGCCAGCCTCATGACTTTGGGTGTGCAGATTGTGGATGCCCGTCATAAGCCGACTGCAGACGATTGCGTTATGGTTGACTGGTTCAAACAATCTGGAAAGCCGTTTATTGTTGTGGCCAATAAGTTGGATAAGCTCAAGAAGAGTGAAATTGAGCCCAATTTGCAGCGAATCCGGACCACGTTACAAATTGATGATTCTGTAAAGGTAATTCCCTTCTCTGCGGAGAAAAAACTGAACCGTGGAGAACTGTTCTTGCTTGTCACAGGAGAAGAATTAGCTTACGATGGAAAGTGAAAACGCTTAGCAGAAAACAAGCCTTTTTCCCTACGGAGAAGGGCTTGTTTTCTGCTTGCGTATTCGGTATAATATAACGTAATTTAGTGTTGGATAAAATAAAGAAAGGGGCTTCGCTGTGGCCTTTCTCCAAAATTTCTTAAACAATTTGGATACACAGGCGCTTCAAAACCTGATTATTACAGTTGTTGCCTCTCTCGTCTGCATTATCTTGCACGAATGCGCCCATGGGTTTGCGGCGGACTGTATGGGAGATCCTACTGCACGTCGCTCAGGGCGACTTTCCTGGAATCCTTTGCGTCATATCGATGCCTTTGGATTGCTGATGATGGTGACTGTTGGAGTTGGATGGGCAAAACCAGTTCCTGTAGATCCCGGAAATTTCAAACATCCAAAGCGAGGCATGGCAGTGACTGCTCTTGCAGGGCCGATGTCCAATTTTATCTTATCCACTGCCGCATTATTTTTAAGCGGACTCCTTTATCATTTGCCTCTTGTTAGTGCAAGTGGAGCAGTTTTAAAAATTTATACATTTGTGTGGTCGCTATTGGTGCGGATTGCTATTCTCAGCGTTGGTTTAGGCGTTTTTAATCTTATTCCAATTCCTCCGCTGGATGGATCGAAGGTATTGCTGTCACTATTGCCGGATCGGATTTATTTTTGGGTGTTGCACTACGAACGTTATATCATGATTGTCTTGGTTGTTGCTGTCTGGACAGGTATATTTGATGCGCCGCTGAATGCAGCAATTCGCAGTGTGCTATATCTGCTGTGCAAACTAACCGGGTTTCCGGTGTCGGTGTTTGGATTCTGAGTTAACGAGGTGAAGCGCGTGGATGCGCCGGTATACCATTTGGAGCATGTGGTGCATTCAAAGGAGGAAATGGAGGACTTTAATGGACCTCTGGATCTGATTTTGCACTTGCTCAGTAAAAACAAAATGGAAATCAAGGATATTCAAATCTCATTAATTCTTGACCAGTACATCCAATGGATGGATCGGCGCAAGGAGATGGATTTGGAAATTGCCAGTGAGTTTGTTACGATGGCGGCGCACCTTATTTACATAAAAACAAGAATGTTGCTGTCGATACAGGATGAGGAAGCCGCGACAGAGATGGAGCAACTGATTGCTTCTCTGGAAGAACATCAGCGGCACGAAAACTATGGAAGAATCAAAAAGATGATACCGGAATTGGATCGACGGTTTCAGGTCTTTCGTGATTACCTGACACGTTTGCCGGAACCGCTTCCAAAGGAGAAGACATATCGGTACGTACATCAACCTGAGGATCTTCAACGTGCGATGCGATCCATCCTCGAACGTGCAAATGAAATGCCGGATCCATCAAAGGTTGCGGACCCATTTCGGGATATTGTAGGGCACGAGCCTTATCCGGTGCAGGATAAAGTGAAAGATGTGCTTAGTCGCGTGTTGAAGGCGGGAGTAACGCATTTTCGTGCATTGTTTCGAGGAAGCCGCAGCCGATCTGAGATTGTGGCTACATTTCTTGCAGTGTTGGAATTGTGTAAAGGAAAGCGAATTCGTGTTACCGGAACGGAAACAGATTGTACTGTAACCGGGACGGAGGATACCTCAGATTTAACAGAGTTGACCGATACCTACTGAAGGGCAGGAGTTGCTATAGGCGATGGATTTAAAAGAGATAGAGTCTGCAGTAGAAGCAATTTTATTTGCCTCCGGAGAACCGATCTCACTGGAACGATTGGCTGCAGCAGTCGATATCGACCCGGAAACAGTAAGGCAGATTGTAGCTCGTTTGTCGGATTACTATAGCTATGAGCGCAGGGGAATTCGAGTGCTGAAAATAGACGATTGTTATCAGCTGGCTTCTGCGCCGGAGTATGCACCGCAGGTGCGGCGAGCTATGGAAACGCGTCGGCCACCGCAGCTTTCTCAGGCAGCGTTGGAGTCTTTGGCGGTTATCGCCTATTTTCAACCAACAACAAAAGCCTATGTAGAACAGATACGTGGAGTGGATTCCTCTTATACTGTGGGGCTGTTATCAGATCGCGGACTAATTGAAGAATGCGGTCGTCTGGCCGTTCCGGGGCGTCCGATTCTGTATCGCACAACCCAGGCATTTTTGCGATCTTTTGGACTGCAAACGCTGGAAGATTTGCCACCTATGCCGGAGGTATCACCGGAGGACGGACAAATCACATTGGATATGCAAGCGGCAATTGAGCAGCTTCAGGATCAGGAGACTGATAAGACAGAAGGGGAGTGATGCGTTGATTGCGTTATGCATCATTGGCGGGCTGTTATTGTTGATTTTTCTCCTGTCGTTGTTGCGTGTAGGATGTCGGATCGACTACGCGGAGGAAGGATTCTTTTTGTGGGTAACGGTCGGCGCAGTTCGTTTCCAACTGATTCCGGAAAAAGAAAAGAAGAGAAAAAAACAGAAAAAGAAGGTCAAACGATCCTCAAAAGAAGTAAAGCAGGCGTCAGAGTCGGATGTGCATTCGATGAAAGAGTCGAAAAAGAAGCCGGGGAAACTTTCGGTACTGCTTGAGTATGCCAAGCCTTTGCTTTCTGTATTGCGCCAATTAAAGCATAGTCCGGTGGTGGACTATATTTCATTACAGTATGTGATTGGCGGTAAAAATGATCCGGCGCAGGCTGCAATTCGGTATGGCATTGTGTCAGCCGGCGGTGGAGCGCTGATTCCCCTGATCAATGAGGCAGTTGTTGTCAAAAGGTGGAGTTTGCAGCCCGCAGTGGATTTCGATTCTGAAGATACAAAAGCAGCATTGTCGGCAAAGGCAAGTTGCCGTGTTGGTGAATTGATCTTTATTTGCATCCGATATGCAAAACAGGTACTTCCCATTTATCGAAACGGTAAGGGACAGAAAAATCCAGAGGAGGAACAGAAACATGGAAGAAAAGCATCAGATCAGTGAAGTCATGGGAATTACCATGGAGAAGATCAAAGAAATGATCGACGTGAACACCATTATTGGTGAACCGATTCGCATACCGGACGGGATTACAATTATTCCGGTATCCAAGGTCAGTATTGGTTTTGCATCCGGCGGTTCGGATTTTGTTTCCAAGCACCAAAATGGTGGAAAGAACCCCTTTGGCGGCGGAGGAGGAGCAGGTGTTAATATCGCTCCGGTGGCTTTTCTGATTGTAAATAAAGATCATGTTCGTTTGCTTCCGGTTGCTCCGCCTCCCGGCGGTGTGGCAGACCGTGTGGTAGATATGGTGCCGGAAATTGTCGATAAAGTGACCGGATTTTTTGATAAGAAGAATAACAGCAACGATGAGGATGACGAAGTTTTCTAATGCCTCTTTCTCAGCTTATACCATCTGCGCCAGAGGAGAGCAGCAATGAAAATCAGCCATTTGAGAAAAGCAATCTTATTATTTATACCGTTGTGCATACTCTTTTCTGTCAGTGCAAGTGCAATTACAATTAACAGTGCAGCCAATAGTGTGGAATCCTATACCGATTCCTATGGACTGAACATTACAGCAGAGTGCGCCATTGTCATGGAAGCTAAGTCAGGTCAGGTGTTGTATGAACGCAATGCAGAACAGCAACATCTGATCGCCAGCACAACCAAGATTATGACAGCGATGGTGGTGCTGGAGAAGGCCAAAAGCCTGGATGATACCGTTGTTATAAAGCAGGAATGGGCGGACGTAGAAGGGTCTTCGATGTATTTGAGAGCGGGAGAGTCGGTTTCTATACGCGCGTTGCTGTATGGGCTTATGCTGAATTCTGGAAATGATGCGGCTACGGCACTGGCAAATGCGGTCGGCGGAGACGAGACAACTTTTGTAGCATGGATGAATGAGTATGCAGAGAGATATGGAATGGCAAATACTCATTTTGCCAATCCCCATGGCTTGGATGCAGAGGATCATTATTCTACTGCCCACGACATGGCTCGTCTCATGGCGTATGCGATGGAGAACGCGGCCTTTCGAGAGATAGCTTCTACGAGATATATCAACATCGACGGTTACGAGCTCTACTTTCATAACAAACTGCTGAATCGATATGAATACTGTGTTGCAGGAAAGACCGGATATACCATTGCGGCGGGTCGTACACTTGTAACCGCGTCGGAAAAGGACGGTCAAATACTGATTGCGGTGACGTTGAATGATCCGGATGATTGGAACGATCAGATTGCCATGTACGATTATGGTTTTTCCAGATGCAAATCCGTTACGATATGCAGTGCCGGTCAACATGGCCCTGGATATACGCTGCCAGGCACTGTAATTACAACGCCTACGTATTATTTGAATACGGTTTCCTGTGTACTGGTCGATGGAGCGACAGTGGAACAGACCGTTTATATGCCGGGACAGGCGTTACTTAATGTGCCGAAAGGATTTACAATCGGAAGAGTTGAGTTTTCAATCAACGGTACGGTGGTTGGAACCGCTTTTTTTGTGACTGGGGATGCAGTTAATTGTGAAGGAGAGGCAACGGATACGTGGAAGAGCGACTTCAAAAATACTTATCTGCTTGCGGGGTTGTATCCAGACGCACAGCCGAACGGTACATACAGGATGGAAGGGTTACTGTCAACGGCACTTCGGCGCAGTTGGGAATGAAAGTTGATCCGGAACAGGATCAAATTGCAGTGGATGGTGTGGCTGTATCTGCCCATCCTCCTAAGTGCTATCTTATGCTGAATAAGCCAAGAGGTTATGTAACTACGCTGTCAGATGAAAAGGGACGTGACACTGCTGCGCAGTTGGTAGCGGATTGCGGACAGCGTGTGTGGCCGATCGGACGGTTGGATATGTACTCAGAAGGGTTGCTGTTATTTACAAATGACGGCGAGCTGACACAGCAATTGGAGCACCCTTCCGGCGAAATTGATAAAGAGTATTTGGTTCGGGTTGATCGTATTTCAGAACAGGCACTGAGTATATTGCGGGGCAAGATCGAATTGGACGGGCAAATCCTTTCACCGGCGCAGGTCGATGTGTGCGCGCAAGGAAAAGGGAATGTGCTGCTGCGATTTATAATCCATGAAGGGAAAAATCGACAGATTCGAAGGATGTGCCAATTGGCAGGAGTGCGTGTGCTGCGATTGAAGCGGGTGCGGGAGGGAAACGTTGCTCTTGGAGATTTAAAATCCGGTTCCTGGCGCTATTTGTCGGGAAAAGAAGTGGCTTCCCTTCATAAGAAAGTCTGATAAAATGCAGGATGGAGTTAAAAAACTTGCAAAACAAACTTGCTTTTTTTGCGTGTAAAGGGTATTATGAAACTATCATGATTTGCTGCAGCCTGTGCGGCATCTTTAGTTAGGTGATGAAATGATGGCGAAAGATATACTGACACACATTAAGGAAAATATGAGTTCGTTTTCCAAGGGACAAAAGCTTATTGCTAATTTTATCTTGGAGTCTTATGATAAAGCGGCGTTTATGACCGCATGCAAACTGGGGAAGACGGTGAATGTCAGCGAGTCGACGGTTGTGCGCTTTGCGGCAGAGCTTGGATATGATGGATATCCTAATATGCAAAAGGCATTGCAGGAGATGATTCGCAATAAACTTACCTCTGTGCAGCGGATTGAGGTGTCCAATGATCGCATTGGCGATCAGGATATTATGTCCATGGTGATGCAATCGGACATCGAAAAAATACGGCTCACGTTGGAAGAGACGGATCGTGCAAGCTTTGAAAAGGCAGTAAAAACAATTACAGAGGCAAAACGAATCTATATTCTTGGCGTGCGTTCTGCCAGTGCACTGGCAAATTTTATGACCTTTTATTTCACTTACATCTTTGATAATGTCATTCACGTTGATACGACCTCAATCAGTGAAGTGTTTGAACAGGTTATGCGGATTGAACCCGGCGATGTATTGATTGGACTGAGCTTTCCGCGCTACTCTAAGCGTACGGTTAAGGCCATGAAGTATGCCAGTAATCAGGGGGCTCAGGTAATCGCGATTACCGACAGTGCAACTTCACCTCTGGCGGCATTTGCAGATGTGTCCTTGTTTGCGAAGAGCGATATGGCCTCCTTTGTGGATTCTCTGGTTGCGCCGTTGAGTCTGGTAAATGCACTGATTGTTGCAGTCAGTCGCCAGAAAAATGATCAGCTTGAGGCAACGTTCAGCAAATTAGAGCAGATTTGGGCGGAATATGAGGTTTATGAGCGACCGGATGACGAGACAAAATAATCTAAAAACGGAGAATTGATTTGAAAGAACATCCTTCTGTGATTATCATTGGCGGAGGTGCTGCGGGAATGATGGCCGCACACTCCGCCGTTTCCGCGGGTGCAAGGGTTACCCTGATTGAGCGCAATGAAAAAGTGGGTCGAAAGCTCTATATTACCGGAAAGGGCAGATGCAATCTGACCAATAATTGCACCGGTGAAGAAGTCCTTCAAAACGTACCCCACAATCCAAAGTTTTTACTGCGGGCTATGATGCAGTACCCGCCGGAAAAGACAATGGATTTTTTTTCGCAACAGGGCCTTGCGTTGAAGACGGAACGGGGGAATCGTGTTTTCCCTGCATCTGACCGTGCAGCAGATGTGATCGATACGCTGTATTATGCACTTAAGCGAAAAAATGTCGCATTTATTCACGGAGTGGTGCAGCATATTGAAGCGGAAAGCGGTTCGGTAACCGGCGTGACATTGACGAATGGTCAGTTTCTTTCGGCGGATCGAGTGGTTTTAGCGACAGGCGGAGCTTCTTATCCGAAAACGGGGTCTACGGGAGATGGCTATCTTATGGCAGAAGAATTGGGCCATACCGTAAATTCACCGGAAGGTTCTCTTGTTCCTCTGGTGGAAGACGGGGAAGATTGTGCTAAAATGCAGGGACTTGCACTGAAAAACGTGACAGTCAAAGTGATGAACCAAAAGAAAAAAGTCGTTTTTCAGGAATTTGGTGAATTGCTATTTACTCATTTCGGCTTGTCCGGTCCGGTTATCCTGAGCGCCAGTGCGCATATGGATCACTATGAAAGAAATCACTATACAGTTTGCATTGATTTGAAGCCTGCATTGGACGAGAAAAAATTGGACGAACGCATTTTACGCGACTTTGGCGAAAATTTGAATCGTTCTTTTGGAAATGCCTTGAATGGGTTGCTCCCCCGACTGATGATACCTGTTGTAATTCAGCGTACAGGAATTGACTCGGAGACGCGTGTGCATGATATTACAAAGGCACAGAGGCGTTCACTGTTGGAAGTTATGAAGTGTTTCTCTGTTTCTGTTGCCGGACCTCGTCCGGTAGAGGAGGCAATTGTCACTCGAGGTGGGATCAAAGTGGGAGAAATTGATCCTGCGACTATGGCATCCAAAAAGTGTCGCGGATTGTATTTTGCAGGAGAAGTGATCGATGTGGATGCATATACCGGTGGATTTAATCTGCAAATTGCTTGGTCAACCGGCTATCTGGCAGGAAAACACGCGGCACAGGATTTGTGGAGTGTAAAGGAGGAAGGCATTTGAGTTCCGTTAGCATTGCAATTGATGGCCCGTCCGGCGCAGGCAAGAGCACGTTGGCTCGCCAGTGTGCGCAGAAACTGGGCTTTATTTATGTCGACACCGGAGCAATTTATCGAACTGTAGCGCTGTACTGCAGTCAAAAGGGATTTTCCGGTGAGAATGTGACTGAAATTGAAAAGGCGCTGCCTGATATAAAAATTGATCTTTCCTATGACGAAACAGGAACTCAGCGCATGTTCCTCAATGGTGCGGATGTTTCCGAGCAGATTCGTACGCCAGAAATCTCTATGCTTACATCTGCTGTATCTGCAATTCCGGCAGTGCGTGCTTTTTTGCTGGAGAAGCAGCGTGAATTAGCCAGCACTCATAACGTGGTTATGGATGGGCGTGATATCGGCACGGTCATTTTGCCGGATGCTACAGTGAAAATTTATTTGACAGCTGCACCAGAGGCACGTGCACAGCGCCGTTGTGCAGAACTTCGCGGGAAGGGAATGGATGTTTCCTTTGATGAGGTTTTAAAGGATGTTCAGGAACGGGACTATAATGACATTCATCGGACTGTTTCGCCACTTCGGAAGGCAGATGACGCAAAACTGTTGGATACGACTTGCCTTGACTTGGAGCAGAGTCTGAATGTGCTGGTTCAGATTGTGCAAGAAGGGATACAGCATGGATAAGACAAAAAAGGTGAAGTATAAGGCTCTAAGCAAGAAGGGAACTGACCGGCTTTATCGTATTGTTTTTTGGCCGGTATTTCTTGTGCTTAGCATTTTTCATCCCGTGCGTGTGAAGGGTAGAGAAAATATTCCTGCCGGTGCCGCAGTAATTACGCCGAATCACTCATCCAATTTTGATCCGTTGATGGCCATTATGACGTTTGGAGCGAAGTATCCTTTGCGTATAATGGCAAAGGAGGAGTTATTTCATATACCGATTCTTGGCTGGCTTATGATTAAATTCGGCATGTTTGGAGTAAATCGGGGACACAGCGATATGGCTGCGATTAAGCAGGCAATTCGGGTTTTAAAGGAAGATTGTAAGCTTATGCTGTTTCCGGAGGGAACTCGAGTTACTTCTGCAGAAAATGCTACCAGTGCAAAAACAGGAGCGATCATGTTTGCGGCAAGAACGGGAAGTCCTTTGGTTCCGGTTTATATTCCAAGGAAAAAACGTTGGTTTGCACCGACAACAGTAACAATTGGTCAGCCATATCACCCGGACATGCCGAAAAAGGGCGCTACACAGGAAGATTATCAGCGCGAGGCGGATGAATTATTGAAGCGAATCTATGCACTAAGCGAGGAGCGGGTATGAGAAAGATCATTCTTGCAAAAAGTGCTGGCTTCTGTTATGGTGTTCGTCGCGCAGTAGAACTGGCAGAGCAAGCCGGAAAGAGCGAAAAGCATTGTGTTATGCTTGGGTCTATCATCCACAACAAACATGTGGTGGAGCACTTGGAAGAGCAGGGAATTCAACAGATCAGCAACCCGTCAGAAGCGCCTGAGGGGTATACCGTGCTCATTCGTTCCCATGGAGAAGGGCTGCAGGTTTACCATCGACTGAAAGAAGCCGGTAATCCGATTCTGGATGCTACGTGCCCGAATGTGGAACGCATTCACCGATTGGTAGCCGAGGCAGAGGAAAAAGGACGTACACCGGTGATTATCGGAACACCGGATCACCCGGAGGTACAGGCAATTGCGGGATGGTGCGATCATCCGGTTGTACTGGATGGGGCAGATTCTTTGTGCAAATGGCTCGATTTTGACCCCAGGAGACGTGCAATTCCTTTAACATTTGTCTCACAAACGACTTCTACGAGAGAAATTTGGGAAAAATCTGTGAATTGCGCAAAAAAAGTGTGTACAAATGTTGAAATATTTGATACAATATGCAATGCTACGTTCCTTAGACAAATGGAGGCGCAAGAGATTGCGGCCAAGTGCGATGCGATGATCGTCGTTGGAGATCATGCCAGTTCAAATACAAAACGGCTGGTGGAGCTTTGCCGAGAGAAATGCAAACAGGTAGTATGGATTGAGCAGGCGTCCGAATTGCAGCCTGAGATGTTTGCAGATGTAGCTTGTGTTGGTATCACCGCGGGTGCGTCCACACCTGGGTGGATTATAAAGGAGGTCAATGACAAAATGAGCGAAGAAAATCTGGAGATCGAGGAATCCTTTGCTGAACTGCTGGAGAAGTCGATCAAAACTTTAAATACAGGAGAGAAGGCCACCGGCGTTGTTGTAAACATCACGCCTACTGAGATTCAGGTTGACCTGGGTACGAAGCATGCCGGTTATATTCCTGTGTCCGAGTATTCCGACGATCCTACTGTGAAGATTGAGGACTGCGTTAAGGTGGGCGACACCATCGACGCAATGGTTATGCGTGTAAACGATGGCGAGGGCGTTGTAACCCTGTCCAAGAAGCGTTTGGATGCAAACAAGAACTGGGAAGAGATCGAAACAGCGAAAGACGAGAAGACTACTGTGGAAGGTCTGGTTGTGGAAGAGAACAAGGGCGGCGTTGTTGTCAATGTCAAGGGTATCCGTGTTTTCGTTCCTGCTTCTCAGACCGGTCTGCGCCGTAGCGAGCCTATGACTCAGTTGGTAAAGACCACTGCCCGTCTGCGCATCACAGAGGTAAACCGTTCTCGTCGTCGCGTGGTTGGTTCTATCCGCGCGGTTGCTGCAGAAGAGAAGGCTGCCGCTGCTGCCGCTATCTGGAATGATATTGAGGTGGGCAAGCACTACACCGGCACGGTGAAGAGCCTGACTTCTTATGGTGCGTTTGTTGATATCGGCGGTGTGGACGGGATGGTTCATATCTCTGAGCTGTCTTGGAGCCGTATCAAGCATCCCTCTGAGGTTGTTGCTGTGGGCGACACAGTTGATGTCTATGTCATCAAGGCAGATGCCGAGAAGAAGAAGATCTCTCTGGGTATGAAGAATCCTAACGAGAATCCTTGGGAGACCTTTATGTCCAAGTATCAGGTCGGTGATGTGGCAGAGGTCAAGATTGTCAAGTTGATGACTTTCGGCGCTTTTGCCGAGGTTGTTCCTGGTGTTGATGGCTTGATTCACATTTCTCAGATCGCTGATCACCGGGTTGAAAAGCCCGAGGATGAACTGGCAGAGGGCCAGATGGTCGAGGTGAAGATCACGGAGATCAATCCTGAGACCAAGAAGATTTCTCTGTCCCGCCGCGCTGTTTTGCAGAGTGCCGGTGAAGAGGAATATGAGGACTAATCTCTGTCCTAGTTAACTTCATAACGAAAAAGACCGAATCTTTTCGATTCGGTCTTTTTTTGTTCATCTATGTATGATATGATAAAACGTACGATAACTTCTGATGGGAGAGATTATTTTGAAACTTTTTAGACGTTTTCAAAAAGAAAGTCATCCTTTTTGTACGGTGATTGTAGTTGCGGCCGGTTCTGCTCAGCGTATGTTGGGTGTGGACAAAATCATGGCGGAATTGGGCGGTGAACCAGTTATATTACGCAGCCTTCGCACCATTTCCGAGTGTGAACAAATTGATGAAATAATTGTCGTAACGCGGGAAGATTTAATTGAACCGATTGGGCTGTTGCGCCAGGAGGCAAATTTGACTAAAGTAAAGAAAATTGTCCTTGGAGGTACAGACCGCGCTCTTTCTGTCCTAAATGGTGTGCAGGAAGCGGACAAACGAGCGACGATAATTGCGGTGCACGATGGAGCACGCCCATTTGCCTCTCCCGAAGTTGTAGCGAGTGTGATTGAGGAGGCTTGCCGCTCTGGTGCAGCAGCACCTGCAATTCCGGTGACAGACACCATTAAAATTGCTGAGAATGGTGTAGTAACAAAAACACCGGATCGATCGGCCCTGTTTGCGGTACAGACGCCGCAGGCTTTCGACGCAGACCTGCTAAAGGGAGCACTTCATTATTGCATCAGCCGACATGTACCGATTACAGACGATTGTTCTGCAGTGGAACAATTAGGAAAGCAGGTTGTGTTGACGCAGGGAAGTGCCCAAAATATAAAAATTACCACACCATTTGATCTTGTGCTGGGGGAGGCGATCCTTGCGTGGCAAGCTGCAGAATGAAGATTGGCCAAGGATATGATGTACATCGTCTTGTGGAAAATCGAAAGCTGGTCCTTGGCGGCGTAACCGTGCCTTACGAGCTGGGATTGCTGGGACATTCAGATGCAGACGTGATTGTCCACGCAATAATGGATGCGTTACTGGGTGCAGCGGGATTATGGGATATAGGACATTGTTTTCCTGATAATGACTTAGCCTATAAAGATATTTCAAGTCTGGTGCTTCTTTCAAAGGTAAAAACAATGCTGGAAGACGGCGGTTATGCTGTCGTAAATATAGATGGCACAATAATTGCTCAAAAGCCAAAACTTTCTCCTTACATACCGGCTATGAAACAGAATATTGCAGAGGTTCTTGATATTGAAATCGATTGCATCAACCTCAAAGCAACTACAGAGGAGGGGCTCGGCTTTACTGGTGCCGGGGATGGCATTGCAGCGCAAGCCGTAGCTTTACTGGAACGGTTATAAACGCAAAGAGTGTTCACGAGAATTTAATAGAAAAGTAATACAGATTACTTGCCTAGATTTTATGGATGCTATATAATTGTGCCTGTATTGATGTGAATTTTTGTAGATTGATTTTTGTTTTTCTGCAACCAACCTAATCAGGGGGGATCTGCATGGCATTTTTTACAAGCCATTTGGCAGTGATTTTGCGTTACATCCAGACAATCGGTGTGACAGATATCATTGACATGGCAATAATTGCATATATTCTCTATCGGCTTTTTCTGTTTGCCCGTCAGGCACAGGCGGGGCAGGTGCTGAAAGGAATCATTTTAGTAATTGCTGCCCTGTGGTTTTCCTATCAGTTTAAGCTTCATGTGCTGTACTTTATTTTGCGCAGTGCGGTTGAGATCGGTTTCTTGGCATTAATTATAGTATTTCAACCGGAAATTCGCCATTTTTTGGAGCAAATGGGAAGCAAGGGATTTCGCCGCATTATTTCGCCAAAGGCAAAGTTGAGTGATATTGAGGTTTCCATCCGACAGACTGTGGATGCCTTTGGATCGATGTCTCGCGACCATATTGGAGCACTGGTGGTCTTTGAGCGTGTAACCATTTTGGACGAATGCGTTAAATCCGGCACAGAATTAGACGCGGCAGTCTCCAGTGAGCTTCTAAAAAATATTTTTTGGCCGAAAGCTCCGCTTCATGATGGTGCGGTCATCATTCGCAACGGACGGTTGGTCAGCGCAGGCTGTGTCCTGCCTTTGACGGGAAATTTAAATGTCAGCCGTGATCTTGGTACTAGGCATCGTGCTGGCATCGGTGTCAGTGAACAGTCGGATGCAGTCGTTGCTATTGTTTCTGAGGAAACCGGTGCGATCTCAGTGGCGGTTGGCGGCATGTTAAAACGGCATTTGACTTTAGATACATTGGAGCGTTTGCTGCACAACGAGTTGATCACTCGGGAGGAAGCGGCAGAATCCAGAAGAACTTTAGGGGATATCTTCCGGCGAAAAAAGGAGGAAGATAACCATGTGGAATAAGATTGCCAACAGCAAATGGTTTTATATGATTTTGGCGATTGCCTGTGCTATCGGTATCTGGCTTTATGTGGATGTGGTACAGGCACCGGATACGACGGTAACAGTGGAAAATATTCCGATTACCTTTGTAGGAGAAGATATGCTGTCCGATGAGGGACTGATGATTACAGATGGACACAGCACTACAGTTTCGCTAACATTTCGAGGGCCGCGGACTGCAGTTTCTCAATTGGATCGAAATAATACTTCTATTGTTGTCCAGGCTGCATCTCAGATTACAGGGGAAGGAACATACAACCTGACCTACTCCGTGAACTATCCAAGTTCGGTGGATTCTTCCCAGATTACGCCGATCAAGCGCAGTGTAAGTGCGATCGCCGTTACTGTAGTTCAAATGAAAACAAAAACGGTGGATATAAAAGGGCGATTTACCGGAAGCGCTGTTTCGGGAGTCCTTTTTGATGAAAATAACTTCCAGTTCGAAGAATCTACAGTTATCGTGAGCGGTGAACGCAGCAAGGTAGAGCAAGTGGATCATGCTGAGGTTGTCTTAAATGAAGAGAACTTGAGTGCAACCTGGACGGGTTATTTGGACATTACGCTGGTAGATGCCCAGGGAAACATAATTGCATATGACGGTGAAGACGATCTTACGTGTAATATTACCAGCGTCTACACAACTTTCCCAGTTCAAATGGTGAAAGAAGTGCCGCTTACGGTGTCCTTCCAGTCTGGCGGCGGTGCAACAGAAAGCAACGTTTCCTATACCATCAATCCTAGCACAGTGCTTCTTTCCGGCTCCGAGGAGCAGTTGGCAAACATCAACAGCATCAATCTCGGTACAATTGACCTTTCGGATGTGGTTACTTCAGATGTGTTTACCTTTGCAATCAATACACCGTCTGGCGTTACAATACCGAGCGGAATGACGACGGCATCGGTCACGGCTTCCGTCACGGGGTTGGAGACAAAAAAGATCACTACATCCAATATTGAAGTAATTAATGTTCCGGAAGGATACAATGTAGAACTGGTAACACAAAGTGTTGATGTCCGAATCCGCGGTGCGGCAGAAACATTGGCTCTAATTGTTGAGTCGGATATTCATGTTACAGTGGACTTTTCAGATGTTCAGTCTTCCGGATTGGGTACACGGACGGTTTCAGCAAAGGTTAGTGTACGGGGGTTTGCGGATGTGGGCTGTGTGGGTGACTACACAGTGGTAGCAAACGTAACAAAGTCATAAGCGATGTTTGGGTATGTTATCCCTGCAAAGGAGCTCTTATCAGAAGACCAGTGGGAAGAGTATCATGCTGCGTATTGCGGCTTGTGCCATGTTCTCCAGGAACAGTGTGGGTTTATGGCTCGTTTTCTGCTCAACTATGATTTCACGTTTCTTGCTCTTTTGCTGAGACAAAGCGATGAGAGAGGCTGCAATCAATGCCGGCGATGCATTGCGTCACCGATAAAAGGGCGGATGGCGCGCAGCAGCGATTCGGCAATGCAGGAAGCAGCGGATCTTACGGTATTGCTTGTCTATTGGAAACTTCGGGATCAATTGCAAGATGAGAGGGGAGTGAAGAAACTGCCCGCCCGACTGTTACTGATGATAATGCATAACATATTTCGCCGTGTGCGTTGCCGCCGCCCCGAATTGGATGCTAAAATTGCCGAAAATTTGGAAGAGCTCCGCACACTGGAAGAGCAGAAGTGCCCGTCCATTGATCGCACAGCAGATCGTTTTGCCGCGATTATGGCTGCTATGGTTCCGACAGAGAGAAATGCAGGCAGTAAGCTAGCAATGGAACAACTTCTATATCATCTTGGCCGATGGATTTATCTGGTTGATGCATGGGATGATTTGGAAGAGGATCGTAAGAGCGGAAACTACAATCCGGTTATGCTGCGATTCGGGTTGGAGAGTGCGGATGAGCTTCAGCTCAAAGATGCGAAATTATCCTTGGAACGTACCTTAACTCACTCAGAGAACTTGGCAATATCGGCCTTTCATCTGATGGAACTGAGTAGCAGCGCTCCGATAATAGAAAATATTTTGTGTGCCGGTTTACCTATGGTGAGGAAAGCTGTTTTATCCGGAGAATGGAAGAAACGACATAAACAAAAGAAACAGGAGTTAAAGCATATATGAATGATCCATACAGTGTATTAGGCGTCAAGCCGGAAGCAACTGACGATGAGGTAAAGCAGGCCTACCGAACGCTTGCCCGAAAATATCATCCGGATAATTATCAGAACAATCCTCTGGCAGATTTGGCAGAGGAGAAGATGAAGGAGATTAACGAGGCTTACGACACAATAATCGCACAAAGAAAAAACCGCTCACAGTCTGGCTCTTATGGCTACAATTACGGTTATCAAAATGCGGGCGCATCTGAGTGGAACGACGTCAGAAGACTCATTAACGCAAACAGAATTTCTGATGCCGAGCAGATTTTGAACGGAGTCCCCGGCGATAAGAGAAATGCCGAGTGGAACTTCTTGAAAGGCTCGTGTATGTACAGACGAGGATATCTCGAGGAGGCAAGAGATTATTTCTCTCGTGCTTGCACCATGGACCCCGGCAATCCCGAGTACGCTCAGGCTTACAACAGCGCAATGAATCAGAGATCCGGCTCTTACGGCGGCTACAACGCATATTCTAACCAAATAGGCGGATGCAACACCTGTGATGTCTGCAACACCCTTATTTGTGCCGACTGCTGTTGCGAGATGATGGGCGGAGACCTCATTCCGTGCTGTTGATGACAGATTATGAAACAAACAGTTAAAATTGCTCTTTGCGGAATTTTAGCCGCACTTAGCATAGTTATAATGTTCTTGGCGGGCATAGTTCCCACAATGACGATTGCCTTGCCAGCCGTTGCGGGATGCATGCTCATTCCCGTCACTGCAGAGTGCGGAACAAAATACGGCGTGACCGTATTTGCCGTGGTTTCCGTTCTGGGATTTTTTATCGTGAGCGACAGAGAAGCTTGGCTTATGTATGTTTTGTTCTTCGGATATTATCCCGCAATTTACGGTGTGTTTGACAGAATAAAGCACAAGAGACTTAGGTTTATCGTCAAAATAATAATCTTCACGGCGGCTACGATTGCCGAGGGACTTATCGCAACATATATTCTCTCGATTCCGCTCGATGAAATGGGTGCGCTCGGTAAATGGTCAGTTATCATTCTGATTTTAATGGCGGAGTTGGTATTTGTCGTTTATAATGTTTCCGTTAGAAATTTAATCGCTCTTTACTTTGTGCGTTTCAGAAAAACGCTCCTCAAAATACTGGGCGGAAGAATGTAAGTAAAATTAAATCGGCTATGCTTTTTACAGCATAGCCGATTATTGTTTTAAGTATAATTTAGATTTCCTTAGTCCAAACCTGCATCATATTTTCGCCACGGTTTGCCCATGTGTAGTAGGGAATATAACGAAGCTTGATTTTTTCTGCGGAGGGCTTTTTGTCGTAGGAATAAAGCTCGTCGCTCGAAGAGAGTGCGTAACCGTCAACTTCAAGCGGAACTATGCCGCCCAAGGTGTCAGGCTCAAAGGGGAGAGCTTTAATTTCGCCGTCCGATGCGACTCTCACTCTTCTCAAGTCGTACTTGTTGTCTTTGCCCTCAAGGCAGTAGACAAATGGGCCACGCTGAATTGCAACAGCCTCCTGATCCTCACGCAAAAGAACGTTGGCGTAGATTTTTCTCGGAGTGAAGTCAAGCTTGAGCTCGAGAGCGTCGCCAGCCTTAAATGTGGAGGCAATCTCGGCGTAACCCGAATTGATAGCGGAGTTTATGCCGTTTCCGTTGAGCTTGACGGTGAAGCTTTTTGACCAATCGGGAATTCGAAGGTGAAGCTTTTTGTCAAAATCCTTTGTAAATTTAAATGTAACTGTGTCGGAGTAGGGGTAATCGGTTATTATCTCTATCTCGTCACGAAGTGTGCCGCCGATGTAGAGGTTAAACCAAATATCGTTTCCTTCCTCATCGAAAACATAGCGGTTGAGCGAAGCAAGAGTTCTTGCTATGTTCGGAGGACAGCAAGCGCAACCGTACCATGAAGGTCTTTCGGGAAGAACGTGCTGATAGTTCATAACTTTGCCGGCGTACTCGGGATTTACTTCAAGGGGATTTACATAGAAGAAGTTCTTTCCGTTAAGGCTCATTCCCGAGAGAACCGTGTTGTAAAGTGCTCTTTCCATTACATCCGCATAGCGGGAATCTTTCTCAATTTCAAGCATTTTTCTTGCAAAGAACATAAGGCCGATTGCGGCGCAAGATTCCGAGTAAGCGGTATCGTTCGGCAAGTCGTAGTCTGCGCTGAAAGCCTCGCCGTTATCGACAGAACCGATTCCGCCCGTGACATACATGCGCTTTTTGGTTATCGAGTTCCAAAGAGTTTTGCATGCTTTGACAAGAGATTCATCGCCTGTTTCTTTTGCAACTCCCGCCATACCCGTGTAAAGATAAACGGCTCTTACAGCGTGACCCGTTGCGTCCTTTTGCTCTCTTACGGGAGCCTGATTTTGGTTGTAGTCACTCGTGAGTGCGTTCTGACCCCAGAGAGTCCAGCCTCGTCTCTCGGATTCGACTGCGTAGAAATTGGGCTCGGTTCCTCGCTCGTCTACAAAGTACTTTGCAAGCTCGAGATATTTTTCGTTGCCTGTGACCTTATACATTCTCACAAGGGCAAGCTCAGCCTCGGGATGGCCGGGGAAACCTCTGTTTTTGTCCTTGCCGAATGTGTTGTAAATGCAGTCGGCAAACTTCTCCATTACCTCGAGAAGATTTGTTTTGCCCGTTGCCTCATAGTGAGCTACTGCGGCTTCTGCCATGTGTCCGAAACAGTAAAGCTCGTGTGCCTCCTGAAGGTTCGTCCACTTTTTATCGAGTTTACCGAGAATAAAATATGTGTCGAGGTAACCGTCGGGCTGCTGAGCCTTTGCGATAATATCGATAAGCGAGTCTATGTCGTCTTCAAGAGCTTTGTCGGGTTTAAGCATGAGCGAATAGGACGCCGCCTCAATCCACTTGGCTACGTCGGAATCCTGGAAAACCCAACCATAAAATTCTCCCTCGGAAAGTCCTGCGGCAATGCGGAAATTCTCTATTGCGTGGGACTTTTCAAC
>CAVLAO010000019.1:10879-27164 GCA_963660915.1 Bacteroides sp. CAG:927 | reverse complement strand
TATACAACCCGCGCTCCACGTACCGGGGAAGTAGATGGGATTCACTACAATTTTGTGTCACGTCCGGAGTTTGAACGGATGATCGCAGATGACGAGTTGTTGGAATGGGCGGAATATTCCGGAAATTATTACGGGACTTCGGGTAAATTAATTGATTCCAAGTTGAATGCAGGAATTGATGTGCTGTTGGATATTGAAGTTGTAGGCAGCAAAATTGTGCACGAGAAGCGACCGGATACACCGTTGATTTTTGTGGTTCCGCCTACCTTTGAGGAATTATCTCAAAGGCTGCATGCAAGGCAGACAGATTCAGAAGAGGTTATCCAGAAACGTTTGAAACGGGCAAGGGAAGAATTAAAAGAAGTTTCCCGGTATGATTACCTGATTGTAAATGATGTTGTAGAAAAAGCTGCAGAGGAAGTTTGTGCGATTTTAAAAGCACAGGCATGTCGTTCTGCTAAGCGGATTTATATTGTGGAGGAGTATAATTATGGTTCTTTATCCGATGAATGAAATGCTGGTTAATATTGAAAGCCGCTATATGCTGGTCAACATTGTGGCGCATCGTGCACGCCAAATTTCCGAGCAGGCGGAGGAAGCGCACATTGCTCTGACAGAAAAGCCGGTTACCATTGCACTGGAAGAAGTTCGTAGCGGGGAACTCCGTCAGGAAACTTCAATTGCCGTCTAATCACCCGCAAGCAGCAGCGCCGTTTTATGACGCTGTTGCTTGCATTTCTCATAATTTAGGATGAAAGAGATCATGCGGCCGGATATGCTTTGCCAAATCGCAGTTTCCACGGCGACCTACGCAATTGACAAGCCCTATACCTATGTATTGCCATCTGTGCTTGCACAGCGGGCAGTTGTCGGTATGCGTGTTATGGTTCCATTCGGGAAAGGAAATCGCCGAGCAGAAGGAATCCTCCTGTCGATTGGAGCAGGGGAAAGAGGGAAGAGACTGAAGACGGTTCTGGCACTTTTGGACGATGAGCCACTGATCCATGCAAATGGTATTCAACTAGCGTTATGGATGCGGGATCGCTATTTCTGCACTGTTTACGATGCCATCAAGGCAATGCTTCCAGCGGGACTTTATTTCTCGTTGAAAGATCGCTATTCGATTGCTGAGGGCGTAAATAAAGAAACAGCTTTTGAACAAGTAAGCTCACCAATCGAGAAAAAAGTGCTGGATTTGCTCTGCGCGAGTAAGAACGGCATGGAACGCGGGCATTTATTTGCTGCATTTTCCGATGTCAATCCCGGAAAGGCAATCAAAAGATTGGTTCGGCAGGGAATTGTTGTGGTGGATACCACAGCATCTCGAGCGGTGGGGGATAAGCATGAACAGGTTGCAGTGCTGAATATGCCGGCAGATGAGGCCGTAAAGAAATTGAACGGTCATACCCCTTCGCAACGATTGGTACTGCAGCTGATGGCAGATTTTCCGGAAGTTTCGGTTAAGGATATCCGTTATTATACTGGTGTTACAGCTTCTACGGTTAAGGCACTTGAGAAAAAGGGACTGCTTCGGCTGGAGCAGAGAGAAGTGTTTCGAAGTGCAGTTAAGCATAACCCTGTCACTGTCCCGCCTCCTGAGATGAATGAGGAGCAGCAGCGCTGTTTGGATGAGCTGGAGCAGTTTGCCGGAAGCGGTAAGCCGACCTGTGCATTGCTTTACGGCGTAACCGGAAGTGGTAAGACGCAGGTATACATCCGGCTGATCCACACCATTTTGCGTGCAGGAAAAACCGCGTTGGTACTGGTTCCGGAAATTGCTTTGACGCCTCAGGTGTTGGCTCAGTTTTCTGCTCAGTTTGGAAATGAGATTGCCCTCCTGCATAGCATGCTGCCGGCAGGTACTCGATATGATGAGTGGAAACGCGTTCGCTCGGGATGTGCCAAAGTGGTAGTGGGAACAAGAAGCGCTGTTTTTGCACCATTAAGTCAATTGGGCTTGATTGTTCTGGATGAAGAACAGGAAGGCAGCTACAAATCTGAAAACAGTCCGCGCTATCATGCAAGAGAGATTGCAAAGTATCGGGCGGTTCATGAAAATGCGCTGTTGGTGCTGGGATCAGCCACACCGTCGGTGGAATCCATGTATTGCGCAAAGGCGGGGACATACCGCTTGCTTACCCTAAAAGAGCGATATAATCAACAAGCCTTGCCACAGGTGATTATTTCCGACATGAAGGAACAGCTGCGTGCCGGATCCGATTCTGTGATTGGAACGGACTTGCGACGTGAGTTGGAAGTCAATTTAGAGCGAGGAGAGCAGACAATCCTGTTCATCAATCGTCGAGGCACCAGTAAAATGGTAATCTGTGAAGAATGCGGACAATCACCGCAGTGCCCCCGATGTTCTGTACGAATGACCTATCACAAGGCAAACGGTCGATTGATGTGCCATTATTGCGGCCATTCGGAATTGCTGCCTTCGTGTTGTCCCTCCTGCGGCGGAAAACTGAGCTTTTCCGGTGCCGGCACGCAAAAGGTACAGGAAGAGGTTCAAACTTTGTTCCCCGGCATTGAGGTTCTGCGTATGGATACTGACACAGTGTCTCCCTCTTGCCCGCATGAAAAGATGTTGGATAAATTTCGCAGACAAAAGATCCCTGTGTTGGTGGGAACTCAGATGGTAGCAAAGGGACTGGATTTCGAAAATGTGACACTGGTGGGTGTCATTGCGGCAGACCAATCCCTGTATGTAGAGGATTATCGAGCGGCAGAGCGGACCTTTTCCTTGCTGACCCAAGTGGTTGGCCGAGCAGGACGGGGTACGCGTTCCGGTCGGGCGGTAATACAAACATATACACCTCTCAACGATGTAATTCGCTGTGCGGCAGAACAGGACTATGACAGCTTTTATCGAAGCGAAATATTTCTTCGCGAGATGAGAAAACTGCCGCCGTATCGAGAAATGTATGTTTTCACTGTCTCTGGCGAGGATGAAGGAGCAGTGCTGCGTGCTTGTATGCGGTTGAAAGACGGATTGAGAGCGTGGATGAGAACACCGCAATTGGAACAGGCAGAGATTCAGATTCTTGGGCCGGCGGCAGCACCGGTGCTTATGGTAAATAAGCGCTATCGTTATCGCATTACGGTTCTGGGGCGTGCCGGATCAGAGTTGCGGAAAATGGTGGGGTATATTTTGCGGGCTGCGAATTCCGACCGTCTGAATCGCGGGATTTCAGTCTTTGTGGACCTCAATCCGATGGATTAAAGAAAGGAAATAACTATGGCTATCCGTGAAATTGTAAAAAAGGGCGACCCGATTTTAAATAAAAAGTGTCATGCAGTTACTAAGTTTGACGATCGTCTCCATAATTTGCTGGATGATATGGCCGAAACACTGCGTGATGCCAACGGTGTCGGTTTGGCGGCACCTCAGGTAGGTATTCTGCGTCAGGTTGTTTTGGTTATCAATGAGGATGATGAAATCATTGAATTGATCAATCCGGAAATTGTTAAGACTTCCGGAGAACAGTACGATCTGGAAGGGTGCCTTTCCATTCCTGGTGAATATGGGTTTGTTACGCGTCCGATGATTGTTCGCGTGAAAGCACAGGATCGCAACGGCGTATTCTTTGAAGTAGAGGACGAAGGAATTACGGCGCGCTGCTTCTGCCATGAAATCGATCACCTGAGCGGGCATCTGTTTGATGAATTGACAGACCGTACCTATACAGCAGAAGAGTTGGAAGAAATGGAAAACAACGGCGTTGAGGTAAAAAAATAAGATGCGAATTGTATTTATGGGTACGCCGGATTTCGCTGTTCCATCGCTGAAAGCACTGCTTGCAGCCGGACATGAAATTGTTGGTGTTTTTACGCAGCCGGACAAACCCAAGAATCGGGGGATGAAATTAACTCCCAGTCCGGTTAAGGTGGTAGCGCAGGAACATCAGCTTCCGATCTATCAGCCGACTACGTTGAAGACGGATGAAGCCTATGATGTTCTGGCAGATTTACAGCCGGAGTTGATTGCGGTTGCAGCATATGGTAAGATTTTGCCCAAAAAGATTCTGGAGTTGCCATCGCTTGGCTGCGTCAATGTGCACTCGTCGCTTTTGCCGCGCTATCGGGGGGCGGCGCCGATTAACTGGGCGATTCTAAACGGAGACCGGGAGACAGGCGTTACGATCATGTATATGGCGGAAGGGCTCGATACCGGAGATATTATCTCGCAGCGAGTTACCCCGATTGATCCGAATGAAACGGTGGAGTCCCTTCATGACCGACTGGCTGAAATCGGAGCAGAATTGCTAGTGGAGACGGTGACGGCAATTGGTGACGGAACAGCAACTCGCACACCCCAGGATGACAGTCTGTCCAGTTATGCGTCTATGCTTAGTCGGGAATTGTCACCAATTGATTTCTCTCAATCAGCACACCGGATTCATAACCAGGTGCGGGGCTTGATCCCATGGCCGGCCACTTCAGTTGAGCTTTGCGGAACAATGTTCAAAATCTTTTCGGTTGAAGAAACCGGGGAAGACTCTGAAGAGCCTGCAGGAACCGTGCTGGGTGCGGATAAGAAGGGAATTAACGTTGTTTGCGGGGATGGAAAAGTGCTCCGTATTTTGGAATTACAGGCTCCGGGTAAAAAACGGATGCGTGCAGTGGATTATCTGCGGGGACATTCCCTGTTTTAAGTTTTCCGGGAAAGGAATGGTGGCCAGTGGCTGAGATTCAGATCACACCGGCGCGAGAGGCTGCGTTTTCGGCACTGCTGGCTTGTGAGAAACAGGGAGCATGGTCCGATCAGGCAATCAAACAAGCAGCAAAGAAACAAAGTCTATCTGCGCGTGACGCAGCATTGGCTGCGAATCTATGTTATGGAGTTGTTCAGAACCGACTGCTGCTAGATGCATGGATTGATCAATTTTCTCGTACGCCTCCGCCAAAATTGGAGCGGGAAGTGCGAATTAGCCTGCATATGGGGTTGTATCAGCTCCACTTCTTAGATCGTGTGCCAGACAGTGCTGCAGTGAATGAGTCGGTCAACTTAACAAGGAAATACGTTCGCAATCGCGGAGCAAGCGGTCTGGTAAATGCAGTGCTCAGGTCGTTCCAGCGCAGTAATCCGGACAAGAGAATGCCGGAGTATGCGGATCGCTTAAAGCAGTTGTCTGTTCAATATAGTCATCCAATTGAATTGGTACAATTGCTTTCGGAAAATTTACATTCCGACGTAGAGCCGCTTTTAGCGGTAAACAACAAGCCGGTTCCAACGACAATTCAGGTGAACACACTGAAAATAACTTCAGAAACCTTGAAAACAAGGCTGGAAGCAGAGAAAATTGAGGTGCGTTCCCATCCATGGTTGCCGGATTGTATGTTGATCAGGGGCAGCGGCGATTTGGAGAAACTGGAGTCCTTTCGGGATGGATTGTTTTATGTGCAGGATAGTGCCGCTCGTTTGGCGGTACTGGCTGCCGACCTAAAATCCGGGGAGAATGTACTGGATGCCTGTGCCGCACCGGGAGGAAAATCCTTTGCCAGCGCTGTCGCCATGGGCGGAATGGGCACTATCCTTTCCTGCGATATTCAGGAGAAGAAGCTGTCCCGCATAAAAAAAGGTGCCGAGCGGCTTGGAATTGCCTGTATTTCCACAAATGCGGTAGATGGCCGAACATTCTGTCCGGAGTGGGAGCAGCATTTTGATGTTGTTTTGGCTGATGTACCATGCTCCGGGCTGGGAATTATTCGAAAGAAACCAGATATTCGATACAAGGATTTACATCAGACGGAGCAGCTTCCGATGATTCAGCTCGCGATTTTAAACAATGTGGCGAAGTATGTAAAGCCAAACGGCCGGTTGATCTACTCCACCTGTACTGTTCTGGAACGGGAAAATCAGAGCGTTGTTTTTGAGTTTCTGAAATGCCATCCGGAGTTTCAATTGGAAAGTTTCAATTCCTTTGGTTCGGTGGATGGAAGCTGCGGATATGTAACGCTCTGGCCTCATATTCACGGTACAGACGGATTCTTTTTTGCGAAGCTAAGGAGAACCAATGAGTGAACAGAAAATCGATTTGAAATCTATGACAATCCCGGAGATTGAGGATTACCTTGCGCAAATCGGGGAGCCTAAATTTCGGGCAAAACAGATTTTTGTATGGCTCAATAAGGGCGTGACCTCTTTTAGTGAGATGACCAATCTTTCGAAGACGCTGCGGGAAACACTGCAGCAGCAGTGTACACTGACTGCATTGCGTGTGGAGCGGAAGCAGGTCTCTCAGATGGACGGTACAATCAAATACCTCTGGCGATTGGAAGACGATAATTGCGTAGAAACTGTTCTGATGCGCTATAAACACGGCAATACTGTGTGTGTTTCCTCTGAAATAGGCTGTGCGATGGGCTGTGCATTTTGTGCTTCTACCATTGGCGGCTTGGTTCGCCGCTTAACTCCGGCGGAGATTTTAAGTCAGGTTATTTTTACACAGAAAGATTCAGGTCTGCCGATTTCCAACATTGTTTTGATGGGAATTGGCGAGCCATTGGATAATTTTGATCATGTGATGCGCTTTCTGGAATTGGTAAATCATCCGGATGGAATGAACATCGGCATGAGGCATATATCTCTTTCTACTTGTGGATTGGTGACTCAGATAGATAAGTTGGCAGAACTCCAACTGCAATTAACATTATCTGTTTCGTTGCATGCACCGGATGACGCGACTCGTTCTCAGATCATGCCGGTGAATCGTGCTGTCGGGGTAGAGTCGTTAATGGATTCCTGCCGCAGTTATTTTAGAAAAACGGGACGGCGAATTTCCTTTGAGTACGCAATGATCGATGGCGTAAACGACAGTGATCAGCAGGCGGATCAGTTGGCAGCATTGTTAAAGGGCATGCCAAGCCACGTAAATCTGATCCCCCTTAATGATGTACGTGAGAGTAAGCTAAAGCCGAGCAAACGGGTGGCAGCGTTTCAGAAACGACTGGAAAGTCACGGAGTTACAGCAACAGTGAGACGTAAGCTGGGCGGCGATATTGATGCATCCTGCGGTCAATTGCGCCGCAAGACGCTGCATTTGGACGATGCGTAAGGATGGTGTTTTTTTGAAGGCGTATGGTATTACAGACCGCGGGTTAGTGCGTAAACAGAATCAGGACGCTTATCGCATTCTTCAAAAGGACGGCACGCTTTGCGGCGTCGTTTGCGATGGCATGGGCGGTGCCCGTGCCGGTAACATTGCAAGTGAGATGGCGGTAAAACTTTTCACCGGTGCAATGAATCTAATGCAGGACGAAGAGCCGGGGAAAATTATGATGGATGCGTTGGAACTTGCCAATCGGGAAGTGCTGCGCCGTTCTATTGATGACTTGGATTGTGCAGGCATGGGAACGACGCTGGTTGCAGCCTATTTGGCAGAGCCAACCCACGCTTATGTCCTAAACGTTGGTGACAGTCGCGCGTACCAGATCTCTCCGGAGAACGGGATTCATCAGATCACGCGGGACCACTCTTTGGTAGCGGATCTGGTTTCAAAGGGAAAGATTACAAAAGAACAGGCGCGCACGCATCCAAATAAAAATATTATCACACGTGCTTTAGGTACGGAGGAGCATACTGTAGGAGATCTGTTTGAGGTTGATCTGGAAGAGAATGAATTCATTCTTCTATGCAGCGATGGGCTTAGCAATCAGGTTTCGGAACAGGAGATGCTTTATGAAGTGGTCCACGGCGGTGATATGGATAGCTGTTGTCAGCGCCTGCTGGACATCGCACTGCGTCGTGGTGCGCCGGATAATGTAACAGTTGTACTGATTTCCGTTGGAGACAACGTTTTAGATAGAGAAATGGAGGCCTGAAATGGATCCTTACATTGGTAAATATCTGGATAATCGATATGAAATCTTGGACGTATTGGGCACAGGCGGGATGGCGGTCGTTTACCGCGCATACTGTCATCGGCTCAATCGTTATGTAGCAGTAAAAATTCTAAAAAGCGAGTTGGCCGGAGACGAGGATTTGCGCCGTCGCTTCCACGACGAATCGCAGTCGGTTGCTATGCTGTCGCACCCGAATATTGTCGCGGTGTACGATGTCAGTCAGGTGGATGGAAGAGAATTTATCGTCATGGAGTTGATTGACGGTATCACGCTCAAACAGTATATGCGCAAACGCGGCGGCTGCCTTAACTGGCGTGAGGCATTGCATTTCATCACTCAGATTATGCAGGGACTGAAGCATGCCCATAGCCGCGGAATTATCCATCGGGATATTAAGCCGCAAAATATTATGGTACTTCGCGATGGCAGCGTGAAGGTGACTGATTTCGGCATTGCCCGCTCTACTACGTCCCAGGCCACTGTGACGCAGGAGGCTATCGGCTCTGTCCACTACATATCACCGGAACAGGCAAGAGGCAGTCATATTGACGCTCGTTCCGATATCTATTCTGCAGGCGTTGTCCTTTATGAGATGTTGACCGGTCGTCTTCCGTTTGAGGGGGATAATCCGGTGGCAGTAGCCATTCAGCACATCAATTCGATTCCCGTGCCGCCGCGTGATCTTAATCCGGATGTGCCGCTTGGTATGGAGCAGATTACCATGAAGGCAATGGCTGCCGTTCTGGATCGCCGCTATGCCAGTGCGGAGGCTATGCTGGAGGATTTGGATGCGTTTCGCAAGAACCCGGGAATTGATTTTGGCTACAGTGTCCCCGGTGTTGTTGCACCGGACGAGGATGAGCCAACTATGGTTCGGCACGGAGGCAGTTTTTTAGAAGAAGATTCGGATGCTGACGCCACAATCCGTACGCCCATTGCGGGACAAAATGCACGCTTTGAGCGGGATACTGAGGAACCCCGCAGTCGGTCGAATCGTCACTACGAAGAACAAGATTATGACGAAGATGACTATGATAGGGATCGCTATGATGAGAGAAAGCACAATAAGCGGTTTATTGCAGTTACAATCTCAATCATTGCTGCGATTTTATTGATTTTTGTTATCTTGTGGTTTGCATTATTCCGCAACTTGTTTGCAACGTCCTCTGCCTCTTCTGCAACTTATGTTGTTCCTAAATTGGTGGGTCAGACGGTTGAAGAAGCACAGAAGACGATTGATTCCGATGAAAAATTAAAAGGACACTTCACGATCACAGCCACAGAATATGCCAGCAGCGAGGAGTATGCAGTGGGGGTGATCATCAAGCAGTCACCGGAGGAAAACGCAACTACAAAGCAGGAAACAACCGAAATTAAAGTAACGTTGAGCAATGGACCGGCACCGAAGGATGCGACTGAGATCACGTTGGACGATTATACCGGTCAGGATTATCGGCTGGTAAAGAGCAAGTTGGAAGATCTGGGATTTACCACGCGTTGTGAGAGCGAGTACAGCGACAGTGTTGAAGACGGAAAAACCATTCGCACGGATCCTGCAGCAGGAAAAACTGCAGAGAAGGGCAGTCAGGTTACAATCTACTATAGCAAGGGACCGGAAGAGAAGACGCCTACGACGGCAACTATGGTGAACGTTCTGAATTTGACTGAGTCGGATGCCAGAAATGCAATTTCCAAGCTGGGATTGATTACCGGAGAGGTGACCACAGAATATAGTGATCAATACGCGAAAGGCCGTGTGTGTTATCAAAGCATCCCTGAAAATACAGAAGTGGAACTGAATTCAAAAGTGAATCTGATTGTAAGCCTGGGGCCGGAGCCTACGCCGGATCCCACGCCGAGTGAGGATACAAAGGAAACTGGAGCATACCTCTTTACAATTCCTTTGCCGACCGATCGTACTGCCGATGTTACCGTGGTGCTCAATGTGAACGGGAAAAAGATTGATTCCCAATCCATTCCGGCCAGTTATGCAGAAAGCTCAATTCAGGTGGAGTACGAGGGAACAGTCAATTCCTATTCTGTTACAATTGATGGAACTGATGTGACCAACTCAGTCACTATGACGAAACAAAGCGGATGACAGGAATTATTATGAAGGCCCTGAGTGGGTTCTATTATGTTGATTGCAATGGTGAAATAATCACTTGCCGCGCCAGAGGAAAATTTCGTCATAAAGGGTTAAGTCCTCTGGTAGGAGACCACGTAGAGATTATAGAAATGGGCGGGAAGACCGGGAGTGTCGATGCAATTTTAGAGCGAAGGAATGCTTTTTCCCGCCCTGCTGTAGCCAACATGGATCAATTGGTGATGATTGCAGCAGGGGTAAATCCAATTACAGATCCTTTCCTGATTGATCGCGTAGCTGCGATTGCAGAGCGAAAAAAATGTGAGCCGATTATCTGCCTCAATAAATGTGATCTGGATTCCTGTGAGGCGTTGTATGACATCTATTGCAAAGCCGGTTTTATCACCCTCCGAGTTAGTGCGGCTACCGGGGAAGGCATTCCGGAGTTGAGAGAAGTCATTGCAGGGAAAACTGTAGTTTTTACAGGAAATTCCGGAGTGGGGAAATCCAGTATTTTGAACGCTTTGGATGACAGACTGTCAATTCAAACCGGTGAAGTCAGCGAAAAACTGGGACGCGGACGCCATACAACGCGTCATGTGGAACTTTTTCGGTTGCCAAATGGAGCAATTGTTGCGGATACACCGGGGTTTGCCAGTTTTGATACTGAGGTTCCGGAACTTTTGAATAAGGAGGAACTTGCTTTGGCATTCCGCGAATTTCATCCTTATCTGGGTGAGTGCCGCTTTGTCGGTTGTTCCCACACGAAAGAAAAAGGATGTGCAGTTCTGCAGGCATTGAAAGATGGTAAGCTTTCAGAAAGTCGGCATAAAAGCTATCTTCGCCTTTATGAGGCAGCAAAGCAGTATAAGCAGTGGGAGCATGTATGAGTCGGGCGGTAGTTTTCGGTTCTGCACCGGTAGCAGACTGGTCATTCATGCAGAAGTATCTACGTGCAGATGACTTTATCATTGCTGCAGATGGCGGACGTAATGCGGCAGAAGCACTTGGCCTGACGGTAAACTGGTATGTAGGCGACGACGATTCCGGTGGAAGAGCGGGGGAGTGCCCCAGTGATATTCTGCCGTCGGAAAAGGATGTTACAGACCTTGATATGGCGGTTTCACGTGGGTTGTTGTTGGGAATTCGAGATTTTCTTTTTTGTGGCTGTACCGGAGGGAGGGAAGACCACCATCTGTCCGCACTTGGGCAATTGGAACGTATTGCCCGCAGTGGCGGCACCGGGTTGATCGTAGATCCCGTAAATGAAATTTCTTTACTTACTCCGGGAGAATTTATTGTACCGCATCAACCAAGTTATCATTACTTTGGTATTGTTCCGCTGGATTCCGTCCTTGGCGGTGTTACAATTCACGGAGCCAAATATGAGGTGGAAAATGTGGATTTCTGCCGATGGACGTCCCTTGGTATTAGCAACGAATTATTGCCGGGGTGTACCTGTAAGGTTTGCGTTACTTCAGGCGTTGGATTACTGATTCGCAGCAATTAAACGGAATCTCTGTGCCAATTAGATGGTACAGAGATTCCGTTTTTCTTTATGTTCCTGCGGAAATCAAATTTTGAAGGCCTTTGCGATCATAAATACAAATTGTTCCATAACCGGTGGTTAGCAATGCATCCTGCTGAAATTTTTTTAAGATACGGCAGACGGTTACTCGATTTGCACTTACAGCGGATGCAAGTTCGTCCTGCGTTATATGAATTAAACCATCCTCCGACGAAAATGAGAGTAAGAATCTTGCAAGCCGTTGATCCACCTGTAGAAACGCCATATCATCTACATGGGCAGAGAGTAATCGTACTGTTCTTGCTAAATACTTCAATAGTGCCAGTGCCAGTTCCGGACTGCGTGACAGTTCATCGGACAGCATCGATCGACTGATGCGCACAATCTCGCACTCGGTCAGGGCAACGGCAGAGGATACACGGGGAAGCTCATCGAAAAAAGCCGCCTCACCGAATACATTTCCCGCCTGGTAGATGGTTAACACCTTCTCACTCCCGTCTTCGGAAGAAATGAAGGTTTTGACCCGACCGGATTTCAAATAATAGAAGCATTCCGCCTGACTTTCCTGAAAATAGATCATCTGCCCCCGGATATAATGGGTGGCATCATAGGCCCTTGCAAACCCACCCCACACATCTTGGGGCAGATCCAGTTCTTCCATGCTGAAGTGATCCATGAAATCCCTCACTTTCTGTCTGAATTGTAGCATACACTACATTCTTTTTCAATCGAACTTGCAATAATAGATGCAGAAATAGAAAATAAGGAGGAATCTCTCTTATGGGGATGACAATGACGCAGAAGATTCTGGCTGCCCATGCGGGGCTGGACTCCGTTTCCGTGGGTCAGCTCATCGAGGCGAAGCTGGACTTTGTTCACGGCAACGATGTAACTACCCCGGTGGCCATCGGTGTTCTGGAAAAGAACGGCATCACTCAGATCTTCGATAAGGACAAGATCGGCATTATTCTTGATCACTACACCCCTTGCAAGGACATCAAAGCAGCTGAACTATGTAAGACGGCCCGGGATTTTGCCCACAAGCACAACATCACACACTTCTATGACGTGGGTATCGTGGGTGTAGAGCATGCCTTTATTCCTGAGAAGGGACTGGTTATCCCCGGTGACCTGACCATCGGTGCGGACTCCCATACCTGCACCTATGGTGCATTGGGCGCATTCTCCACCGGTGTCGGCTCCACAGACATGGCCGCTGGCATGGCTACCGGTCTGAACTGGTTTAAGGTGCCCCCGGCTATCAAGGTGAACATCCATGGCAAGTTCAAAAAGTATGTCTCCGGCAAGGACGTTATGCTTCACCTGATCGGTGTGATCGGTGTGGACGGTGCGCTGTACAAGAGCCTTGAGTTCGCCGGTGAAGGTTTGCAGGAGTTGACTATGGACGACCGCTTCACCATCGCCAACATGGCAATCGAGGCGGGCGCAAAGAACGGCATCTTCCCGGTGGACGATCTGACATTGGACTACATTAGGGATCGTACCGAACGTAAGCCTGTCATCTATGAAGCTGACCCAGATGCAGAGTACGAGCGTGTGGTGGACATCGATCTGAGTGCGCTGGACTCCACTGTCGCGATGCCTTATCTGCCCAGCAATGCGAAACTGATCAGGGACGTGAAGGGACTGCCTATCGATCAGGTGGTCATCGGCTCCTGCACCAACGGCCGTATCAGTGATATGCGCGCTGCGGCAGAAATCCTTAAGGGACGAAAGGTCGCCAAGGACATCCGCTGCATCGTTCTGCCTGCCACACAGGACATTATCAAACAGATGATTGACGAGGGCATCTATCAGGATATGCTTGCTGCCGGATGTGCCATCTCCACTCCTACCTGCGGTCCTTGCCTCGGCGGACATATGGGCTGTATGTGCGAAGGGGAGACCTGTGTCTCCACGACTAACCGCAACTTCGTCGGTCGTATGGGTCATGTAGAGTCGAAGGTTATTCTGGCTAGTCCAGCTGTGGCGGCGGCTTCTGCTGTGGCCGGTTGCCTGGCTGACCCGGCTGACCTTTGAGATGGGAGGAAACTGAACTATGTCTAAGATCTATGTTTATGGCGATAATGTGGACACGGATGTCATCATTGCCGCCCGTTACCTGAACGATCCCGATGAGCGCAATCTGGCTGCCCACTGTATGGAGGACATTGACCCGAATTTCTCCTCCACTGTTGAGCCCGGCGACATTATCGTTGGCGGCGCAAACTTCGGTTGCGGCTCTTCTCGCGAGCACGCACCTCTCGCCATTAAGGCCAGCGGCGTGAAGTGTGTCATCGCTGCATCCTTTGCCCGCATCTTCTACCGCAACGCCATCAACATCGGCTTCCCCATCATGGAGAGCCCCGAGGCCGCGGCGGAGATCAAGCCCGGTGACAGCGTCAGTGTGGACTTTCAGACTGGTAAAATTGTGGACGAAACCACCGGAAAGACCTTCCAGGCTGCACCGTTCCCGGAGTTCATCAACGGTATCATCGAAAATGGCGGTCTGATGAATTCTCTGAAGGCGAGAGGTTTGGCAAAATAAGATTTCCTATTTGTCCAGAGGAGCAAAGTGATGAAGCGTTTTGACACAAAGAAAGATCCTTTGTTCCACCCGGAATGACAGGAAAAACGACATAAGGAAAGGAAAGTGGAGAAGATGGAATATAAAATTGCTCTGATCCGCGGCGACGGTATTGGCCCTGAAGTGGTCAACGGCGCCGTTACCGTCATCGATAAGGTGGCCGAGAAATTCGGTCACAAGGTCACCTATGTGGACGTGGACATGGGCGGCAACGCCACAGACAAGTACGGCGTGAGCTATCCCGCCGGAACGGCCGAGAAGTGCAAGGCCTGCGACGCCGTCTTGTTGGGCGCAGTGGGCGGCCCGAAGTGGGGACCGGATAAACCCGCAGAGCAGCGGCCGGAGACCGCACTGCTGGCCATCCGCAAGGATTTGGGCTTGTTTGCCAATCTGCGCCATGCCACCCTGCGTCCTGCGCTGATCGATGCCTGCCCCTTGAAGGACGAGATCGCGCAGAAGGGTATTGACATCATGATGGTTCGTGAGTTAATCGGCGGCGTGTATTTCGGCAAGCGTGACCGTTATGACACCCCCGACCGGGGTGTGGAATGCACTGATCTTATGGCCTACTCTGAGATGGAGATCGAGCGCGTTGGTCGTCAGGCTTTTGAGCTTGCCATGAAGCGCCGCAAAAAGGTGACCAGCGTGGACAAAGCCAACGTGCTGGAGACTTCCCGCTTGTGGCGCAGTGTGATGCACCGTCTGGCAGCGGAATATCCCGAGGTGGAGTACGAAGACTATCTGGTAGACAACACCGCCATGCAGTTGGTGCGCGACCCATCCCAGTTCGACGTGGTTGTTACCGAGAATATGTTCGGCGACATCCTCTCCGATGAGGCATCCATGATCACCGGATCTTTGGGCATGTTGCCTTCCGCTTCTATCGGCGCGCAGGCCCCCGGCCTCTATGAACCCATTCACGGAAGTGCTCCCGACATTGCCGGCCAGGACAAGGCAAACCCCATCGCCACTATCCTCTCCGTTGCAATGATGTTCAAGTATTCCTTCAATCTGCCTGAGGAGGCTGCTGACATCGAGCAGGCGGTGGATGCTGTTCTTGCCGAGGGGTGGCACACCCCTGACATCATGGGCAAGGGCGATGCGATTGGAACTAAACGCATGAGTGCTCTGATTTGCGATCACATTTAAAATGATTTGAACGGGCGTCAGCCTAATCATGCAAAACAGGATTGCATAGGAAATATGCAATCCTGTTTTTGCAATTTGTATGTTTTGCTGTTGCATTTTCAAACAAGTAACGCTATAATGATTTTCAGTTTGAGATTACTTGGAGGATGACTTCTATGAAACCAATTTCCAGCATTGCCCGTGGCATTTCCCCCTCTGCAACCATGGCAATTGACTCCATGGCAAAACAAATGAAAGCCAGTGGCATCGATGTTATTTCTTTCGGTGCCGGTGAACCGGATTTTAACACTCCGGATCATATCAAAGCAGCTGGCATTCAGGCGATCGAAAATAACCAGACCAGATACACTCCTTCTACCGGTGTCCTGCCTTTGCGGGAAGCAATCTGTGATCGTATTTTAAAGGATACCGGCGTCCATTATTCTCCCAGTCAGATCTGCGTGACCAGCGGTGCAAAGCACAATGTTTATATTGCCTTGCAGGCGATCATCAATGCAGGCGAGGAAGTTATTCTGCCGGCTCCTTACTGGGTGACCTATGCCGAGGCTATTCGTATGGCCGGCGGCGTACCCATCATTGTGGAGACTACGGAGGAGACTGGCTTTAAGCTGACGCCGGATATGCTGTCAGGTGCTATTACGCCCCGTAGCAAGGCAGTTATTCTGACGAATCCTTCCAATCCCACCGGTATGGTATACAGCCGCGAGGAGCTGCAGGCATTGGCTAATGTTATTCAGCGCCATGATCTCTATGTGATTAGTGATGAAATCTACTATATGCTCTGCTATGAGAAACCCTTTGTCAGTATTGCTGCATTGAGTGAGGATTTGCAGGAGCGCACTATCATGATCAATGGTGTTTCAAAAAGCTATGCTATGACTGGCTGGCGTATTGGATATGCTGCTGCAAATGCGGAAATTTCAAAGGCTATGAGCAACTATCTCAGCCATTCCACAGGCTCTCCCTGCAGCATTTCTCAGCAGGCTGCGCTGGCAGCCTTCGCAGAAAGCCAGGATCCGAGCTATGAGATGAAAAAGGCTTTTGATGAACGGCGGAAATATTTCTACGAGCGGGTGAAGAATATCCC
>CAVLAO010000019.1:646-10869 GCA_963660915.1 Bacteroides sp. CAG:927 | reverse complement strand
CATCAAGGAGTTAATTGGCAAAACGATTAAGGGTGTTAAGATCAACAACTCTAATGATTTCGCTTCTGCGTTGCTGGAAAAGGGCCTTGTTGCAGTTGTACCGGGAAGTGCATTTGGCGCGGAAGGATATGTCCGTTGGTCTTATGCCACTTCCATGGAGAATATCAAAGAGGGTCTGGATCGTCTGGAACGTTTCCTTGCTGAAGATTGATAAAATTTGCATAGACAACGCCTCTGTATCTGCGGATACAGGGGCGTTTTATCCGAGTTCAAAAAGAGGGCGACAAGATTGAACACGGCAGTAAGAAAAGAACATTTAATGACGGAGGGAAACATTGCAAAGCAGATTCTGCTTTTTGCAATACCTCTTATCTTGGGTAATTTACTTCAGCAATGTTATAATACGGCGGACTCTATAATTGTGGGGAATATGGTCGGAAGTAATGCGCTTGCCGCTGTTGGCTCGAGCACGTCAATTATCAATATGCTTATTTCCTTCAGTCAGGGGGCATCTGCCGGTGCAGGGGTTATTATTTCGCAATTTCTTGGCGCAGGACAGAAAAAATATGTTCGAGAAGCAGTTCATACGGCGATGGCGATGGCGATTCTGCTGGGATTGGTACTTTCAATCGGCGGAGTCCTGCTAAGCCACCCCTTGCTGGTCTGGATGCGTACGCCGGAAGAGGTATTGAAAGATTCCAATACATATTTGCGGCTTTATTTCGCAGGAACGCTCTTTAATGTCATTTATAATATGTCATCCGGTATTCTGAATGCGGCGGGGAATTCGCAGCGCTCGCTTATATATTTGGCGATTGCGTCCGTAACTAACATCGGATTGGATTTAATCCTTGTAGGTGGCTTTCAGATGGGAGTAACCGGTGCTGCAGTGGCCACCGACATCAGTCAATTGGTGTCCAGTGCATTGGCCGTAAGTTATTTAGTGCGTACAAAAGAAATATATGGCTTGATCATCCGACGCATACGACTGCACAAGAAAATGGCGATTCGGATTATCCAGATGGGATTACCTACAGCAATTCAAAATACAGTCATTTCCTTTTCGAATGTGCTGGTACAGTCCAGTGTAAATCTTTATGGTGCTGCTGCAATGGCGGGTTTTGGCGCTTATATGAAGATTGATGGTTTTGATATTCTCCCGGTTATGAGTATCAGCATGGCTGCCACGACCTTTGTGGGTCAAAACTACGGAGCAGGAAAACTGGACCGGGTCAAACGGGGAATGTATGTAACGCTGGCAATGGGTGTGGGATACACAGTGATTACCGGTGCGTTGCTGCTGCTGTTTTCAAATCCGCTTATGCGGTTATTTACCACAAATGCAGAGGCGGTTGCTTACGGAAGGCTGGCAATGCGTTATTTTTGCCCCTTCTATTTTTTGCTCAGCATCATGCACGGGCTTGCGGGAACAATCCGTGGAGCAGGAAAAAGTGTTCCGCCGATGTTAATCCTATTGTTTGCTATGTGCTTGTTCCGCATTGCATGGATCCAGTTGTTTTTGCCGCATTTTGCCTCAATTAACGGAGTGTTTCTTCTCTATCCCGTTTCATGGTCGGTTGGCCTTTTGCTGATGATTTTGTATGCATGGAAGGGGAAATGGTTGAATGACGGCAAAGTTTAAAAGAAAAGATGTTTTCATTCGACGGACTGCATGATATAATAAAATCGTTAAAAATAAAAAGACAGGAGCCTTTTACGCTATGAAAAATTCGTATGAAAGCCCGCTTTCTTCCCGCTACGCCAGCAAAGAAATGCAGTATATTTTTTCTCCGGATAAGAAGTTTTCCACATGGAGACGGCTTTGGATTGCCCTTGCTCGGGCAGAGATGGAGCTTGGCTTAACCAATGAAGATGGAACTCCAACCATTACGCAGGACATGATTGATGAGATGGAGGCTCATATTACCGATATCGACTATGAAATGGCAGCTGCAGAAGAACGCAAACTGCGGCATGATGTTATGGCGCATGTCCACACCTATGGACATCAGTGCCCAAAGGCGGCAGGTATTATTCATCTAGGTGCAACGAGCTGCTATGTAGGTGATAATACCGACGTGATTCTGATGAAGGAAGGCCTGGAACTGGTACGCAATAAGTTGGTGAGTGCGCTGAATGAGCTTGGCAAGTTTGCAGATCGGTATAAGGCACTTCCGACTTTGGGCTTTACACATTTTCAGGCAGCACAGATGGTTACGGTGGGCAAACGCGCTACTTTATGGATGAACGAGCTGCTGATGGACTTGGAGGAAGTGGAATTCCGTCTGTCTACATTAAAACTGCTTGGCTCTAAGGGAACTACCGGTACGCAGGCCAGCTTTATGGAGCTGTTTGACGGCGATACAGACAAAATCAAAGCACTGGAACAGAAAATTGCCAACGAGATGGGGTTCAATGCGGTAGTGCCGGTATCCGGACAGACCTATTCCCGTAAGGTGGATGCTGCGGTTTTGTCCACCTTGTCCGGAATTGCGCAGTCCGCATCTAAATTTGCAACAGATGTACGTTTGCTTTGCCACTTGAAGGAAGTGGAAGAACCGTTTGAAAAGAATCAGATTGGTTCTTCCGCTATGCCGTATAAGCGTAATCCTATGCGCTGTGAGCGTATTTGTTCTTTGGCTCGTTATGTTATTGCAGATGCGGCAAATCCGGCCATTACATCGGCAACGCAATGGTTTGAACGTACATTGGATGATTCGGCCAATAAGCGGATTTCCATCCCGGAAGCATTTCTTGCAGTGGACGCAATCTTAAACATCTACCAGAATGTTGCCTCCGGATTGATTGTGCATGAAAAGGTGATCAACAAGCATATTCAGGAGGAATTGCCTTTCATGGCTTCTGAAAATATCATGATGGATGCAGTGCGCCGTGGCGGTGATCGACAGGTACTTCATGAAGAAATCCGCAAGATGTCAATTGAGGCTGGCCGTGTGGTTAAGGACGAGGGCGGAAGCAACAACCTGCTGGAGCTTATTGCGAAAAATTCCATGTTTGGTATGACGATGGAGGAACTGAGTGCACATATGGATCCATCCCTTTATATTGGCCGTTGCCCGCAGCAAGTGGATGAATTCTTGAGTGATTGCATTCAACCGGTGCTGAACAAGTACTCAGATGCATTGGATGCAGGTGCAGTGGAGTTAACTGTCTGATTTAGCAGTGTCTCCGGAAAGTGCGGGAAAAATCATGAAAGAAAAATATTCAAATTATATCGCAGTCGGATTGACGGCGTTTCTTGTGATTGCGGCCAGCATACTCCTCTATTTCCTTTTGCACAGTTTTCCGACGATCAAGCGTACTGTGGGCGGATTTGTGCAAATTTTAGAACCGTTTATTGTCGGCGCTGTGATTGCATACCTGCTTGCTCCGCTCTACAATCGGCTTGTGCGCAATTTAGAGGCATTTTTTGCACGAAAACTTAGCGCAAAACGCGCTCATACACTGGCTGTTGCATTGGCGCTGACTGCTTCGATCCTGGCGGCAGTTGCGGTAACTATCGGTGTATTGGCACTCGTTTTGCCTCGATTTATCAACAGCATTGTCGGCATTGTTGGATCATTGGAAACCTACAGCAATAACATTATGAATTGGCTTAGTAATCTGCTATCCGGCTACCCGGATATGGCAGCTCAGGTTGAAGATGTGTATCAGAATGCGTCCTCTTATTTCCTGAACTGGGTCAATACAAAGCTGACACCCAATGTGGAAGCGCTCTGGCAATCGATTAGCAGTCTGTCGACTATTTTTTCCGGTGTTGTCTCCGGTATCCGGGTGGCTGTCCGCATTGGAAAGGACTATATTCTTGGTATGTTTGTAGCGGCATATCTGTTGGTTTCCAAGAAGAGGTTGATTGCCCAGGTAAAAAAGATCCTCTATTCAATTGCAAAACTGCCGATTGCAAATTACATCCTGTCGGAATGCCGTTTCATTCAAAATGTATTTGGAGGATTCATTCGCGGCAAGCTGCTGGATTCTCTGATTATCGGTATTATCTGCTTTGTTTGCTGTTCTTTGTTTCGTTTTCCATATCCGATTGTTGTCAGCGTGATTGTTGGCGTGACAAATATCATCCCGTTCTTCGGACCGTTTGTCGGTGCAATTCCGTCTGCTCTTCTGATTTTGCTGACCAGTCCGATTAAATGCCTTTATTTTGTGATTTTCATCATTGCGCTTCAGCAGTTTGACGGAAACTTCCTTGGTCCCAAAATTCTGGGCAGCAGCACAGGCCTTTCCTCGTTCTGGGTCTTGTTTTCGATCATTCTCTTTGGTGGAATGTTTGGCTTTGTCGGCATGGTGATCGCAGTTCCGCTGTTTGCGGTGATCTACTCTTTGATAGATGTACTGGTAAATTACCTTCTTAGAAAAAAATCGATGTCGGTTAATACCGAAGACTATGAGCTACTGGACCATATTGATGAAGCTTCAAAAGAATTTGTCCACATGAAAGATCCAACAATCAAATAAGTGATAAAAACTCCGTATGGCATATACTACGGACTGATAACGAAGTATTAGAAAAAACAAGTTATCAGGCACAACAAAGGAAAAGAGAATCACCGAGATTAGTCCGTTATGGTCTTTTCTCGGTGATCTTCTTATGTTCACAGATTCGATTATGTATGATTCTCCTGCTACCTTGATTGCTGAAAATCATTAGGAGAACGGCACCTGGATGTCATAAACGAATTGCTGTTACAGTTTACCCGCTAAAGAGAAAAGTCGCTGTCAACAGACAGCGACTTTTCCTTTTTGGGAAGTATTCAAAGTCTTGTGGTCAGTGCGCTCTCCAGAACGCTGGGCAAAGAGTTTTTCAAAACGAGTGCAAAGTAGTCCGCTGCTTTTTCTGGATCATGCCCTTCTTTGTCCGTAAATTCGTCGACCAGAAGTCCCGCAATGGCCTCGGTATAAAAGTGCGCCAGAAATTCCTTGAACTGTCCGTCAGCGTGAACGCCGAGAAGCTGTTCGGTATCCTGAATGACCTTCCGCGTGATGCCGATAAAATCTGTGTAGAAAAAACGCTTCATTTCATCTCGCCCCATGCTGTCATAGACGCAACATAGCAGGTGCTTGTTCTCCTGCACATAATGCATTACAAACAAAACGGCCTCCCTATAATCCACTAGCAGGTCAAACTGCCTGACAACATTTACCGCTTCCTCCTCCAGCATCCATTTCAGCAGGGCATAGATGTCTTCAAAGTGATAATAAAAGGTCTTGCGGTTCACACCGCAGTCGGCAGTGATCTCGCTGACTGTAATTTTAGAAAGCGGCTTTTTCACCATAGTGCATTTCAGTGAAGCGGCAAGTGTCCGTTTTGTATTTAAGGTAGTGACCTCGTGTTTCATAGCATCCTCCGTTTCTTCGGACTTATTATACACGTGTCCGGCAAAATGCGCAACCGTCAGCGGAAAATATTTGACCATCAAATCCTATCGGTTTGTCCGGTTTTTACCTAAATACAGTCTGTTTGACCGTGTTATTTCTGCTCCTCTCACTTTATACTGATGGCTGAAATAAAGGAAAGGAGCGGAACTATGAACGAAAAGAACTACCTAATCTGTCTGAATGCGCCGCTGGGTGTCCGATATGGAACTATGGCCATACACGAAACGGGAGGCAGAGTGGACGGCTGGCTGAATGTAATAAATGAAAAAAATCGGTTTTCCGGTGTGCTTTCGGAAGAAGAACAGCTTACCCTGACGGGTGTGGTCCCTACGCTGATCAGCACAATGCGCTATACAGCCACAGGTACAATCAGCGGACAAAAGATTCTTCTGAATCTGAAAATGGATTCCGGCGCACAGTATCCGTTCTCCGGAGAGGAGTTTCACATTGATGACAAAATTTTATAGGCACATCGTCAATCATCAAAAAGGGATCATTGCCATTTTCCTGTTCCTGTTTGCCGTCTGCGCAGTCTGCAAGCAGTTTGTAGCAGTCAATTATGATATGAACGACTATCTACCGCGGTCGAGCGCTTCCACAGTGGCACTTGATCGGATGGAACAGGAATACGACGGCGGCATTCCAAATGCGCGCGTGATGGTACAGGACGTGTCCGTCCCGGAAGCACTGGAATACAAGGGAAAGCTATTCTCAGTGGACGGCGTCACCGATGTGACATGGCTGGACGATGTGGCAAGCGTGAATGTTCCGCTGGAAACATTAGATGCCGATACGGTAGAAACCTATTATAAAGATAGCAACGCATTGTTTTCGGTGACCATCGACGAGAGTAAACGCATTGATGCCATCAGTGCAATCCGGGACATCATAGGTGATAACAATGCCATGACCGGCAGCGCTGTTACTACGGCGGTCGCCACGACCAGCACGGTCAATGAGATCACCACCATTGCCGCCATTGCTGTTGCCTTTGTGCTGCTGGTGCTGATCCTCACTACGACCTCGTTTGCCGAGCCGTTTCTCGTTCTGGCGGGGCTTGGCGTTGCGATCATCATCAACACGGGCAGCAACCTGATGTTCGGAGAAATCTCCTTTGTGACCAATGCGGCGGGAAACATCCTGCAGCTTGCGGTGTCTCTGGACTATTCTGTGTTCCTGTTGCACCGCTTTGCTGAGTGCCGACAGACTACTGCCGATCCAAAGGAGGCCATGGTGCAGGCGCTTACGATGTCCACAACCTCTATTCTGTCCAGTGGGCTGACTACGGTTATTGGCTTTTTAGCACTGTGCCTGATGCAGTTCCAGATCGGTCCCGACCTTGGTCTTGCGTTGGCAAAGGGTGTAGCACTAAGCCTGATCACGGTGTTCACCTTTATGCCCGCACTGATCCTGCGCACCTACAAGCTGATCGACAAAACGCAGCACCGCTCGTTTATGCCCAGCTTCAGGGGCTTCGGAAAATTTGTCAGTCATGTGATGATGCCGATGATTATTGTGTTCGCAATCCTGATTGTCCCTTGTTATCTGGCCTCCAACGCTAATAGCTTCTATTACGGCGCATCCAACATCTTTGGCAGCGCTACTCAACTTGGCGCCGATACGGAAAAAATTGAAGAAGCCTTCGGCAAACAGGATATCTATGTGCTGCTGGTTCCGAAGGACAGTACCGCCACGCAGGCAGAACTGTCAGAAGCGCTGCATGAAATTCCGCAGGTCAAAAGTATCCTGTCCTATGTAGACACGGTGGGTGAGACTATCCCTGAGCAATATCTGGACAGCGGTACGCTCTCCAAGCTGAATAGTGAACACTACACCCGCATGGTGCTGACGGTGGATGCTGCCTATGAAGGCGACGAGACCTTTTCTCTGGTGAAAACCGTCCGGAATATAGCTGAACAATATTACCCCGGAGAATGGTATCTGGCCGGTCAGGGCGTGTCCACCTATGATCTGATGGACACAGTCACCGCCGATATGGTCAAGGTCAACCTCGTCGCCATCGGTGCTGTGTTCCTCGTGCTGTTGTTTACTATGAAGTCACTGATATTGCCGGTGATCCTGGTGCTGTCCATCGAGACAGCCATCTGGATCAATCTGTCCATCCCATATTTCAGCAACCAGGCCATCTTCTACATTGCTTATCTGATTATCAGCTCTATTCAGCTGGGGGCGACGGTGGACTATGCCATCCTCTTTACCGACCGATACAAGGAGATGCGGCAGACCTACGCTAAAAAGGAAGCCGTTATGCAGACAATTTCTGCCGTGACGGTGTCCGTGCTGACATCGGCTAGCGTACTGACGGTAGTAGGCTTCCTGCTGGGCATCTTCTCGACTCACGGCCTGCTCTCTCAGTTGGGCTATTTTCTCGGCAAGGGCACGCTCTGCTCACTGGCCATCGTGCTATTTGTTCTGCCGGGTCTGCTGTATCTGTTTGATAAATTGATAGTAAAACGAAAAAAATCCATGGAGGTTCTTCCGCAATGAAACATATACAAAAAATTACTGCTGCAGCGCTTTCTGTACTGCTTTTAGGCTCCTTAGCCGTTCCGGCATTTGCTGCAGAGGCGCCCTCGGAAAAAGAGGAGGTCATCTACATTATGAGCGATGCTTCCGGAACGGTAACGGATATAGAAGCCGTTAATATCTTTGCGGGTGGCGACATTACCGACTACGGCGACTACTCCGATGTGAAGCTGCTCAATACAACGGATCAGATCACCCAAAACGGTAGCAAGATCACCTTTTCATCGAGCGCTGATAAGGTCTATTATCAGGGAACGATGAAAAATACGGTTATCCCGTGGAACATTTCCATTCGCTACTTCCTTGACGGAAAGGAATACTCTGCATCGGATATTGCGGGGAAAAGCGGTGCACTGGAAATTCACTTTTCAGTGAGCAAAAACGAGAGCTGCATAGGCAGTTTCTATGAGAATTATGCCCTTCAAGCGTCGTTCACGCTGGACACTGATCGGTGCAAAAATATCGATTCCAGCGGTGCAACCGTTGCCAGTGTGGGCAGCGACAAGCAACTCACCTATACCATCCTGCCAGGAAAGGGAATTGATACGAGTATCAAAGCTGAAGTCACGAATTTTGAAATGGATGCTGTTGCGATCAACGGCGTTCGTCTGAACCTGAATTTTGAGGTGAACGATGCAGAATTGATGGACAAGGTGGATGAAATCATTTCTGCTATCGGCAGCATTGACGATGGCGCAACGGAAGTGTGTGACGGAACAGACAAATTGTACGACGCCACCGGAACGCTGAACAGTAAGGTCGGGGAACTAAATTCCAGCGTAGGCGCTCTGACAAGCGGCGCGGGTGACTTGTCCTCTGGGCTTTCAAGCATCACGGCAAAAAATGACCAGCTTACCGGTGCAGCCTACACGGCATACGAAGGCCTTTGTACCGCAGCTTCTTCCGCGTTAAACAGTCAGCTGGAAGCGAACGGTGTGGAGCCTGTTACCCTCACGCCATCCAACTATTCGGCCGTGCTGTTGGGATTGCTTGAGAAGATGGATGCTGATACGGTCTATAACCAGGCATATCAGGCGGCATTGCAGCAGGTAACGGCACAGGTGGAGGCACAGGCAGATGCGCTGTATCGCGGTTATGTGGAATCACAGGCAAATTCCATCTATTTGGCGTATGTTTCTTCCCAGGCAGATACTCTGTATGCACAGGTTGCGGCGCAGGCCGTCTATGCACGGCTCATTCAGAGCGGCTATACCGATGAACAAGCAAATGCTTATTTGCAGTCCACTGAGGGGCAGGCTACCATAGCACAGGCTATCGCCAACATGGCTGAAGAGAAAAAGACGCAAATTTTGAATGCGGCGGTTGCTCAGTTGACAGATGAACAAAAGGAACAAATTCTGCAAGGTGCGGTCGCCACCCTGACCGAGGAACAGAAAACGCAGATCAGAGAAGCCTACATTCAGCAGCTGATGGCATCCGATGAAGTGACATCAGAGATCAATGCCGCCGTGGCCGCGGTCGGCGCCGCTGCTATGCGGGTGTCTGAGCTGAAAGGCCAGCTTGATAATTACGGGGCGTTCTATCAGGGGCTGCTGGACTATACCAGTGCGGTCAGTGATGCGGCTGCTGGGGCCAAGAAGCTGAAGCTGAATATGGACACGCTTTACAGCAATACCGGGACACTCAAACTCTCTGTTGGGGAACTGAATGACGCTGTGAATGAACTGTACGGTGGCACAAAAGATCTGGCAAGCGGCACATCGGAGTTTGCTGATAAGACCTCAGATATGGATACACAAATCAGCGATGAGATTGATTCCATGACATCCTCCATCACTGGCAGCGATGCGGAAGTGGTATCCTTCGTTTCTGAAAAAAACACCAATGTGGACTCCGTACAGTTTGTCATCAAAACAGCGGCAATCGAAAAGGCAAAAACTACTGTTAGTGATGCAGTTGAAGAAGCCCCTTTGACCTTCTGGCAGAAGCTGCTCTGCCTGTTCGGACTGTATTGATCGTACATTTTAAAAATAGTCACTTCCGAGCAAGACAAAAGCGCCGTAAAAATACGGCGCTTTTGTTATGGAAAAAATAGCTGCTGCGGTGGCGGCAGACGGTTTCTCCGGCATCCATATAGAAGCAGTGTTTTATTTCGCTGTCTCTCATGGGGGGGGTATATCATTTTCAGAGACTGCACTGTATCCTATATAAAAACTTCGTTATCCGTTCGTGCCTTACGTCATAAAGAGTTTTTATCGAAGTGGACATAGTTTTAAATCACATAATTGTCGCCGTTTTGCGAGGAA
>CAVLAO010000019.1:0-549 GCA_963660915.1 Bacteroides sp. CAG:927 | reverse complement strand
TGATCAAAAAAATCATTTATCAGTTTATTCAAATCACGCCACATGGGGAGCGTGCGACAGAATTCCATGCGTTCGCATTGAATCGGCTCATCCTCCAGACAGGCCACCGGTGCGAGAGACCCCTCAGTCAGCCGAAGAATGCTGCCAACTGTGTATTGTTCGGGCGACATGGTGAGTCGGTAACCTCCACCTTTGCCGCGCAAACCTGTCAGAAATTTTTTTTGCACCAATGTCTTCAGAATGCTCTCCAAGTATTTTTCTGAAATTTCTTGTCGCTGTGCAATTTCTTTTAGGGGAATATATCCGTCTGTCTGGTGTTCAGCCAGGTCAATCATAACGCGCAGAGCATAACGACCTTTGGTGGAAATCATCATGATGAATGCCTCCTCATATTCTTATAACCAATTATATAACAAGGTAAGTGGGAAATCAATAAAAATATTTTCCTATTTTCCTATTGACATTAAGGGTTATTCGTATTATAATCCCTATAAACCCAGACAAAAGGTAGGTAATAAGTTGTGAACCGAGATGAACACTATGTTGCTC
>CAVLAO010000018.1:19383-28723 GCA_963660915.1 Bacteroides sp. CAG:927 | reverse complement strand
CTGAGACGCGGACTGTCATAGATGAGCCAAAACGCGGTCAGCCTGCGCTAAACTGTGACCAAGGTGCGCTGAGGCTCCGGAATAATCATTTGCGCGACTGCCTTACGGCAGTATTGCATATTTAGATTTGCACCTACGGTTTCGTAATCGTCAAGCAAGACTGATCCATAAAGCAGGACGGACAGTATAATTGCCGTTGCGGACATTGTTGCCGTAGTAATAGACAGAGCCGACACCGTTGACGCGAGTTGCGTTGTCCTGAAAGCGACCGGGCGACCGCAGACACCACCCGTGGCTGCCGCTGCCACTGTTGCTGTTGCTTGTATAAGTTCCATTGACAACTGCATAGGCTGTCGGTTTGCACTGCCGTGCACTGTCTGACGAGAAATACTTGTTTGCTTCGTCAATACTGAGCAGGAATACTTTGTCAGTCGTTGCATTGCCGGAGTCTGTATCATATTCCGGGTTTTTATCAGCCGTAACTGTTGTTTGTGCTATTGCCGCCTGTTCTTTGAACGAGATGAAACCGTCAAAGGGCTCTTCCTCGCGGGATATCTCCAGGATGTCCTTTTGAATCTCGTTGATGGTCTTTTCTTCTTCTTCGTAGATGCTCCTCTGATATCCTTCGGCATACTTCAAAGCGGATTTGTAGTCAGCATCGTCAAAAATCGACGTATACTGCGCGCGGTTTACCGTGGGTATACGCTTGTGTGCGTCGGGATCTTCGACATACTCGATAATAAAGGATTTTTTCTCTATGCTCAACTTTTTATATGATAAAGTGGCCATGCTCATCACCTAACCCCAACTTTTATTATAGAACCTTTTATATTCGAATTCAGGCCTCTTACGGCATATTTTTCATCAAAGTACAAAGCAAGGGAGCCACAGCAGTGGTTCCCTTGCTTTGTACTTTTACATTCCTGTTTCCATTCGTTTTTCATAAAATGTAATGGTCAAATCGACACGGACAGCGGTATCTGAAGCAAGGTCTGTTTCTGCCTGCTCTGAAATGTCAGAAACCGCACAGCGATAAGGGCACTGATAGAGTTGATTGATGATCTCTCGAGCAGATGTATAGCTGCCCGCCACAAAGCTTAAGTCCACCGGTCGTGATACGATGCCATTGTCATCCTCGCTGATTTCACCGAAAGACAGGTTGTATTCCTGTGCCTGAATCAGGATTCCGTTCAGTTGAAGCATGACCTTCTCAATATTATCAAACTTTGGGACCTCAGCATCCGGCACAGTGCCGTTTGCTTTGATCTTATCCATCATTTTCTGCATCTTCTCCAACTGCAGCAACCTTGTTTGTTCCAATAAAACGCTGTTTGCAAGTTCTTCCTGTCTCTGCTGCTGCGCGCTGATCTCGCTTTGAATCGGTGCAAGGAAAAATCGGAAATAACCAACCGCTAGAAGTACTGCCGCCAATACAAGCAACAGGATTTTTTCCCGAGTTGTAAACTCTCGATGGATCATGGCTGTTCCTCCTCCCCGCTTTCCGCTTCCGTCAGTTGAATGGTCAAATTTGCATTGACTTGCTCCGTTCCGTTCTCCTCCGTGGCAGCAGTGTAAATTTGCACAGAATCCACCAACTCGTTTCTCATTAAATCCGCGTAAACAGCCGATAACTGCTGAAGCGTAATGCCGGAAATTTTGACTGAAATCAATCCATCTGCCACAGTAAATTGCTGTACTTTTCCGGAGCGCATTAGTTGTGTTTCGATCAAATCAAGGCATTTCATCGGATCTGCCCCATCCGCCAAGGCAGTATAACTGCGGTATTCTTCCTCTACTGTGTCAAATTGTTCTGTTTGTGTTTTTAATTGTACCAGCGTTGCCTGAGCCGCATCCGCCGCACGTTCCGCTGCCCATGCAGCGTTCAGGCGATCCATCACGCCAAACTTGCAGAACACGCCCACAAAGACAATCAAGCACGCCAGAAAAACAAGCGCTCTACCTCGATTCGACGCCGAACTATTGTCTTGCGCCAGGTTAACATCCTGCTTGATCGGCATTCCCTTTGTTTGTTTCGTCATCTTGCTCACCTTCCGTTCCCCTGGAGCAAACTACCTACAGCTGCAGCGCAAATAACAGCACTTCCTTCGCTTTCACCGGACGGCAACAGTTCTGCTATAGAGTGCATTTCCAGATCCACATTATGGCTGATTTCATTCATCAGCGCATGGATGTTTGTCAGGCCTCCGCAAAAGTAAATATCTCGTAAATCCGAATTTGGCGTATTAAATCCATAGAAGTTCACTGCTCTCATCAGCTCCACTGTTACACGACTGTATAACTCCTCACAGGCAGGAATTGTCTGCGCATTTTCATGGTTTGTCTGTTTATAGCTTGCTGCCAAATGCGGATCAACTCCGAAATGGTCTGCAATCAAAGCATCTACGGATCGGCCTCCAATGTCAATCACACGGGTTGTTTCATAGATATAGCCTCGGAACATATGCATTCGAATAGCACGGTGTCCCATATCCACAACGCAATATTCTGCCGGATGATCTGTATGATTTCTCTCATAATTCCGAATCAGGTTGCCATAGACGAGACAGTCCGGAACTGCGCGCTCCAGCCTCAGCCCTGCCATGCGCAACACATCCCGAAACACTTCAATCGTTTCCCTGCGCACTGCACATCCGATCAGCTCCAATCCAGTTGGATGATTCCCCTCATCCTTCTGTACACTCGCCACCGCGTAGTCGTAAAAAAACAAATCCTTATCTTCCTGGATAAAGTCATGGAATTCATATGGCAAATTGATTTTCAGCTGCTCTGCCGTCATATAAGGAACAACCATGCGGCGCACAATTGTCCGTTCTGACGGCAACACCAACGCAACATGTCGGGAAGAAATTCTCTGTTCCTTCATCGCCTGTCGAATTTCCTGCGCTATCGCTTCCCGCGAAACGATTCGATCATCCTTCACCAGGTCTTCCAATAAGGGCAAACAAAACAGGTGCCGCACCTGCTGTTCATCTGCCACAGCAAACTTGATGGTGCTGTTTCCAATATCTAATCCCAACATCGCTTTTGCCATAATAGTCTCCATCTCCCTACATACACAGATCAGGTTTGTAGATTCAGAACAAACCTAAATACCAATCTACGATTGGTTGTGCCCACAGCAACGCCGCGGCAGCGGCTATTGCAATCGCCGGTCCAAAAGGAAACGCCTTCGGATTTTCGGCATCTTCGACCGTCTTTTTCGTCAGCAGTGCCAGTGCAATACCGATCACACAAGCTAAGATAACCACAACTAACAGCTGTTGTATAGAAAAGTAAATTCCAACAACAAAAAATAATTTAATATCGCCGCCGCCCATGCTTTCACGCTCAAAAAGGCGATCCATAACCAGCACAAGTATCAGCAACGGAATTGACACAGTAAAGCCGGACAACAGGCTATGCAGCAATCCGGAAAGATCTGCCCCGCGCAGGATAGAGAACACAGTAAAATTTGCAACACCAACCAACAGAATGCTGTCTGGCAAAATACCGCTGTCCCAGTCAACAAGAGAGAGAATCAACAGCAAAACAATCAAGATATCATATTCCAGCGTTTGAATCGTCACTCCATAACGCCACAGAAAAAGGGCAAACCACGCAGCCCCCATTGCCTCGCTTACAGGATACACTGCCGAGACAGATGCGCCGCAATAACGACACTTTCCTTTCAGGAAAAGCCAGGAAAAAACAGGGATCAAATCAAGTGCAGACAATTCATGTCCGCAGGACACGCAATGGCTCCGACCTCGCAGGAAGGATTCTTTTGCTACCAATCGCGACGCTACGCAGCCGCCAAAGCTTGCAAACACGGCCCCCAGCAGTGCGGAAAGCACCACCATATAAACTGTCACCACAGGAGAAACCGCCATGAGTTCCTTCATTTTGCGACTCTCCTTTCAAATTCTAATAAAATAAAATCACTCGCCGCCGGGCGACGATCACCCTTATAGGGAAGGGTGACCGTCGCGGCATAGCGCAGAAATGGTGAATCATCTCATTGCTCTGACCCGCGAGAATTGAGATATAAATTGTCAGCCTTCTGCAGCAGCTGCCGGAATGGTATAGGTTGTGCCATTATTTGCAGTGTAAGTAATCACGAAATTATCTTTGTCAGCATTCAATGTGGTGCTGAACTTGCCATACTTCAGCTCATATGTAGTTCCATCAATCGTCACCGTTGTCTGATCCTTTACTTCCGTCAGAGTGGTCTCATTGAGCATGTAATCCATAATGGACTCAGAGTAGTACGCACGCAGGTTTGCCTCATCTGTCGCAATCTTTGCCTTCGTCAATGCATTCGTCATAGTGGGAATTGCAATTGCGACCAAAATCGCAATGATGGCAACAACAATCAGCATTTCCATCAGAGTAAAGCCCTTCTTACCGGACTTCTTGTTGTTCAGCTTGTTCATCATGTTTTTCATAATAATTTCTCCTATCTTTTTTTATTTATGGTCACCGAGCGGGTCCGGCTCGGAAATCCAACGTTACATCATGCTGTCATACAGTGTGAACATAGGCAGATATACTGCCAGCAAAATCAATACCACAATCACTGCCAAAACACAGATAATGATCGGCTCCAGTAAATTGACTGCCTTTTGCGCCCGCAGCTCTGTCTCACTGTTATAGTAGTCGGAAACCACTTCCAATGTCTGTTCCATCGTTCCGGTTTCCTCTCCCACACCGGTCATATCCACCAGCATAGGCGGAAGCGTTGGGCAACTGCGGAGGCACTCGCTTAAAGGCTTTCCCTCTTCCAGCTTCGGCAACTGCGCAGACAACTGATGGCCTACATAGGCATTGTCCATCACGTTTCCCGTCACAGCAACCGCTTGCTGAATACTGATTCCGGCCGCAAGAAGCGTGGTCATTGTAGATGCATATTGGCTGGCTCCGCGCATCAGATTGATTTTTCCCAACACCGGAAGCTTCAGTTTCCATGCATTTTGCTTCAATCGCCCAGTCTCGGAATGTCCCCAAACACGCCACACAAACACTGCAATCGCCGCAATTGCTGCCATCAGCCACCACCAGCCAACGAAGAAATTACTCAGCGCGATCAATATACGCGTTGCGAAAGGCAACTGCGTTCCCATGGCTTCAAAGCTGCTGACGAAGGTGGGAACCGCCTTTATCATGATCACTGCCACTACGGCAATCGCAACTAAAATGGTAAACAGAGGATAAACCATTGCTGCCTGAATTTTTCCTTTCAGCTTAGCTGAACGGTCAAAATACGCTTGGAGCCGTTGAAATGCTTGCGGCAAAGTTCCGGATTCTTCTCCCGCCCGCACAGTCTCAATAAACGTAACCGGCAATTCGGTTTCCTTTGTTTCAAAGCTGTGTGCAAGACCAATGCCATCGGAAACATCAGACGCAACTGAGGTCAGCAATTTCTTCATCCGTTTGCTGTCACTTTGCTGGGCAATCAACTCCACTGCGTGAACAATCGGCATACCGGCCTTCAAAATAATTGCAAATTGAGCGCAAATAATCGCAAGTTCTTTCTCTTTAATTTTTTTTCCAAATACAACCGTGCCTGAACGCCGGGTCGCTTTCACCGGAGTGATTTTTGTAACCAGCGTACAGTTCTCTTTTATCTTTGCAACAGCGGCATATTCATCGAAGGCTTCTACCACACCATTAACGGTCGCACCATCTTTTGAAATCGCTGTATATTTATAGGTTTGCATTGGCATTCACCTCTTTAGATACCGGCATGCATCTGTTTTTGTACTACAGTGAAATCCCGCGCCGCCTCCATGACATCCTGAGCACGAATTCTCCCGTTCTGATACAATCTTACCAGAGCTGCATCCATAGTTATGCTACCATCTGCCGCAGAAGTGGCAATTGCATTGTTTATCTGTGGTGTCTTTCCCTCGCGGATTAAATTTTGAATTGCATGATTGACCATCATTAGCTCACAGGCGCAAACACGTCCGCCTTTTGCGCGGTCAGGCAAAAGCTGCTGACTCAATACTGCCCGCAGCGTCATACTGAGCTGCATGCGGATTTGCTGCTGTCTCTCTTCCGGAAAAATACCCACGATGCGATCAATGGTATCTGCCGCCGAACCTGTATGCAGTGTTCCGAAAACAAGATGTCCCGTTTCCGCTGCCATCAATGCCGTTTCGATGGTTTCCCGGTCGCGAAGTTCTCCGACAAGAATGACATCCGGATCCTCCCGCAGGGCGGCGCGGAGCGCTGCCGCAAAAGTTCTGGTGTCCCGTCCGATCTCCCGTTGGCTAAACAGGCACTGATCCGGAACGTACTGATATTCAATCGGGTCTTCCAACGTTAAAATATGTTCTGACCGCGTGTGATTGATTCGATCGATCATCGCTGCCAGTGTTGTGGATTTTCCGCTTCCCGTCTCTCCGGTCACCAACAGAAATCCCTGCCGCAGGTTGCACAACTCATCTACCTTTGGCGGAAGTCCCAGTGTATGAAGCGGTGGGATTTGATCTGCTAACAGACGAATTGCTGCCGATGTACCATTTTCCTGTCGGAAGAGATTGATCCGAACTCTTACGCCGGCAATGGTAGTCGATGCATCGATTTCTCCCACTTTTCGCAGCTCCTCCAACTTCTCTGCTGCTAATTCTGCCGCCATCTGTTCCATCTTGGATCGCGTCATCGCAGGAAATTCCGCTTGCCGTTCCAACTTTCCGGCAATACGAAAAACAGGCGGTTCTCCACAAACCAGATGAACATCGGACGCGTTTTTTTTCGTGGCGGCAAGAATCAATTCCGCTGCATTCATTCGTAATCTACGGAGCTTACCACTCTCCGAACCTCCTCAATCGTAGTTGTACCATCCAACACACGGCGACGGCAATTTTCTGCCAGTGACTGAAATCTGCCTTCTTTCCGGATGATGGCCTGCAGCTCAGCGCGATCCGCGCCTCGTGCAACCGCCGCACGAAATTCACGGCTGAGAATCAGAATCTCAAAAACTGCAGTACGTCCGCGATAGCCGGTATTAAAACAATTAGGGCAACCTTTCCCACGGAAGAACTGTAGTTCTGTTCCATCCTTCAAGCCAAGTTCATGGAGTTGCTCCGGACTCGGCTGATAACTCTCCCTGCACTCCGGGCAAACCCGTCGAACCAGTCGTTGTGAAATCACACCGTTAAGTGCGCTGGCAATTAAATAGTTTGGAACCCCGATATCCCGCAATCGCTCAATGGTAGCCAATGCATCATTGGTATGGATTGTAGATAAAACCAGATGGCCGGTAATTGCCGCCCGCATCGCTATTTCGGCGGTTTCTCCATCGCGAATTTCCCCAATGCCGATGATATCGGGATCCTGTCGCAAAATAGACCGCAAGCCACTGGCAAAGGTCATGCCGGTTTTATCGTTGATCTGCACTTGATTGACCCCATCAATGTTGTATTCCACCGGATCTTCCAAGGTAATCAGGTTTACTTTTTCCTCATTCAAACGCCGTATCATCGTATACATGGTAGAAGACTTTCCGCTTCCGGTTGGTCCGGCAATCAATACAACGCCACTGGGACGATTGAGTAAAGAATGGTACTTTTTTAGATCATCTCCTGTCAAACCAAGCGTTTCCTCGGTCAGGCGTTGGCCGTCTTTGTCCAGTAGCCGGATTACAAATTTTTCGCCATAGATTGTGGGAAGCGTAGACATACGCAAATCCAGATTTCGCTCCCGCATGCGCACTCCTGTGCGGCCATCCTGCGGCATACGCCGTTCGGTAATGTCCATTCCGCCCATAATCTTCAATCGTGCCAACACGGAAGACTGCAGTGCCTTCGGCACGCTCATCACAGTACACATAATGCCGTCAATCCGCATACGCACCCGAACCTCGCTTTCGCTCGGATCCAAGTGAATATCACTGGCATTTTCAACTGCTGCCCGCTCGATAATTGAATTTACCAGACGCACTGTCGGTGCCGCGCTTTCTCCCACATCTAGGACACTATCCACGGATGAAACGGCGGTCATCCCACCTGCCATCTCCCGTTTCATATCCTCAATTGCACGGTTTGCGCCCTCATTGCCATAGAGGCTGGCATTCGCCCGTTCAATCGCCTCACTGGTCGTGATCATCGGCACAACTCGTTTCCGCGTGGCCGTTTTGACCTCCTCCTGCGCAACAAAGTTCAACGGGTCACTCATAGCAAGATAAAGCGTGTTTCCGTGAAGTCGCACCGGCGTTACACCATATTTTTTTGCAATGTTCCATGGCAGTAATTCCGCTAGTTGAGCATCCGGCACAGTAACGGACAGATCAACAAATTCGATGCCCAATTGCATTTGCAGCACATCAATCATTTGTTGCTCGGTAATAACATTTTCTTCAATCAGTTCCTGCCCCAGGCGGTTTTTCGTCTGCTTCTGCGCCTGTAACGCGTAGCCCAACTGTTCTTTTGTAATAAGTCCGGCGTCCAAAAGCAGGTCGCCCAAACGAGGATGTGCCATAAAGGTCTATCTCCTTTTCAGCTGTTGTTTTGAATAATTGTGGGTCGATTGATGGATTCAAACGTAAAAGAAACTTCTTTGGTCTGTGCCTTGCTGTCCTTCAGTATGTAGCTTCCGGAAAACTGATTCTTTTCCCTGTCGTAAGACAACTGGAACACATCGATATCAATATTCGTATATGCACCTTCATTGACCAGACGTAATTGGCTTGCCTTTTCTTCACTCGAAGTTTTAACATAGAGCCTTCCCTCGTCAACGTATATATTGCCTTTCAGAACGCCATATTCCTGACTGGAAAATTGAACCATACCATCTGTGTCTGTTTGGTCATAGCTGGCATAGTGAAGCAGGTCGCCCAAAGATGTATTGATTGTGTCGGCAAGAATTTCGCTTTCCGAGGAAAACAAAGCACTTTCATGGGCATTCCACGCAACGCGAATTCCAGTCATCACAGTTAGGGACAGCAGTGTCACAATCAGCAGAGAAACCAGAGTTTCTACAAAGGTAAAACCCTTTTTTCTGCGATTTTTCAAAGGCTCACCCTCCTTCTACTTGTGCTCGTAGCCTCTTAATGTATCACTGTCTCCATAAAATCGAACATCATAGGCTGTAGATTTTCCTCCCGCTGTAATCACGATGGATCCATCTGCCCCATTTTCCTTCTTTTCTACCGACTCCTGCACCATACGCAACGAGTCATCTGCCGTTCCGGTAGTTCGATTGATCTTTCCTGTGGCAATCACCGCGGTGAGGAAGAAGGTACTGGTAAGCACGATCACCAAAATTGCTGCCAGCGTCTCAATCAGGGTCTCTCCCCTTCTGCTGCGCAATTTATTCATTGGAGCTTCCCCCTTTATAA
>CAVLAO010000018.1:0-19338 GCA_963660915.1 Bacteroides sp. CAG:927 | reverse complement strand
TTATAAATCTCACCATTTTCCCATTGAATCACTGTCACGTTTGTTCTGCGTGTTCCGGTAAAGTCGCCTTGTGTTACAGTCTGTCCTCCGCTGAGCAAATCCTGCAGTGTTACCGCATGTGAGCAGATCGGTGCATCAGACCGGGTTTCTACTTCCGACTTTCCCTCACAAGTAAGGACCATATTGTAAAGGTCCTGTTGTGCTGCATCGGATGGCGCCAATTGAAACGTCAATGTGTAGTCATTTTTTATGCTCACTTGCACCGTGACCTCACATAATCCATCATCAACGACAAAGCTTTCGTTCCATCCATCGAAAGGAGCTTTCTCATCCGCTGCAAGTTCCAACCTGCTCTGATACACTTTTTGTACTCCTTGACGCAGTAGATCAATCAGCGCGTCATTTTCTACCGTCTCCCCTGACTGCTTTGCCGTAACCGGCATTACATCCGCTGTATCTGCTTCCTGTTCCGGTGACAGCCCGATCAGAACATGATATTGATCCGGCGCATAGTCATTGCACCCATAGTGAACAGCACTCTCGCTGCCCTCCATCGATACGGTATTTATAGTATCCCGTAAGAACTTTGCTGCCGAACTCACGGAGTTATAAACCTGCTTTTCTTCCTTGCGCTGCTTTATTTTCAGCGTGTTGGTTGTAGCAGAACCCATGATAACCGCTGCCACCATTGCGCAGACCAGGAAGAAAACCAGGGCAACCAATAGGGAGGCACCGCTCTGAGTATGCAGTTTTCGAAACACCCGCTTTATAACGGTGTCCCCCTTTCCCCCTCGGGTTATTCTTCTGAATTCCGGGAGCTGACGCTTGCATCTGCCGCAGCCCCTTCTCCATCGGATTTTTCCGTCTCTATCACGGACGCAACATTGGTTTCATTCGAAGGCTCGTCAGCCCATGTGGTACGAATGCTATTCCATCGGCCATATGAACTGGTTTTGTACCTAATTCCGCTCGGCCAGTCTTCATTTGGAACATCATCCGTTATTGCATTGCTCCAGTCCAAGCCATAGTACGCAGTGCCAATTCCATTGGACAGCCAGCGGCTGCCGGTATAATATCCGCTGTAATTTGACGCGGTTCCGTTTTCAGACGGCGCAAGACCATACTTCTTACTCCCGTTCACCGTTGCTGAAGCAAAGCAGCTTTCCAATGCAATCTGATTGTCAACACAGAATCCTGCTGCCGTTTGATTAGCAGACACCGTCCCGCTGTAATAGGATTGGCTCAGCACACCGGCAGTCGCACTATAAACAACTCCTGCTGCATTATTCCCGCTGACATCAGCGGAAACACCGCAGCGTTTGATTGTTCCCGTGGAATTCATTGCCAGTCCGGCGGCATTCCCGCTTGAAATCACCGATCCACTCAGATAGCAATTCTGAACGATTCCTCTGTTATTCCGTATCAGCGCCGCCGCATCCTCATCCGACTGGATCATCACCTCTGTTAAGCGCAGTTGGTTGAGCTCTCCTGCATTGATTTCAAACAAGGTCTTTGTCAGCCCGCGAATAGAATAACCATTTCCATTATAGACTGCCCCTTCGGAACCGATGATTTCACCAAGAGATGCAGTAGCCTCAATATCGCGATTCAGTATAAATGTAAAGCTATTTTCACTGGTTGCCTGCAACTGTTCCGCTGTACGAATTTTGAACTCCGCAGGATCCGATCTGTCATAAACTCCCATGGCATACTTACAGTTTACATAAAGTTCTTGTACGACATCTCCGTTTGCGTCTTTCAGTTCTATCCACCGTGTCTTTTCTTCCCCTGTCAAAGTAAGCGCTTCCCTCAAGGCATCACTTATGTCAACCAATTGGCAATCACCTTGATAGGCGTCGCTCAGCACCTCGGTGTAAACCTCCGTGCCCGAAAATACCCTGCTTTGCACATTGACGCTAAAGTTCGGCTGATTCGTCAAAAATCCGTAGCCCGTCTTGGTAATGGTCTTGTCATTCGTCAGGTTATCGATGGCTCTGCCGCTGGCATCCAGACTGTATACACCGTAGGAACCATCCTCATACTGCTCGAAATATACCAGATAAGTCGGCTGGGTCAAATCCAGCTTACCGTTAATCGGCACTGCCGAAATTTCCGGCCAGTCACCATAATGCACATAACTTCCATCCGCTTGCCTCACCATTGCCGGGAACGGGTATGCCTTACCGAGCAAATGCTCTGAATCGGGATAACTATTGCTGACTGCCGCCGTTCCGGATGCCGCCGCACCGCTGCCAAGAGGAAACGTCATATTTTTCAACTCAGCTACGTTAATTGCACGGGATGTATCCGAAAAATTCAGCGTTGTATCCACGGTATCGGATAGGTAATAACAATTGTTGACGGTCAAAATGCTACTGACGGGGGCAATTCCGTTCAAGGCAATGCTGTTGCTGAAATTCTCCAGTGTACAATAGGAATAACTGTTGCGAACAAACATATTCCTCAGGTTCGAATAAGAATATCCCAAACCGAACATATTACAAAAACCGCCGCAAATTCCGCCAATGCTTGCCTTGCTCTGATTGGTGTTTACAATACTGCTGCCGGAATAACAATTGTCGATTGTGCCAGCGCCATTGATGGATCCGGAAAAACCGCCAATATAACTGGTATAACCGGTTGTTTTCGGAGTGGTAAGTACAATGTCACAAACGGCACTGCAATTGCGAATTGTACCGAAATTTACTCCGACCAGACCGCCGATTGCAAACTCATAATTTCCGTTTTTACCTGTCGTATAGGAAACGATATATCCAGAAACAGAACAATTTTCAATCCAAACCTGCTGAGACATATTCGGCTTGGAATTCGCATTTTCTACGTAAGCCAGACCTACGAGAGCCCCTGTACCGGGTCGGTTTGTCTCATTATTAAAGGTAGAGCGCACATAAGCTGACTGGTATGGTTTTGATGCCACCATTACAATGTTTTTCAGGATGCACTTTTCCGTTTCACCAAATAGGCCGGTAAACTGATATGCACTTGCTTCACAGCAATAATCAATAATCTTCTTGCACTGGCCGTCATAGCTGTTCTGAAAGTTATTTCCTGTTGCACTTCCCGGACGCCCAATCGGTTGGTTTCGGTAAGAATTGCCGGTGCTGGTATCCATCAGATTGTAAGTTACACCACAATAATTTGTGACATACTGACCATAATCCAAGTCTACTTCCTGAATAAATTGAATTCGCTGACCTCCCTTTGTCGCATTCCAATAGTATGTCGAACGAGACAGCCCATTCAGCTGCCGCGGAGAACGAACATATACAGGCGAATCACTTCCCGCCGGTTCTTCCGGTTTGATCGCTGTTCCGTCTGCCGAATTCACTGCATTTTTTGCAAAGTCCGGACAATAGTAAAATTTCTGGTCCTCAAAAACCACTTTCCCGGTAATGGAAGAATAACCCGTCACCGTTAAGCTTTCCCAGAAGCTGCTGGCGCTGGTGCGCTCCGTAATCTGCAGGTTGAACGGAAGGCGGTAAACCTTTGCACTGGAAATCGTGGTCTCCTGTCCGCTTTGGCTGGACTGGTTGCTGAATTTCAGCTCTGCATTTTCCAAAAGCAACAAAGAGTTTTTCTCCCCGGCCTCGCTCTCCTGCTTCACGGTCGCTACCGATCCGTTGGATATGCGATTACCGCTCAACGCAGCGGTATCCAGCGTATAGGAGAAGGACTTCAGATCATATACCGTCATCAACGCATAGCCATCTTCCACGCAATACTCATCTTTCAGCGTATTTACCACCCAGTTATCGCCGGCACTTTCATCTCCGCTGGTTAAACTGGTAACTGCGTAATAGCCATAGCCACCATCGCTATAGCGTTCATAATACACCAGCGATGTCTGAAGCCGATATGCTTCCGGCCAATCCCCATAGTGAACCATATCTTCCCCATTCCACTGACAAAGCGAAAACGGGAACCCCTGTCCGCGCAGCGCAGACTGATAAGGTTTACTGAGTCCAATATGATCGGTGTCGTTTACCGACCCTCGCATTGCGGTGTAACTGCAGCTGGAAATACCATCGCCGCTTCCATAAGAACTGTTGTAGGATGCCTGCTGTAAAAATCCGCATCCGGTAAAGCTTGTGATAGAGGACGTACCGACAAAACCGCCGCAACTTCCTGTATTTTCGGTTTCGCCATCTGTGGTCACTCGGCCATATGCATTGCTATCGCTTACCTCGCCGCCATAAGCAACTCCGACCAGACCGCCGGCATAACTTGGTGCGGTCACTTTTCCTGTTGCATAGCAATAATCAATGTCTCCATCTGTCGACTGCCCTACCAGACCGCCGGTATTTACATCAGCGGCAGTTACATTACCGGAAGCATAACTTTGAGAAATAATCGAATTGCTCACTTGGCCTGCTAATCCGCCGCTGCAGGTATTACCGTTGACATCCACTGCGCCAAAGCAAGCCGTTATTGTGCTGTTGTTGGCAACAGCAATCAAGCCGCCTGCAGACGCTGTGCCTGTAACCGCATATTGCCCCCGCCGCGTTGTCATATCATTGTAGTAAGCGCCCATGTCGTTTTTTGTGCTGAGGTAAGCTCCGCAATCCGAAATCGTGCAGTTATCCGCAAGTCCCACCAGAGTCGCGGCATTCCTACCATTTGATGCGCAGTCAACCAAACGAATTTGGCTTAAATTGGTTTCTTTAACGCTTCCAAACAGAGCTGCATACCCATCGTCATCTTCCTGAAAAACAAAGCCTTTTATTACATTCTTTTCTCCATTAAAACTGCCTCCCGCAAGCAACGCATTGTTTGTAATGGCCATAAAATCGGAAAGTGGATTTTCTGTCCAATCAGAAACAAAGTCTTCTCCAGCGTGCCAATCAGAAAATCGGAAAGAAATGTCGTCTGTCTGGTCGATTGTCGCCGCTTCATCCGCAAGATAAATGCTGCTGCGCAGGTTATTTAAATGGCGGACATGATCTACATGAAGGATTATCTCATTTTTATCAACTGTCTTTTGCGCAAATAAGCTGTTTACCTGATCCACTGTAGTTTCGCCCATGATGTTAATACTATGGCCAGGATCCTGATAAGTCATTTTTACGGTAATCTTCAAATTGTCCCCAGCTACTAGTTCCGGCAGAACATTGTGAAATTGATTTTTCTCCTCCAGACTATCTAACACTTTTGTCAGTGTTATACTTCCATCGGATACAAAAAGATCCGTTCCGCCCTGATAACTAAATTCCATTTGGTTTCCATGTTCGTCCGAAACATAGACACTCATAGACAGGTTTTGCTGGGTACGGCGAATTGCCTTCAAATTTTTGCAGCTTATTTTCACTGCCAGCTCTTCTCCGTTGATCACCTGAATTGTCGGTTCAAACTTAGCCGGAAAGCCTACACCGGAATCAGTGGAGTCACCGCAGTAATACCCTAATTGAGGCGAAGATTTCTGCCGGGTCTTTTTTTCGCGGCTTACTAAAGCAAGCACCTGATCGTAGACAAAACTCTCTTCCGCATAGAAAACACTGTATACATCTCCACTAAGAGGATTCAGCTCAACAATGAATGCTCCGCCCCGTTCTGTTGCCTGCTGAAGTGAATCATTCGCAAGGAGCAGATAATTTTGTCCCGTCTCCGAAGCTGAGCTGACATAATAGAGATCCGACCACGCGTCCGACTTCTCCGCATCTGGATAGTCCGAAGGTGCTTGTGTCAGCTTGGTTCCCTGCCGATCTAATTCTGCAGAAAGCATCTCCAGGCGTCCGGAAGCTTTCATATTTGTCAGCTCATTCTGGGCTGCAACATATATCTGCCGGGCAAATTCGTCCAGCTTTTTCATGTGCAGGCTACGCTGAAGCGCAACGACACCGGGTATCGCCAGTCCGGCCAAAATGGCGAACAGCAAAACAACCAACAGCATCTCCTGCACGGTGAATCCCCGCTTACCGCGGCAGCTGATCTCCCTATGCATGAATGCTCTTTCCTTTCACGACGATGGCAATCATTGCCGTCAGGTGTATCTTAAATTCAAAAGCAAAAGAAATAATTATCTTTTCCCTTAAGATGGGATTATTATAGCATCATTTTTATTCCTCGACAATAAATTATTCACGTTTTTTAATCGTTTTTTTAACCAATAAATGAGGTTAACAGATTGATTTTTCTTAACCTAATTACTTATTTAAGTTAATTTTTATACTTTTTTTGTCTTGTCGCGTTTGTATATTAATTTATAAAAAACAATAACTCCACCTCAGTATTACTAAGGTGGAGTTATTGTTGAGATTCAAATTGAATTCAGTAGGTAAATTGGATCGGTTTTGCTGCCTGAAGCACATCCAGATAACGTTGACATTCCAACTGCGCCGCTTCCACATTCAGGTTTCGATAATTGCCGCATTCCTCGGCTGCTGCACCAAACATCGCACCTGTGTGATGGATAATTTGATTCAATACTTCCTCAATCGCGTCCAGCACTTCTTCTTTATCGCGATTGGCAACCAGCAGATAGAATCCGGTCTGACAGCCCATTGGTCCGAAATAGAGCACATCATTTCCAATTTTTGAAGACCGCACATAGGTAGCAAACAAATGCTCCACTGAATGCATGGTCAGGTTGTCCATGTAGTCCCCTGCATTCGGCTTGCGCGTCCGAAGGTCGTAGGTCGTCACATTTCCGTCCACTCGGGAGATATACAATCCCGGCTCGAGCTTGTTGTGGTCAACGGTAAAGCTCGCAATCTTCTTCGGCAACATTTTAAGCCACCCATTCCTTCAGGAAACGACGCACAATTACGCAGGCCAGTTCCGCCGCCTTTGTTGCAAAGACATTGAAATTTGCCGGAGCATGACCGGAAGCATCATCGGAAATCGTGCGGAGTACAACAAAAGGAACCTTGTTTAAATAGCACACATGGCCAATACTCCCGCCTTCCATCTCTCCTGCGATTGCGCCGAAATGATCCACAATAAACTGCTTCCGTTCCGAAGTATGCAGGAACATGTCTCCGGATGCAATTGTGCCGGTGCGCGTGGTGCAGCCTTCTGCCTGCACTGCGCGTTCCAAAGCCGCAACCATTCCCGCATTACACGGAATTTTAAGCACGTCCAGAGACGGAATCTGACCGAGCGGCAAACCGAGCGGCGTTACATCCATGTCGTGTTCCACAACATCGCAGGCAACTGCCACATCCTTAATCCCGAGTTCTTCGCAAAGAGTTCCAGCTACGCCTGTATTGATCACTGCATCTACATGATAAATCAAAATCAAAGTCTGTGCACAGACAGCCGCCGCAACCTTGCCTTCACCACAGACGACAGCTACCACATCTTTACCATCAAGCTTGCCTTTTGCAAATTCCATGCCGCTGATCGTCTGACATTCGATTTCTGTCATCGCACTGCGCAGGTTGGCAATCTCAACCTGCATTGCTCCAATGATACCTAACATAATATTGCCTCCTTTTCTGATTATTCCACAATCTTGCTGTCGATCAGTTTTGCGTGCACTACAAAACGGTTGGATCCTCCGTTTGCACAGGTGGAAAGCATGATCACGTTATCATCCTGACTCACTTCAACACCTGTATCATAAAGTGACTGCACCTTGATATTCTGCAAGTAATTGAGGAAGGTTTCATCATGGGTAAACCCAACCATGTACACAGTCTGGTCGGTCGGATCCGCATAACGCGCAGCAAAAATCTGATAGGTACGCGTTTCGCCTGGAAGGTACAGTTTGATTTTTCCCCCGTTTTCTTCGTAGAAGGATTGATCCTGATATTTTTTCAGGCTGCCAAACATACTGCCGTTCTTCATATTGTGACCATAGATAATAGTATAGCAGTCGGAAAAATCCGAATTATTTGCCGCTTCCATAAAAATAGCTCCGTAGCGGCTGGAACTGCCGTCCCAAGAATGATTCAGAAAGAAGTCATCGTCTTCATACCACACAACCGGATAATCTACAACGTCCAAACCGGAAATCCGCATCCAACCCTTTGCGTAAGGCGATGCTGCCTGTAAGGCATCGAAATCAACCGTAAAATTATCTTCGTCTGCTGTTCCATCAGCGGTATTAGTTGCAGAGGATCCACCTGCATTGGAATTTGAGTTGTCCGACTGATTTGTATACTGCTCGGCTGCAGATTGGCTGGCCTTTGTGTTTGCATGAGCCTCCCAAAAATACCAACCTAAATATCCCGCTGAAACGGCAATCACCAAGACGCAGATGACCATCAAAACGCGGAGTACAATATCAAATCCTCCGGATTCTCTCTCTCTTCTTACATGTTGCGGTTTCATTTCCCGTTTACCACTCATTGCATTCTCTCCTTCGACAAAAAAAGGAGCTTGCAGTGCAAGCTCCTTTTCAAGAAATACTGTTTGAAACTCAGGACTTACGACGCACCAGGAAGTAGGCGACTGCTGCAACGGCAAGTGCTACGCAAAGCACAACCACAGTGACGGTCGCTACCGTATTGCCGGAAGAAGCGCTGTCACTATCACTGGGAATCGTGTCCGCCTCAGGTGTGCTTTCATCAGGGATGGACTCGCCGCCCTTCTGGTCGGCACCATCACCGGGAGCTTCCGGAGTGTCGTTGTCCGGAACTGTCTCGCCGGGTTGCTGTCCATCAGCACCGCCGTCCGTCGTACCACCGCCGGCGGTATCGGCATCGCCAGTCCCTGTACCGGTACCGGTACCGGTTCCAGTTCCACTGGGTACTGTATTGATCGTGCTGGGGACAACCACCGTGTTCGTCTGAATGATCGTCTCGCCAGGAACTACAACAGCAGTATAACGGAACTCGATTGTCATGTCAACTCCGCTGGCGATCGTGATAGACTTAGATGCCTGATCCACTGTGTACCCGTCAATTGCCTTAGCCTGATAGGTCACTGTGTCGCCTGCATTGGCATAGCCGGTATAGGACTCTGCAAGTTCTGTACCGCTGGTAGCGTCCACATAGCGAACTGTGTATGCAACGCCGCCGGCCTTCAGCACGCCGTACTCCGCCACGTAAGTAGCGTCCTCAGTGGCGCTGCTATCTGTAGCCAGACCGCTGCGATAGTAATAGCCGTCCTCGGGCTGAATGTACTGGCGCAGGCTAGACTCGATGTCCTCGCCAAACTCAGTCCCCGCCTCAACCTGCAAGTACAGGTTGCCGGTGCTGCTCTGCTGAACTTCACCGAACTTGCTCAGGTAGCTAACAGCTCCACTGGAAAATGTGCCGTAGGCTCCGGGACGGAAGCTGAGCACATATTTGGTTGTGGTTTCAGCTGCAAAGGCTGCCGGAACCAACATGGACACGCACAGACAGAGCGCCGTTCCCATCAGAGCGAGCTTCTGAATGAATCTCTTCATAGGTTTCCCCTTCCTAGCGGCACAAACTCAGTAATAGCTGAAATCCGCCGATTAAACTTCTTTGTTGTCTTTTCTTCTCTTAGCAAAGCCCAGAAACATCAGGGCAAACACAGCCACAACCAGGATACCTGCCACGATGAAGATCGGGCTGGAGTCGCCGGTCTTAACACCCTTGGTGACGTAAACCGTCTTCTGCACCACATTGGGTGTGGGAGTGTTGACGGGAACGATCTCACCGAAGAACTGGAACTGAATCACACCCTCTGCATCCTGATAAGCGTTGCTCATGGTCGCATCAGCTGCAATGCTCAGTGCCAAAGTTGCGGTCTCGCCGGGATTCAGGGTTGCAACCAGAAATCCCTTGCCGTCGCTGCTGTACATATCCTCGTTCAGGTCAGCCAACTCGCCGGTGCTGTTGCTGCCGCCGACCAATGTGCCGCTGACAGAACCACTGACGGAGCTGTACAGGGTCGTATCGCCGTTGGTGAGGGTCACTGTGTAACCCGCGCCATCCAGGCCGGCCTTTTTGAGGGTCTGGAGCACGGACATGTCCATATAGAACCGGACGGTGTCCTTCTCGCTGGTGTTGCGCAGCTGAATCTGCTGCGTGTAGGTAACACCGGGAAGCATGCTGCTGAAGGCGGTACCGAAATCGGAATCACCGGTAATAGCCTTGCCGGCAGCATCTGTATAAGTCAGTGCGGAGCCTCCGTCATAGGTGACCACCGGAACATCCGCCGCAAAAGCGGTGCTTACTGTGATCGCCATGACCAGCACTAACGCAGAGACGAGAGAAACGATTTTCTTCATAACCTTCTCCCTCCTATTACTGCGCCAGCGACTGGATCGATCCGTCGCTATTCAGCGTTGCCAGAACACCGAAGGTGCTTTCAATGCCCTTCTGGTTCAGCTCGTTCTCGCCGGAGACAAACTGTACCGCGTCAACGGTGACTTCAAGCTGAATGTGGTAATTCTGGTAGCTGTCGTCTACTTCGTTAGATACTTGAATGGTAAGCGGCAGTTCTGCGGACTGACCCGGATTCAACGGACTGCTTAGGTAAAACACATCGGTCTCACCGCTGGAGAAGGAAACTCCTCCTTCCGCTTCCAACCAGCTTCCGCTTGCTTCCAAGCTCAGCAGGCTGGCGTCCTTGGTCATATCCTTTTCGCCGTCTTCATTCGTCCAGTACTTCTGGACGGTCACCCGGGTGTACTCGCTGATATCCTGCGTATTGCTCACAGTGAACTTCGTTGCAGTTTCATCCAGCGTATCGCCGGGAACAATGCCCTCGGCGTCCATCTCGAAAGCCGCATTTGTCACGCCGACTTCCAGCTCGGGTGCGGCCAGCTTATTGGTCGCCTGACGGCCGGAAGCGGAGATAGCTGCTAAACTTCCGCTGACTGCCACCGCAACAACCATCGTCGCTGTAACACCCATCAGCAAATATTTTTTCTTCACGAAACTCTCTCCTTTACTTTCAGCCTGTCAGCAATAATCCACATAATCATCACTCCTGCGAACACACAAACGCAGGTCGCGATTCCAGTTGCAGACTGAATAAACGCAGCAACGCTGCCCAATGCTGGGATGTGGAACATCACTTTACCAGTCAGGTTTGAGAAAGGGACCGGAGTTTGATCGACTGCCTCGTTCGCATCTCCCTTTGTGGTAAAGGTCTGCGCTTCGGAATCGATCGCCGCAACCCGGTGGGTCATCACCCGGTCGGATGCGGACTCGGTCTGGAACGTGATTATGTCCCCTACCTGAATCTCACTTGGATCACAGGATCGAACATAGATCACACTGTGCACCGGCAGAGCCGGTGCCATACTGCCGGTTTGGACATCATATAAATGGTATCCAACCAGCTTTGGAACGGTCAGCGGGAGGACGAGCACCAGCAGCGCAAGGAGCAACACTGTGCCAATCACATTTAATAACCTTCGGAGCATCCGCTCATCCTCCCGTTAAATCAAAGTTTGAACTTACTCGAAGTCAACCCAGGAAGCAGTATCCCAAGTGGAACCGTTGTTATCGGACTGAACTGCCTCAGCAGAAATCTCGATGGAGAAGGAAGCATCTGCTGCTTCATTGCCCCAAGTACTGGGGATGGTCACGGTCTCGAACAGGTCGATGTAGACGGTCGGCTCAACGATCTCAGTGTAGTAGATGTATCCATCGTCGTCGGCCTTCACTGCCCACTCATAATTTTTCATCTCATCGATGATTGCCTGCTTCAGGGCGGCAACATTCTCCTGCATGCCCTCATCCTCAGAGGTGACATCCAGCTTCACGCGGATCCAGGCGTCATTTGCACCGGTGTTGGTGACGCGGGGATTCTTGGAGTACACATCGCCGGGCATTACGCCGGTGTAGGTCACGCCCTTGCCGTCCTCACTCACTTCGCCGGCCTTAATGCCCTTGTCGGGGTTGGCCTCGGAAGTCTCAGTCAGGGAGATGTTGACATTGCCCATGGTGAAGGTGTTGCCGGCATTGTCCTTGCTGGTGAAGAAAGCGAAGGTGCTGCCAATGGCCAGAACAGCCAGAGCGCAAACTGCCATAACGACAGCGATCATTCTTTTTTTCATGATTTCAGTTCTCCTTTACTCTGCTTTGTCAAAGGTAAATCACTTCAACAGGTCCTGAGCCAGCTTGAGAGCCTCGTCCTTTTCGATACCGCCGTTGGCCTGAACAATGGCACCGGTCACATCGATGCTGGAGCCCTTGATCTCATCGAGAGTAGCATTCTCATTTACGGAGACCGTGTCGAACACGTCCTTCACAACAGCTGCTTTGGAGGAGTCGATCACTTCGTAATTGTTATAAACATAGATGCCGTTGCCGTCGTTGCCATCGCCAACATGAGTCCACACATTGGTATCAATGTTTGCAGTCAGTGTGTCTGCCAGGCCGCTCACCTTAATGAACAGATAAACAGGAGTGGGGTTCTGATCAACCTTAACATCGACATCCTTGTTGATCACAGCGCCGGGGACTACATTGCCGTACTTAACGCCGCCCTCGTTCTCATAGAGCCAACCGGAATCATAACCCTTATCGGAAATGTCCAGTCCGGTCTTGGAGAACACATCGTAGGTGTCGCCATCTACAACCTGCTCGCGCACAGCGGTCTTGATTGCTTCCACACCGGTGAAGGTGTTGTTCACCTTGCCAGAATTGGCAGTCAGGAAAGCGAAGGTGCCGCCGATAGCGAGGCAACCGACCATAGCGCCAGAAACTACAGCAGTCAATACGTTCTTCTTCATAACATTTTTCTCCTTTTCATTCAAAAAGTTTTTTGATTCTCACTGGAGTTTGAGGAGGTTTTTCTCCTCTCTTATGACCTTATTGTAGCAGGTCAAGGTAAATAAAGTGGTTAATTCAAAGAGCAGAAACAAAATTTTTATAAATGCCATTTAACACAGCATTTTTACTCTTTCTGTTCCTTCTCCGCCCGTTTCCCTTCCTTCTCTTCCTTTCCGCTGTCTGCAGACAGAATCATCGGCAGGAAGTTCAGAAGGATTATCAATACAATGGTCACCGTGATGGCCATAATACCGATCGGAGTTTTCATGTAGATGGTCAGGAAGCCCAGATAGGGCACCCAGAACACCGCCTTGCCGAAAACCTGGCTGAAGGCAATGTCGCCGTCGTCTACATTATTGTTGTCACCCTTGGTGACAAGGGTCTGTGCAGCCGTATCAATGGACTGCACGCGGTGGGTGACGAAGGTATCCTCATTCATATAATAAGTTACCACGTCGCCGGTTTCCAGAGTAGAGGGATCTATATCGTCGTCCACAAAGACAACGGACCCCACGGGAATGTTCGGTTCCATGGAACCGCTGAGCACGGCCATCTCCTGGTACCCCATGATACGGGGTACCAGAACCAGTCCGGCCAGTGCCACAAGGGCAATCAGCAGAACGGCAGACAGCACATTGCAAAGGACTTTAATTGCTTTCATCGATTGCCAAATGCTTTTTCAATGGATGTGGCGCTTTCCAGACCGGTGTCGCTGGCAACGACGCATTCCTGCGTGATGGTCACATCAAAGTGTTCCTTATCCACCTTGGCGTTTCCGCCGATGTAAACTTTCTCCATGAGGTTATCGGTGGACTGACCGGCCGGCAGGAACTTGCAGTAGTAGTACCATTCGTTCGCGCCCGTTTGGGTCGGCTCCCAGTAGCTGTTGCTGCTGAGAATGACGTAGACATTGTCCGACGCAGCAAGCGTTTCGTTATCCGGGACATTCGTGGTATAAACCACCTTGCTCTGATCTGCGCCGCCCACAACGATGCGGGCGCGGACATAGACGGGCAGGTCACCGGTGTTTTTGATGCTGACCTGCTTCTCGCCGTCCAGTACTTCCACGATCTCGGTTTCCACTGCGCCGCTGGCGAAGGTGTTCTTCACCGCGCCGCTGGCGGCAACCAGATAAGCTGCCGTCGCTCCAATGCCGATCGCTGCGACCAGCATCAGGGAGAGAATCCATTTATGCTTCCATAAGCGTTTCATGTTTCGTCATCCTTTCTCACTTGGTCGCGCTGGGAATCACCTTGGTGAAAACCACTCTCAGGTCATCCAACAGTTTCTCGAACTTGTTCACAACAGCGGAGCTGTACTGATAGCTGTCGCCATTGCCTGCATTCACAAAGCTGAACTCGGCAGAAGCTTCCGTAACATCCTGAGTCTGAGGATTGGTGCTGGTGCATTCGTAGTTATCGTTGCCCAGCTCCTTCACGGTGTATTCACCGGCAGGCACGTTGCTGATGGTGTAGGAACCGGTGGTGCTTGTGGTGATGGTCGCGGTGTAGGTCACGCCGGTGCGGTTGTTTGTTGCCAGGAAGGTAAAGCTGCCGGCATGGGTGTTGCTTCCGGTCACAGTCTTGTTGATGACCAGATCTACCATCTTATCCGTGTAGGTATTGGTGATGCCGACGGTTGTGCTTCCGCCCTTGGGAACCGTTGCATACTCAGCATCGCCCTCATAGCTCATCACTGTAGTGAGAGTATGATACTTCAGCTCTGCGCCGTTCTCGGTGATGGTCCATGTGGAGTCGCCGGGCAATTCGGTCTTCGTATAGGTGTAGTAGGTTCCGTCTGCACTCTTTTCCATGTCGCTCAGAGCGAAGGTAAAGCTCTTGGCTTCATCGGAAGTGCAGGTAGCAGTGAAGGTGACGTTGTCCAAACTTGCCTTCTCTTCGTCGGTCATCCAGTTGCTCTGGATGTCGAAGGTCTTGTTGACGACCAGTGTGCCGTTCTGCTTCTCCAGCTTCAGATAGACATTATAGTTTTTGGTAATGTTGATGCTGAAGATCTCATCATCGGAATACTCGGTTGTGAAATCAGCGTCCTTGTAGAACTTGCCGTCCCAGGCGTATCCTTCCGGAACATCGAAGGTGGAATAAGCATCTTTGCCGGCAGTAACGCTGTTGGTGATGTACACCTGAGAGCCAATTTCCTTGCCGCCCTGATAAGCGTTTTTGCCATCGTCATAGATGGAACTATCTTTAATGCCGTTGTTGCCATACATAAAGGTGATGTGGTTGGTGCTGAAGCGGAGATCCAGGTGATACTGAACCGGAGAATTCGTGCCGTACTCATCCGTTGCCTGCCACTTCTCGGAGTAGCCAAGGTGGGCAAGACTGGTGCCGTATTTAACTCCGCTCAGATGCCAACGGAACAGAGCCGTGTACATAGAGCCCCAGCCGTGATTGAGGTCCTTGCCGGCATAATCCAGATAATCCGCAACTTTGTTGTTCTGGTTGTTCACAAAGATGCCATCGTCAATCACGGTTGTGTCAAGCTTGCCCAATGCGGCAAGCAGGGCCGTCCAGTCACTCTCGTCATTCAGCAAAGCCTTACCGGCTGTTTGAGTCGCAGAACCCTTATTCGTGAAATAGCTCTTGGCAATCTCAATGCTGCCAACGGGGAAATAGCCGTTGGCATCGAGGGTGTCGGGATCAATGCCCAACAGCTTCAGCATCTCGTCGGAGTAGAGGGCTTTCTTTTCATCGACCCATTCATAACCGGCAACATAAACAAACACCGTTTCGGTCGTCTTGCTCGGTTCGTAGTGGGCGTAGAAGTAAACCGTGCCGTCTTCAAGCTCTGCGTTGGTGGGGGTGTAGTCCCAATCATTCACCAGATCACCGGCCTCATTGTACCAACCGGTCAGCACATACTCTTTGCCATCAATGGTCGTTGTGGAACCAATCGTTGCCTTCGTGGTTTCGGCGATGTCTTTGCCTTTTAAATAATATGTAGCATCCTTCTGCTCATACTGGCTGGTCTCCGGATTCATCACCATGAACTTTGCCACATAAATCTTGTCGCAGGCGAAGCTGACGGTGCAGTCCAGATGCTTGTCCGGATTCGTTCCGTTATCCTTTGAAATCTTTGCCGGGGTGATGGTGATGCTAGTCACATCGGACTTAGAAATATCTACTCCCAGTGCTTTTGGCACTGACGATGCATAAGCGTCCCAACACTCATCCAGCACGGAGGTGAAGTAGGTACCGGTCGTAGCATCGCCTCTGGTCAGTGTCCAAGTGTATCCCTTGGAGCCGTCCGGCCAGGCGGAAATATACTTGCTGTAGTTATCCTCTGTAATGTAGAGGTTCTTGCTGCTGACCCAGGTTGCTCCGGTGGTAGTCACCGTTGCCTTATAGGTCTTGCTGATGTCTCCGGTAGGACGCCACGCACTGATCTTGTTATCTTTCCAGTCCTGGGTCGGATCCGCCAGATAGTACATAGCCGCGCTTGTCGGCTTGCTGACCGTTACGGTGAAGGTTTCCGTCTTGTAACTGTGACTACTGTGTAAACCATTCTTTGTGCAGTATCCATGCGTAATTTTAGCCGTGCCAGAGGAAACGCCGGTAACCACAGCGTTACTTCCATTTCCTTCTACTGTTGCAACACTCTCGTTGTTAGACTCCCAGTAACTCGCAGTACAAGTCGAGATTTCTCCACTAATCGTGGTTGTGTCGCCCACATTAACGGAATAGGAGGTAGCAGCCAAATTTGTGTCATAGAGGTCTGCTGTGCTGATGGCGTCCTCACTGCTCACACTGGAGGAGGCGCTTTCGCTTGCCATCTGTGCCGTGGGCTCCAAAGCGGCGGGCTCGGTGGCCTTGGTGGTCAGAGTTTCCTCTTCCGCAGTGTCCACAAGGGATTCGTCCGCCACCAGCGTTTCCGGTTCGGCGGAGTCCACAGTGGAAGAGGAAGCTTCCATCTCTGTCTCAGCGGCCGCCTCGGCGATTCCTTCATCGGCTGCTGTCTGCACCTCGGTGTAGGCGGTGTTCGCGGTTTCGTCTGCATCATCTCCAACCGCAACTCCGGTGGGGATGCACAGGGCAACCAGCGTAACCAAAGCCAACATCAGGCTCAGACCGCGGCGACTGAATTTTTTCCAATCGTGCTTGTTCGTGTTCATATTGAACCTTCGCTCCTTTCTGAATCTGTCTCGGTTAACTGTTGGCCTTGCGTTTCGTTGGGCCTGTATCTTCTGCTGTGGACTCAATCGCTGTGTCCATCAGTTTGATCAACTCCAGGGCGCTTCGGAAGCTGCTTTCCTGCTTTTCGTCCGTCCAGATAACCTTACCCTGCCAGGTGGCATTTTGTCGATACTGCACATGAACCACAAAGGTGGCCAGATCTCCTTTATGGGCCGTCAGCTCATCGCTGTTTTTTACTTTGTTCATGCGTCTACCACCTCCCTGTACCTCCTTGCGGTCAAACCGCCGCGTCTTTCGCTCTGCCTGAGGGATGCCGAGCCAATCGTAAAACTGCTCGATTTTCAGCAGCATGTCAGTTGCGCCGTAAAAGAGAATCGGCTGCTCTGCATAATAATGATAAATCCGCCCGCTCAAATCCTCGTCGCCGCCGCGGTCCACGCAGAGACAAATAAGATTCGGTGCGCTGTATATCAATTGTCTTACCAAAGTGCCTCCCCCCTTTTGACAATGCTACTATAACAAGCGTTGGTAAATTTATCGGTTAATTTTATTTGAGGTATTGAAAAAAATTTAGCAATATTTTTTTATCTCTTTTTTACCGGCTTAACTGCAAAAAAGACCATCGTCAGAAATCTGATGATGGTCTTTCTTTCTGCTGCGCAAAGCGCTTTATTCCTGTGAATCCTGGGGTTTTTCTATGCTGGTCCAGTAGCCGCAGTCCCCAATGTTAATGTCCTGTTCCAGATCCAGAGCGCAGGAAGTAATTTGACTGTACACCTGCACTCCCCGCACCGGATCGGCGCCGTAGGCCTTGCGGATACGGTCGAAGACAATGCCGCAGTTATCCCGACTGGCTCCAAAGAGGAAAATCAGGAACTGGCAGTTGTTATACTGGCTGAATGCATCGCCCCGACGGAGAGAGGACTGAATCGACTCGAACAGGCGGCTGCTGGCCTGACTCAACCGCTCCGAATTGGTGACGGTTCTGCCGTTGCGATCCGCCAGATAGCACATCATAATGTAGCAGGAAATTCCGCTGCGGGCCATGTTGCGGGAAATGATCCGGCAGGCGTCGATAAATCCGGGGAACGCGCAGTAATACGCGCCACCCACCGGCTGATGCTCCCGCACGTTTTCCATCACGCTGTCCATCGAGCTGAAGGAATGCTGGGTTTTCTTGCTGATGGTTTCGTACTGCTCCAACAGAGTCTGGGACGGAGGAACTGCGAACTCCCGATTGAGGATCGCAACGGTTTCCTCATAGATGTCCTTCGCCAGATCCCACTGCTGCTGCTGCATGGCGCACTCGATTTTGAGGATCTGCCACTCCTCCGCCGGATGCTGCTTGAAGGTGCGATCCAACAGCGCAAAGGCCGCAGAATAGTCCTGCCGGCTCATGAGCACCTTTGCCAGAGAGCGCACCACGTCGGAACACATATTCCAATAGTATGTGTTCAGCTTGGTGGCCCAGTCGACCCCTTCCAGTTCCGGAATAAAATCTCCCTGATAGAGTTCCAGTGCCTGACGGTACATCTGCACCTGCTCGTCTTCCGTCTTGGCCGACACGCCGGCTTTTACCAGCCGTTCAAACTCCCGCACGTCCAATTCTACTGGAACATTGGGGTTCCAGTTGTAGCTGCCGTTCTGGAACATGACAAACTGGGTGCCCGGCAACTCACTTTCGTTCAACCGGCGGCGCAGCTGGCTGATGGAGACCTTCAGGTTGTTGCGGGGATTCAAGATCTCGTCATATTCAAACAGATATTGCAGCAAAGTCGTAGTGGGCACGCTGCGGGGCGACTGACAGAGCAGAATCTGCAGAATCTGCATTACTTTGGTTGACGTTCCGAACCGCAAATCAACCACTTTGCCCTGATATTTTAGCTCAAACTTGCCCAACATCTGAACCTGCACGACATTCATTTCTTCATTCATAATATAATAGCTCCCAAATCAAACTCACAGGCAACTCAATTTAAGGTTAAATAGCTCTTGCAGAAATTATACCTTGAAGTCAAATGAAAAGCAACAAATTATTTTATTAAATTATTTGGTGTTATTCGATTAAATCGCAACTTTTGAAAACTTTTTCGAGCGACTGCAAATTCTGACCTCTGTTTTTGTCCATTTGGACACTCTATTTTTCGACAAAAACTGTTTTTTGCAAAAGAAAAGACCTGATGAAACATCAGGCCTTTGGCAGCGGGAGAAGGATTCGAACCCTCACATACAGAGTCAGAGTCTGCTGTGCTACCCTTACACAATCCCGCTATTCAATTTTTCGTTGGTTAAGCAACGAAGATTATTATACCACCTTTTTCTTGCTTGTCAACACTTATTTGATATTTATTTTTTCTCCGATTGGTTATATTCCTGCTTGACATGCGTTCCGTTTGGTGGTACTATCTTATTAGAACATTTGTTCGTCTTAGTAAGCAAAAGAATGCGGAACAGAGAATTCTGTTCCGCATGGTGGAAGAGAATGGATTCGAACCATTGTAGGCGACGCCAACAGATTTACAGTC
>CAVLAO010000017.1:0-29411 GCA_963660915.1 Bacteroides sp. CAG:927 | reverse complement strand
TCTCAGCAATGATCGGCAATATTCACGTCGTGCTGTTCAACACCAAGTATGAGTATTTGCAGCCCCTCCACTTTATTGAACAGTTTGCGAAAGAGCATCGATTTCCTGCACTGGTCAGTGACGAATTTGACTCCGTCGTCTGTATCCCCTATCAATATCAAGAGCTGCGGGACTGCGCCTCGCTTGCCTCTCGCTTTGAAGGGTGCATTGGTCTGAAAAGCAACACTGACTTTTCTATGTTTCGTATCTTTCTGAAAACAATGACGGCAGATACCGCCAACCAATTTAATCACAGAGATGCGCAGATACTCTGCGATTATGACTGCGTCCATAATACACAATATGCTCAGACCCTGTTCCGCTATCTCCGCGAAGACTGTGAAGCTTTGCCCACAGCAGACGCTCTTTTCATTCATCGAAATACATTAGATAATCGACTGCGCAAAATGACCGATCTGATCAAGGCAGACTGGCGGGATGTAAATTATAAGCACCAAATGCTTTATTCTCTATTTGTTCACTTTTATCAAAAAAACGAACTGATCTGGTAAGTTTATCTGAATCAAAACACTCAACTGTGCGAATAGATGCTCTGTTCGTACAGTTTTCGTTTTTTTGAAAATCACGAATGCGGACGGCACAAATGCCGTCCGCACCCGTTGAAGAGAATAGAGGAATAGGAAGATTGTTATTTGAAGTTGACCACACCGGACAGATTCAAGCGCTCAGGATCATAGGTCTTGCGGACAGAAAGGAAGCAGATCGAAGCGATCACTGCCAGAATTCCGCAGTACACATACACGAACTGATAACTGCCGGTCCAGACATAGATATAGTTGGGAAGCAGACTCACGGGAATAACGATGATATTCCGAACAAACCGAAGGTTTGTTTCAACATAGGTGAACTGCTTGCGGCCAAAGACAAACGCATAAAGAGATGGGTGCAGGTTGGGCAGACCGCCGACCATACTACCTGCCATAAACACTGCCAGATAAATAAAGATCTTTTGATGTGTAAATCCAGCCAGCAGCATGCAAATATTGGCGCATACAAACATACAGCCCAAAATCGTTGCGGTACGCGGAGTGCCGATCTTGTCATCAATATAGCCCCAGATGACGCTCAGTACAATGCCGGCAATGGAAACACAGGTCATCATGTTAACTGCCATAATGATATCAAGATCCAACTCCAGCATACGAGGAACAAAAATACTCATAAAGCCGCCCATATTCAGTTCGCAGCAGGCAACCGCTATGCACAGCGCCCAAGCTTCACGAGTGTGCATCAGCCGCTTGACCGGCCACTGGTTCTCTTCCTGATCGCTGTCGGTCAGGATTGCAATCTCTGCCGCATCGCGAACCAGACCATCCGGCAACAGACGCACATCCTCGGGACGGTCATGCGTAAAGAGACCGCAGATAACACCAACTGCCATGATGATGGCACCGTAAATACCGATGACCATTGGGAAATTTCCGGTTGCCTCCGTGATACGGGTCAACACATTGATCATAACAGAGGACAATGCGTTTGCCACAGTGATCCAACCAAGCACGCGACCACGAGTGCTGATGAACCAGTTATTCGTCATGGCATAGATAGCAAGATACATGGCACTTTGGGCAACTACAGACACCATATTGGAAACAAAGTACAGCGCATAGTTTCCGTCGATTGCAGAAACAGCAACACCAATCAGAGACAGACCCAACACAAGGAAGGAAGGTGCGCCAATTTTACGACCGCCATACTTTGCGGTCCACTTACCCAGCCACAAGCCACAGGGAAGACCCAACAGGTTGCCGATCGTAGCCGGCCACTGGACTGAAGTACGTGCCCAACCCCAGACATCACTGATGTAGGTATAGTGCAGGTTTTTCAGGTCAGTGCCGACATTTGCGTAGATGAAGTTGCCAAGGACAGCGACCAGAAGCACAATTCCGGCATACCGGTAAAATCCGGGTTGCTTTTCGTAAGGACGCTCGTTCAGATTTGCCTTTTTACCCATAAATACGCTCCTCTCATTTTATCCTTCTCAATTCTCTCTGATAAACGCAGAAGCCTCTTCTCCTGCGAGATATCCAGAATTCATTGCCCAGGCAAAAGAGGAAAACAGCGGTCCGTACTCTGTTCCCATCCAGTTGCTGGCGGCATCGCCGGTGACATAGAGTCCCGGAATTGGGCGATTATTCGGATCTACGGCCTGAATATGCTCATTGACCGAAACGCCGCCCATCGTTACATCGAAATTGCGCTGAAGGCGGATGATGTAGTAGGGTGCCTTACCAATAGTGGTCAAATGCTCCGGCGCTTTGAAGAAATCGCCATCGCGTCCTTCCTTAACCTGTGCGTTGTAGCGTTCCAACGTTTCCGCCAAAGCCGCCTCACTGCAGCCGATGTATTCAGCCGCTTCTGCCAGCGTTGCTGCAATACAGGTCTTGCCATCAGCAGTTTCCTGCTGCAAATCCTGAGCAAATTCTTCTGCGGTGGGATTTCGGTCACCAAAGAAGTTTGGCTCAGAGAAGCCCTGCACAATGGCATCTTTCAGGTTTTCGTCGAAGAAGCAGTAAGCCAGTCCTTCCGGCTGCATATCGACAACGAGCTCGCCGTCATCCGTATCATCCTCAGCAATAAACCGCTTTCCGTTTTTATTCAGATAAATACATTTGTCATTCTGGAATGCAACCTGCAAAGAATACGCTCCGGGATTATGCACCAGTGCACCGATACCAACGCTGATATTTTTTCCAACCTCTGCGCCAATATCTTCGGCCATCAAAATGCCCTCACCGGTAGTGGCCAAACGGCAATAGTGGGAAATGTAGTTATCACGGGTGAAATACTGAGGCAGGAAACGCTGCAGAAGCTCCGGATTTCCGCCAAAACCGCCGCTGGATAGGATCACAGCCTTGGACGAAATACGATAACTTTCCGTCATGCCATCGGCCAGAATACCAATTACACGGCCCTCATCATCCGTCAGCAGACGATTTGCCTTGGTCTCCATCAGAACAGTTACACCCAACTCGTCCAGTTTTTTATATAGGATGGACAGAATTGTTGAGCCCATCAGGCCCGGACCGTATTTCGGATTGTTCAGTGGACCTGGGTCTTTCCGTTCCTTGATCATTGCAACAGAATCCCACATATAGCGCAAATTATCGGTATCCAGTCCCATATCTGCGATCCATTCGAAAAATGTGCCGGTATTCTTGATGTAACGTTTGAAAATAGCAGGATCCAGCGTGTATTTGCACTGTTGAAATGCCTTTTTATAGTAAGTATCTGTCTGATCTTCCATACCAAGTGCCTTCTGGTACTTGGATGTAGTGCTCAGCAGACCGCCGGCATACCAACTGTTTCCGCCAAGCACATCCATCTTTTCGACCACCACTACGCGAGCCCCTAACTGAGCCGCGCGTACTGCGGCAACAATACCGCTGCCACCTCCGCCAAGGATCGCAATATCGCATGAAATTTCCTGCTCCGGTCCGCCGGGATGCTCATAATCCGGGCGATCATTGTGCTCATACATACTGAGTAACTTGACCATGACATAAACCTCCTGTTAATTCAGCGGACGAATGTTGCCGCGTCAAATCCTTCTCGAACAGCAGCGAAGATGTTTCGGGCACGTTTGCAGTCACCGATCATAATGAAATCATAATCTTCACTCCGCAGGGCTTCCGCCTCCTCGCTGAGTGCTTTCAATCCAGCTGCGATTACTACGCTGTCCGCTGGGAAAAACGCCTCTGTCCCGTCTGTTCTGAGGGCGTGTACCCCCTGCGGCGTAATCTCTGTCACCTTCAGACCGCAGGCAATCGAGGCATTCGCCTCCAACCGTGGCATTAGGTAACGACGGTGATCCGCAGTGGAATCAATGGCCACATCATTCCGCATTTCCACCACAGTCACCCGATGTCCGGTCATTCCCATGTGAAGAGCGGCTTCGCAGCCGACAAGGCCACCACCGATGACCACGACCTGCTGGCCAAGTTGGAATCCGTTGTCATACATTTCTGTTGCGCCCACCACATTTGGCAGATCAATGCCCTTGATGGGTGGGATAACAGGAGTTGAACCGATGGCACAGATTACAGTATCCGGTTTTTCCTGCTCCAGCAATGCGCGGGTAATGGGGGTATTCAGTCGGATATCAATCGGCAGAGTGGAGCATTCATATTCCAGTGTACGCGCATAGTGGTACATATCCGCTTTAAAGGGAAGATGACGCTCCATATTGAGCCAACCTCCCAGTTCACCGCTCTTTTCAAACAAGACCACATCATGTCCGCGGCGCGCTGCCGTAATTGCAGCCTCCATACCGCCGCATCCGCCGCCGGCAACTACGATCTTGCGTTTGGGGGAAGCCGGAACCGTACGCATCGTAAACTCTCTGCCTGCAGTCGGGTTGATGGCACAGCGAAGCACCTTACCGCGGCGCTGATACTGTGCATCATTGCAGACGAAGCAACGCAAACACTGGTGAATCTCCCGGACATGGCCGGTTCTTGCTTTGGTAGGCAGTGCAGGATCCGCCACAATGCTGCGGCCAAGAACGAAGCCATCGCACTTTCCTTCCTCCAGGAAGCGTTCCATCAGATCCGGATCTGTATAGCCGCCTACACTGGTCACGGGGATGCTGACTGCTTTCTTTACCGCCTCCGCCATCGGTGCGTTAATCCCACGCTCTTCAAACACCGGAATCGCCATGCGGGTCGTCCAGGGTGCACCGGCTGAGACATTGATCAAATCGACCCTGCTCTCCGCCATCTTGCAGAACTCCACAACATCGTCGATCTCCAGACCGCCCTCCAGGAACTCGCTGCCGGAAATACGCATTTCCAGCGCAATCGTATGACCAACGCGCTCCCGCACGCGATCCAGCACCATCAATGGGAAACGGGCGCGGTTCTCCAGACTGCCGCCAAACTCATCGGTGCGATGATTCTGCGCTGGAGAAAGGAACTGATCCAACAACCACCCGTGTCCGCAATGGATCATTGCCAGATCAAAATCACAGTCCCTGCAGATCTCTACCGCATCCGCAAAGGCGTCTGCGATTTTATTCATATCGTCTAAAGTCATTTGACGAATGGTATCACCCCATTCATCTACGAAACCATCCGGCCCCATGGTCTGCGCACCGTTGTTGTAAACAGAGTCCGCCATGCAGCCGCCATGGCTGATCTCAATGCTGACCAGCGCATTGTGTGCATGAATCGCATCCGCGACCCGCTGCAGAGTAAACGGAACATTCGGATTATCAAAACGGATCTGCTGCAGATGGGTCATACCGTTATCGCTGGCCACAATGCTTTCGCCCAAAGTGATCAATGCTGCGCCGCCTGCGGCAAGCCCCTCATAGAAAGCAATCGCCTGCTCTGTATAACATCCTTTCGCATCCAGTTCTACAATGGACATAGGCCCAGTCTGGATACGATTTTTCAATGTCACATTGCCCACCTTAAGTGGAGAAAACAACATGGAATATTCACACATAGGATAAGACCTCCTTTTTGCAAAGTTTAGCATAACAACTTTCTCTTGGGAAATATGCGTTCTGAATTCAGGTATAGGAAAACTTTATGGGTTTGCACCCACCTTTGGAATGTGTTAGTATTTAATATGTTATGTTATGTTGGGAGGAATCGTTTTGGATCTGAACCAGTTGAGATATTTTCAAAAAGTTGCGCGAACACAAAGCGTCACACGCGCTGCACAGGAACTGTACGTCTCTCAACCAACGCTGAGCCAGAGCCTGAGCCGCCTGGAAAGCAGTCTGGGGGTTCCCCTGTTTATCCATCAGGCCGGCAAGCCGCTTCAGCTCAATGCTGCAGGGCGTGCCTTTCTGGAGCGGGTCGATGCGGCATTTGCCTCTCTGGAAGACGGCGTCAATGTTGCCCGCGAGATGCACGCAAAAAGTGTGCAAGTCTCAATCGCCAGCTCCATTCATAATCTTTGTGATGAACTGGTCGTTGATTATTATGGCCTACACCCGGAGGTAAGTATTTCACAGCGTCTGGTGGAAATCAACTCTCTTACAGCTCTGCTTCTGAACGACGAAATAGACTTCACAATTTCTCCCTGTCCTCTCTCCGATCCGCGTTTAGAGTGCCTTCCCATGTTTACAGAGGAATTTATGATCGCTGTCGGTCCCGGTCACCGACTCTACGGTGCGGATTCCGTCTCTTTGGAAGAGTTGCGTCATGAGCGGTTTGTCTGCAATTACAGTGAAGCGGATCGCAATCTGCTGGAACGCATTTTCGGTGAGGATAGCAATCTGGACATCATGCTCGAAAGTGATGAACCCGCTGTTGTCCGCCGTGTCGTCAGCACCGGTCTTGGAGTGTCCTTTTCCCCCGTTCGACTGATCATGCGTCAGTATTCAGAGGAACGTCTTGGGCACAACTGGTTCGTTCGTATTTCCGATCCCCTGTCCATCCCGCCAACCTGCATTGCAAAGAAAAAAGGTCGTTATCTTCTCCGAACTGCTGACGATTTTTTCCACTATACAATTGCCTATTGTGAGACTGAAAGCAGACAAGTCTTGGATTTTCTAAAGAATTTTGAGCAGATCCAACAGGAACAAAGAAAGTTTGACCGATATCTTGCCAAATGAACCACAGTTGCACATTTTACTACTCATAAAAACAGAGAGCCCGTCCAGTCTGACAGGTTCTCTGTTTTGCTTTATATTCAATTATTCTCGCTCGTCATAAGGTGGATAATCGTACGGTCAGTCTCCCGCATACCGACACTGGCCAGTGTGCCGATATTGCGAATCGTGTTTTCCACGCCCTTGACCACGATGCCGTCGCCGCCGTAGAACTGACTGTCGTGCATCTGCATCTGCATTCCCAGCAGGCCAGCCTCTACAGCAGAAGCGATTTTTGCCGCACAGCTGGCCTTTGCACCGTCGCAGACCATGCCGGAATCGATGGCGATGGCATTGACTATGGTATGAGCAATCTCTCGGTAGCGCCCACCATATAGGTAGGTAATGCCCGCACCTGCACCACAACCTGCGCTGGTCGCACCACAGTAGGCAGACAGACGACCAATGCCGGTTTTCAGATGAATCGTTACAAGATTGGATATAACTAGCGCACGGTACAGCAGATCTTCGGACACCTTTAATTCCTCTGCATACACGATGACAGGCAGAGATGCGGTCAAGCCCTGATTGCCGCTGCCGGAGTTAATGACCACAGGCAGTTCGCAGCCGTTCATGCGCCCGTCTGAACCGGCGGCGGCATAGGCCTTAGCACGGTTGTGGACGCTGTTGCCATAGGATTTCAGCAGAATGCTGCCGATGTTTGCGCCATAGTCGCCCCGCAGCCCCTCCTCCGCAATGGCGCGGTTGTAGGAGATCTGGCGACCAATGACCTCACGCACGTCATCAAGATCAACGCAATCGGCGAAATTCACGATCTGTTCCACATTCAGCAAAGTGCGGTCAGTGGCGTGGGCATCGCCCTGCTCCGTGTAATCCTTATGGAGAAGCTCCACGTCATCCCGACGCAGCTCGACGAGATTGGTGTGGAAGCCGGAGATCTGGGCAAAAGCCGTGTGACCGCCGCCGGTCAGTTCTACCTGAATATCGAAGATATAGTCATTGTCCGAGCGATCGACCGTAACGGGCACGTGATCCAACAGAGTCTTAATCTCGCCAATCTGCGCCGCGCTCAGCTCCGCTAACACCTGCAACTCCGCCTCTGTGCGACCGGAAACGATGCCCGCAGCCGCTGCAGCCGCAATGCCCCGCTGCCCACCGGTATTTGGCACAACAACACTCTTAACATTCTTGATGATATTTGCACTGGCATGCACGGCCACGGTCTCCGGCGCACAGCCCAGTGCCTTCTTCGCCCACGCCGCACAATAGGCCACGGCAATGGGTTCGGTACAGCCCATTGCCGGGATCAGTTCCTCTTTAAGGATAGCGACATAGGCCCGATACAGTTGTTCATCCATGTGTATTCTCCGTCCTTTTGTTGATAATTACATGTGTATGTAGTGTAGCACGGAGCTGTTTCCTTGAGAAATATTCATTTTTGATACAGATATTGATAAACTTTATGGCACGGCTCACTGTGCCGCTTCTGTTTCTAAGTTTTTCTATTTGTTTTTAGGTATATTTCTGTTACAATTGTTATATGTTTTATTCCCTTCTGCTTCTGTTTGCAATAAAGGAGGATATCACCATGACAGAGAGAAGACTATTTACTGCACTGAGACACATTCTTACACAGATTTCAGGAGAAGAATATCCGGAGATTTGCGACATTATTGATAGCAATATAGACATCGAAGGGGAGCTTGTCTATTGCAGTGCAGAGTACATTGCCAAACTGCTGCATGAAGCAGATGGAGCAAAACAGCTCCCAAAGTGTGTGGCTGATTTTCTCATGGAAGTCTACACCGATGAGATGGATGCGGGAAACGCCGACGCCGCCTGCAATCTTGGTTCGTTGTATTACACCGGTCGCTGCGGGGAACAAAATTACGCGAAAGCAGTAAAATACTACACAATTGCTGCAAAAGGCGGATGCAGACAGGCACAGGAAAATCTGGGTTATTGTTATTACTACGGCCGGGATACCGCTATTGATTATGAAAAAGCCTTCCATTTCTTTGCACTGGGTGCATTTGACGGGCATTTACGTTCTCTATATAAAATTGGAGATATGTACCGCAAAGGGTATTATGTCGAAAAAAATGAAACAGAAGCATTCCGTATCTATAATCATTGCATGCAAACAATGACGGAGGAAGCGCTCCCCCTTGTAGGAGCAGATGTTATGATGCGTATGGGCGACTGCTATTTTTCCGGCATTGGAACGGATGTTGATTACAAAACGGCCAGAACATATTATCAGCGCGCTGAACAGTTATTTTTCGAGCGTCTGGAAGAAGGCGATTTTATGATTCGCAATTGCTACAATCACGTTGTCACAAGACAAAATGATATCCGACGCGAGTTAGAAGCTGCATTGCCCTCCTTTGAATGGGTCAAAAAATCATGATACTTCTCTAAATGCACAGCTAAAAGCCCCAACACCTGCAAAATTACAGGTATTGGGGCTTTTCATGTCCGATCGGTCAGATCAAGCGAACATTTTCCATCTACAGCCTTACTTTGCCGGATAGAATCCGCTGGGAGCCTCGTTCAGGTTGATCATAATGTTCTTCTTCTGGGTGTAAGCGTCCAGAATGCTCAGGTCAGTCTCACGGCCAATGCCGGAACGCTTGTAGCCGCCAAAGGGTGCACCGGCAGGAATCTGGTTGTAGGTGTTCACCCACATACGACCTGTCTCGATGGAACGAGCAACACGAATCGCGCGATTGATATCCCGTGTCCAAACAGCACCGCCCAAACCATAAGCAGAATCATTCGCCATTGCAATAACTTCTTCTTCTGTCTTAAACTTGATAACAACGGCTACCGGCCCGAAGATTTCCTCCTGCGCCACGCGCATATCGTTTGTAACGTTCGTAATAAGCGTGGGCTGCATGAAGCATCCGTCTGCGCAGGCACCCTCCGCATATCGTGCGCCGCCGCAGGCGATCGTTGCGCCCTCCTGCTTTGCAATGTCAACATACTTCAAAATCTTCTGAAGCTGACCTTCATTCACCTGAGCGCCCATCTGCGTGTTGGGATCCAGGGGATCTCCCACGGTCACCTTCTGGAAGGCGTCTACAGCAGCGGCAACGAACTTGTCGTAAATGCCCTCCTGAACAAAGACACGGGAGCCTGCGCAGCAAACCTGACCCTGATTGAACAGGATGCCCAACTGGAGCCCATCAATTGCCATATCCCACTGGCAATCGTCAAAATAGATATTTGCACTCTTGCCGCCCAGTTCCAACGTGGCCGGAATCAGCTTCTCAGCAGCAGCCTTTGCAACATCAAGACCAATTTCAGTCGATCCGGTGAACGCCAACTTGCGGAAACCGGGATGATCCAGCATATACTGACCGGACTTGCTGCCGGAACCGGTAATCACATTAACCACGCCTGCAGGAAGCAAATCTTCAATCAGCTCCATAAACACCAGCATGCTCAAAGGTGTAGAGGAAGAGGACTTAAAGACAATGCAGTTGCCTGCAGCCAGAGCAGGTGCCAACTTCCATGCTGCCATCAGGAACGGGAAGTTCCAAGGTACAATCTGACCCACAACGCCAATCGGCTCACGAAGCACAAGACTCATGAAATTGCCGTCCAGAATATTCGCCGTTCCCTCACCCGTGCGTACAGCACTGGCAAAATAGCGGAAATGATCTGAACCATACGGCACATCAATTGCCATTGTTTCACGAATGGGCTTACCATTGTCCATGCTCTCCACCTGAGCCAACAGTTCCTTATTGGCGTCAATACGGTCAGCAATCTTCAGCAAAATGTCTGCCCGTTCAATTGGGCTGACTGCCTTCCATGCCGGGTAAGCCGCCCAAGCTGCCTTTACCGCAGCGTCCACGTCTGCCTCTGTTGCCTGTGCACATTGTGCCAAAGGCTTACCTGTAGCAGGGCTGCTGGTTGTAAAAACTCCGCCGTCAGATGCGGGTACCCACTTGCCATTGATAAAAAGGCCATAACGTTCTTTTAGATTGCAATTCATGTCGAATTCCTCCTAAATATAGCTAATAAACTCAAATCATGATCAGATTGAAAACAAGCTTAACTATTGTGAAACATTGTCGTTTTCTCCGGATCACGCCTGTATTATAATCTCTTTTTTATCGGCATTTCTTGTGGAAATAAAACAAATTCTTGCTAAAACTTAATGCGTACAAACAAAACAAAACAAAAGCAAGCAGATTGAAAACTCTGCTTGCTTTTTCTTGAAAACCCTATTGTTATGCGGATTTTCTGGAATATAATTTCATTTTGTACGATCAAAACTGATGCTGATAATTTCTTATCCTACGGTCAATTTAACTTCAAATCGCCTTCTTTAATCCACCCCAGCTTGCGCTCTGCGTTGCCAAAGATCCACGTCAAAATGCCGGGTAAAATGAAGCAAATTAAGACCAAACCGATCCAATCAAACGCGGTAATTGCAGATTTGGTTCCGGCTGCAATATCGCTCACCCAGCCGGTATATACGCCGATTTGACCAACAAATCCGCAGGTTCCCATGCCTGAAGAAACCGGAGCGCCGTTCATCTGTAGATGGAATACACAGGTTGCAATCGGCCCTGTAATGGCGCTGGTCAACGTAGGCGCAATCCAGATGCGAGGGTTGCGCACAATGTTTCCCATCTGCAGCATGGAAGTTCCAATTCCCTGACTCACCAAACCGCCCCAACGATTTTCGCGGAACGACATAATCGCAAAGCCTACCATCTGGGCGCAGCATCCCGCTACTGCCGCGCCACCGGCCAACCCGGTCAGGCTCAGCGCTGCACAAATAGCCGCGGAAGAAATCGGAAGCGTCAATGCAACACCGACCAATACGGACACAACAATGCCCATTAGGAACGGCTGAAGTTCCGTCGCCCACATAATCACCTTGCCTACCGCGCTGGCCGCCGTGCCAATCGGTGGAGCAATTAACGTAGATAAAGCAACCCCAACGAAGATTGTGACCGCCGGTGTAACTAAAATATCAATTTTAGTCTCCTTACTCACCGCCTTGCCAAATTCCGCCGCAATAATCGCAATAACCAAAACTGCCAGCGGACCACCCGCTCCGCCAAGTCCATTGGCTGAGGAACCTACTGCGATGAGCGAAAACAGAACCAATGGTGGGCACCGCAGTGCATAACCGATCGCAACCGCCATTGCTGGACCGGACATAGCTATGGCATAGCCACCAATCGTGGTCAAATATTCAATGCCGAATTGTTGCCCAATCGTATTGATGATTGTACCAATCAGCAAGGAACAAAACAGTCCCTGCGCCATAGCGCCCAGTGCGTCAATTCCGTAACGACGAGCCGAGATTTCAATGTCCTTTCGTTTTAAAAACGCCTTCAACTTTTCCATTAAAACGCCTCCGTTATATATGTCAAGACATATATCAAGTTGTCTTGTCTATTGTATCAGTTCGTTTTTAAAAGTCAAGAGAAAGAGCGCCGGAAACAGCATATTCCGCTGTTTTCGGCGCTCCGAGCGTTTTGGGTTGCAGAGTATGAGATCAAATTCCAACAACCACATATATGAGCATCCATTGCTGTGGAAAGGAATAGAGTGAGAGTGTCCTTTCCTCCGCAAACAAAGCGGTGCAATGGAGATACTCAACAAAGAAATTTAAATTCGGACATCCTCGTCCAATACCGGTGCCAGAGGCAACGACCAACCATGGTGATCTGTGTGCAGCAAATGATGCGATTTTTCGCCGCAGGGCTGACCAAGGTATTCAGCGTACATTGTCTGGACGTCCGGATTTTCGTGAGAAAATCGCATGACATTTGCACTATCATAGTGATACAGTACACGACCTCGTTCCGCAGCACGTTCCTCGTTGTAGTGAATCGGCTGTCCACCGCCGCCTACGCAGCCTCCCGGACACGCCATTACTTCAACAAATTGATAGTCCACCTCACCCCGGCGAATCGCGCGAATCAGGCTTCTGGTATTCCCTAAACCACTGACAACCGCGGCACGCACCTTAATTCCCGCAACATTATACTCTGCTTCTATCCAGGGCTTACTGCTGTCCAATGCACGAACTGCTTTAAAGGTCTCATCGGCACTTGGATTTTCACCGGATAGCACATAATAACACGTACGAAGTGCGGCCTCCATTACGCCACCGGTAGTACCAAAAATAACTGCTGCACCGGTTCCGGTCCCCAACGGAGAATCAAAATCTTCTTCCGGCAGACAGCTTACATCAATCTGATCTGCCCGAATTATACTGCACAACTCACGTGTGGTCAAAGAAAAGTCAACGTCTCTCTGTCCTTCGGCTGCATCATTGATATTCGGAATCGCCACCTCAGCTTTTTTCGCAGTACAGGGCATAATCGATACACAGACAATGTTTTCCGGATCAACACCAATCTTCTGTGCAAAGTAGCTCTTTGTCACCGCGCCGAACATTTGCTGCGGTGATTTTGCTGTAGAAAGCTGATCTACCATGTCAGGATACTGACTCTTCAGAAACCGAACCCAACCGGGACAACAAGATGTGAACATCGGCCACTTGTGCGCTTCCGGATTCTTCATGCGTGTCAAAAACTCAGTTCCCTCTTCCATAATGGTAAGATCTGCCGAAAAATTCGTATCGAACACGTAGTCAAATCCGATGCGGCGCAATGCAGCAGCCAGTCGACGTTCTGTGGCAACTCCGGGATCCAGATGGAACGCTTCACCCCAGGCTGCACGAACCGCAGGTGCCACCTGAACCACAACGACCTTATTGGGATCGTTTAGAACACCGTTTACGCCAATGATCGCTTTTGTATCATCCCGTGCATGAAGCGCATTTGTCGGACAGTGGGTGACACATTGTCCGCAGAAGGCGCAGTCTGCCTCTGCCATCTTGCGGTGGCGGGAAACATTTACTGTGGTATGCGCGCCGGTGCCTACCATATCCCAAACATTCAGCGACTGAATTTTATTGCAAACCGAAACGCAACGATAGCACTTGATACACTTGCTCTCATCCCGAATAATCGGCAAAGAACGATCCCAATCATCCTCCGGATATTCGTGGCGATAATTCATAAAGTCGTCAACCGGAAAACTGGAGACAACTTTCTGCAGTTGACAGGTACCGTTTCGCTCACAAGCGGGACAGTTGATACGATGCTGAGATAACAGCAGTTCAAGGTTCGTGCGGCGCGCTTCACGCACCCGTGTTGTGTTTGTTCGAATTACCATGCCTTCTTCGCAAGTGTTGTTGCAGGCGGGAATCAGATGTTCCATTCCCTCTACTTCGACTACACAGACGCGACATGCACCGATTTCATTGATTCCCTTCATGAAGCAAAGAGTTGGGACAGGCATGCCAATGATGCGGGTTGCTTCCAAAATAGAAGTTCCCTCTTCAACCTGGATGGCAACGCCGTTAATTGTAACATTTACCATTCTGTCTTGCGCCCTCCCTTAAAGATACCGCAGCCAAAGTGATCGCATCGCATGCACCGACCGGCCTCCTGGCAGGATTCCTTCTCTGTCATCATCAGTTCCATCAGTTCAAAATCATTTTTTCGTTCGCCGGGCTCACGTTCGGACATATTAACGCGGCCGCAATAGGGCTTATCCCCTAGATCCGGATTTGGAATCTCAACATCTGCAGTGATAATATGATTATAACCAAGGTAATAATCAATATTTGCAGCAGCCACCTTACCAGCAGCAATTGCACGAATTGCTGTCTTGGGCCCAGTCACGCAGTCACCGCCGGCAAACACACCGGGCGCATTATCAACAGCGGTCCAGTTCTCCGCTTTGATCACTCCGCGCACCACAGGGATACCGGAGGACTCCAACGTATGATAGTCAATCCCCTGTCCAACTGCTACAATAACCACATCGCAGGCAATTCGTTTATCTTCCAACCCGGAGGCAGAAGGATTCATACGACCGGATTTGATATTGCCCGGCATTTTAGGTGCGGCCCAAAGAGCAGCAACGTTACTGTTTTCGTCCGTTTCAATACGAAGAGGCGCATGCAGGTCCATCATAATCGCACCTTCTGCAATTGCACCCTCTACTTCTTCGGCCAGTGCAGTCATATCTTCCTGACGGCGGCGATATACAATCGAAACAGATTCCGCTCCGCAGCGAATTGCAGAACGGGTGCAGTCCATAGCTACGTTGCCGCCACCAATAATGCACACCTTTTTCCCCGTCAAATCCGGGATTTCATTGTCTCCGATTTTGCCCAGGAATTCAACTGCGGACAAGACGCCGTTGGCATCCTCTCCTTCAATTCCCACCTTTTTATCCGTATGCGCACCAATTGAGATATAGACCGCGTCATATTCTTTGCGCAGACGCTCCATCGTATACTCGCCAACACCGACATTGACATTCATCTTAGCCTCTACACCGGTAGACAAAATACAATCGATATCCTTCTGCAGCCGCTCCCGCGGAAGTCGATACGCCGGAATCCCGTAAACTAACATGCCGCCCAGTTTCTTGTGCTTTTCAAACACTGTGCACTGATGTCCCATAAGCTGCAGATAGTAAGCAGCGGAGAGCCCAGATGGACCGCCACCGATGATTGCCACACGCTTGCCTGTTGATTCCATACACTCCGGTGCCGGAACGTCACCGGCGCGATCAACTGCAGTCCGTTTCAGGCCGCGAATATTGACCGGTGCATCCAGCAGAGTACGGCGGCAGCGAGTTTCGCAGGGGTGTTCGCACACCAAAGCACAAGCAGTCGGAAACGGATTGTCCTTACGGATCAGGCGAACCGCATCTGCATAACGCTTCTTCCCTACCAATGCTACATAGCCGGGAATATCTACACCGGCAGGACAGTTTGCAACACAGGGGATACTCTGGGGCATAGAGGACAGGCAATGATGATCCTGAATATGAGAGATATAATCCTCACGAAAACCATCCAATCCACGCAGCACCATGCGGGCTGCCTCAACACCAATCGCACAGTCCGCTGATTCATTGATCACGTGCGCCAGATTTTCCAATCTCTCCAGCGTTTCCATCGTTGCGCGGTGCTTCATGATATCCTCAATCAAATTGCACACTTGTGTCAAGCCAACACGACACGGCACACATTTGCCGCAGGTCTGAGCATGGCACATTTTCAGAAATGCCCAAGTCAGATCAATGGGACAGATACCGGGAGGGCTGGCAGCAATGCGCCGTTCCATATCCTTATAGATATTTTCCACAACGGTCTCTGCGCGGCTTTCTGTCATGAGAGTCAGTCTGCTCAAGTTAAATTTCAACCCTTTCCAAAGTAATTTAGTGTCACTGTGTGTTATTCTACCAAACAGCTCAGAAAAAGCAAGTAGTTTTATAAAAGATATATTGATATTTAATATCTTATTTTCTTAATTTGATTGACAAATGGAATATATCTTGTTACCATGCTCATACACTGTATCATATGAGACACTTTTCTTTCAATGGGGATGATCGCAATTCTGACCAAGGAAGTACATACCATACTGCTTTCAACCTTTCTGTTCTCTCATTGTACGCCGGATAAGCTGGAGCAATGGTCCAATCAAATGAATTGGGCTCCCATCTGCTTTGCAAAAGGTGACATTCTCTGGGACTCCGATCATTTTCAAAAAGAACTTGGAATTCTGCTGTCCGGTCGTATTCTTGTGACAAAACAGAACATGGTGGTAAGCGAGCTACATAAAGGCGATTTATTTGGGGCGGCAACATTATTTAATGACGAAACCCACTATGTATCCACCCTTACTGCACGAACCCGCTGTGAGGTTCTTTTCCTTTCTCAGGCGGAGGTACAGGAGCTAATGGATCAGAGTCATCTTATCCAACAAAATTACATCTACTATCTCTCCAACCGCGTCCGTTTCCTCTCGGACAAGATTGACGCACTGATTGAAAGTACAGGCAGACAAAAACTCATGTCATTTCTACTGCAACAGACGGATGAATCCGGTCAGATTACACTTCCCTGTTCTATGACGGAGTTGGCCTCCCGACTGAATATCAGTCGCGCCTCCCTTTACCGGGAGATTCAAAAACTGGAACGAGATAATATTCTGATTCACTCAGGCAGAAAAATCATATTGAAACATCCTGAAGTACTTCAGGTAGAAGAAAGGAACTAAGAAATGAAAAAACTATCCTCACTCCTGTTGGCCTTTGCCCTTGTACTTGGACTGAGTGCTTGCGGCACAACAAGCACATCAAATTCATCTGTCTCTTCCGCCGTAGAAAGTTCTACCGCCGCCAATGCATCTGCAAGCATTGTGGCAGACGCTTCTACGCCGGACACCACAGAAATTAACATGGCAGTATTAGCCGGACCTACCGGGATTGGCGCATCTGAACTCATGAACTGGAATGATGCAGGCAAAACTGCCAACCATTATAATTTCACCGTCGCCACCGCAAATGACGATGTCGTTGCCGGTCTTGCCAATGGTGAATTTGACATTGCCGCTGTGGCAACTAACGTTGCGGCAAATCTGTATCAAAAAACAAGTGGCAAAGTACAAATCTGTGCCTTAAACACCTATGGAGTATTGTATATTCTTGAAAACGGTGAGTCGGTTAACTCTGTAGCCGATCTTGCCGGTAAAACTATTTATGCTACCGGTCAAGGTGCCAATCCGGAATATGTCCTCAACTATATTCTGACCGAAAACGGTTTGATTCCCGGTGAGGATGTGACGATTGAATTTATGGATTCTGAAAGTCTGGTAACCAAAATGGCTACAGGTGACATCGATCTGTGTATGCTCCCGGTCCCTGCCGTCACCAGTGTGCAAATGCAGAACAGCGACATACGCGTTGCCCTTGATCTGACTGCAGAATGGAACAACCTCGACACCAATGGAGCTTTGACCATGGGCTGTGTAGTCGTACGCACCGCTTTTGCAGAAGAGCACCCCGATGCAGTTACTGCATTTCTGACGGAATATGCTGAATCGATTGAGGCCGTGCAAACCAATGTAGAAGAGGCATCTCAATTCTGTGAGCAATACGGCATTGTTGCAAAGGCTGCCGTTGCAGCGAAGGCAATCCCTGCCTGCAATCTGTGCTTTATTTCCGGCGATAAGATACAAAGTGCAATTGAACCCTATTACAAAGTCCTCTATTCTGCAAATCCAGCCTCAATTGGCGGTAATCTGCCCGATGATAATTTCTATTTCACCGATGCAAAGAAATGACTCGAAAAAATAAAAACAAAATACTGAAATCGACCGCATCAGCCATTTTCTGGGTTGCTGTATGGTGGACGGTTTCAGCATGGGTGGGGCAGGAGCTTCTTGTCCCATCCCCCGTTTCTGTCGTCAAACGGTTGGTTACATTAGCCCGCACTGCATCCTTTTGGTACGCTGCCGGAACCACTCTGCTGCGCATCTTCTGCGGAACAGTCTTCGGTGTTCTTCTCGGAACAATCTGCGCCATAATAACCTTTCGTTCTTCCATTGCTGACTGTCTGCTCTCCCCGGCTATAAAAATCATACGCGCCACACCGGTAGCCAGTTTTATAATTTTGATTCTGCTTTGGGTAAAAACCAATCAGGTCCCCGGTGTCATCTCCGCACTGATGGTATTGCCGATTTTGTGGGAAAGCGTATCCACCGGAATACATACTGTTGATCCCCAACTATTGGAGTTTTCCAGAGCTTACCGAATGGGTGCAAAAAAAACTCTGCGATACGTTTATCTGCCGTTTGTTCGTCCTCATTTTGTTGCCGGCGTCAACAACGCAATCGGGCTGGCCTGGAAATCCGGTGTAGCGGCGGAAGTACTTTGTGTGCCAAAGGCCGCCATCGGAACACAGGTGTATTACTCAAAAATCTACCTGGAAACGCCATCCCTTTTTGCCTGGACTGCAGTGGTCATCCTGTTGTCGATGACATTGGAAAAAGCTGTGCACAAGCTCCTTGGTGCAAAGGAGGGATAAAACATGCAGTTGCAGCACCTATTTTTCTCTTATGAAAGCAAATGGATTCTCTCTGATTTTTCACTGACTTTACCCGATACAGGCATCATCGCCCTCTCCGGTCCTTCCGGCTGTGGAAAAACTACTTTACTGCGACTGCTCGCAGGATTGGAAATCGCTCAAAAAGGACAAATAATCGGTCTGCAACCGTCCAGTTTTCTGTTTCAGGAAAACAGACTGCTCCCGGGTCTAAATTGTATTCAGCAAATTCAGGTAGTACTTACTGGTACCGCAAATGCGCAGTTCTGGCTGGATGCAGTCGAGCTCGGTGCAGAAACACATACCTGCATAGAAGCTCTTTCCGGCGGCATGCAGCGGCGTTTATCCTTGGCGCGCTGCCTCGCATACAGCCAAGATAAGGATTGGCTGCTTCTGGACGAACCTTTCACCGGTATTGACCCGGATTGCATCTCACGTCTGATGCAGTTCATTCGAAAACAGCATAAATTTGTTCTTTTTTCTGCTCACGATGCCTTCTCATTATCCCTGGCAGATCAGATTCTCCGCTTGGATGGTCCCCCTTTATCCTATCGTTCCAACTCTCTGCTGACAAATTGAACTAAGCAGGGAGTTGTTGTATAATCTTAATGGAATCTGTTGCGGCGCTTTCTTGATGTAAAATTCCCCTCATGGTATAATTTTGTCATCCATCAAGAGAGCGGGTTTGTTTATGTTTCGAAAACATCCTCTTCCCATTTTACCGCGCTGTGCCATTCGATTCGTTCGCATACTGATTGCGATTGTAGTTGGTCTGTTTATACTGCTTTTTATTCTGTTATATCACGCATCTTCTCCACACGATCAACAGGTAAATTGCATCTCAACTCCTTACACCGTTTGCATCGATGCCGGTCATGGAGGAAGCGACCCCGGTGCAAGCGGACCAGATCGAGCAGAAAAGGATGACACTCTTGCCGCAGCTCTTGCGCTCCGGCAGGCAATGGAAACACGAAACATTACCGTTGTAATGACGCGAAGCGATGATACCGCACTCTCCCTGCAGGAACGCGTCGACTGTGCTGAAAATGCCAATGTAAACCTTTTTCTCTCTCTGCATCGCAACGTAGCAGAATCCGGAAACGGCATTGAGATTTGGGTTGCCCAACAGTGCAGTACCACTTCACAGATGCTGGCAGACAGAATCCACACCAATCTGGTTGCCGTCGGTGTGCAAAACGACAGAGGTGTCCGCGCCGGAACACAGAACGGAAACGGCGACTATTATGTACTTTCTCATACTTCCATGCCGGCTGTGTTAGTTGAACTTGGATTTCTGCAGGATAAAGAAGACAACAAACTTTTTGATAAACACCTGACCGATTATGCCGATGCCATTGCAAATGCCGTCGTAGACATTTGCAATCAAAGTGATTAAGGAGAATTTTTGTGAATAAAAGTCAAATTTATGATCTGACCAACGGCAGTATTTCAAAAACGCTGATTCGCTTCGCACTCCCTTTTTTAGGCTCGTCACTACTGCAATTTCTCTATGGTGTCGTCGATATGATTGTCGTCGGCCAATTCTCCAATGCAGCAGGTGTTACCGCGGTTAACAACTCCAGTCAGGTTATGCAACTGGTGACCAGCCTGATCTGTGGCATAGCGACCGGCGGTACGGTACTTTTAGGGCAATACATCGGTGCAAAAAAATATCAGGATGCAGGAAAAACCGTTGGAAGCATGATTTATCTCTTTGTCGGATTAGCCGTTGTCATCACAGGACTTTTGCTCATCTCTTGCAACGGAATTGTACATTTGCTTCAAGTGCCGGAAGAAGCGGTGATTCCCGCCCAAGCCTACCTGCGCATCTGTGGCATTGGAACCAGCTTCATCATTGGATATAACGTAGTAAGCAGCATTCTGCGGGGCATCGGCGACTCAAAACGCCCGATGTATTTTATCGCCATTTCCTGCCTGCTGAATATCATTGGCGATCTTGTTTTAGTCGGGCGTTTTCACCTTGGGGCTGAGGGTGCAGCCATTGCAACGGTCGCAGCACAGGCCGTCAGTTTTCTTTGTGCTTTAGTTACACTCTTCTACAGTGGGCTCCCCTTCCCCATTGTACGCAAACCGGAGCGTCAAAAGCTAATTAAAGTGTTGCAGCTTGGCATACCGGTTGCATTTCAAGATGTTTTTGCCGGACTCTCATTTATTATTATCACTGTTGTCGTCAATCTCATCGGTCTTTCCCAATCCGCTGCTGTTGGTGTTGTTGAGCGCATCATCGGTTTTTCCATGGTCATACCCATCGCATTTATGTCCGCACTGGCTGTATTTACTGCGCAAAATATCGGAGCAGGGCAACAATCCCGAGCCAAAGTCGGTTTACGCATCTCCCTGTTTATCTCTTTGGGCCTGACTTTAATCTTATTTTTGATTATGCAGTTCTTCCCTGAAGTTCTGATGGGGATCTTTACCCCGGACAACGATGTCATTTACCACGGAAGTCTTTATCTGCACACATACAGCATCGATGCATTGATGGTCTGCTTTGTGTTCTGTTTAAACGGATTTTTCAGTGGTTGCGGCCGAACCACATTTACCATGTTCAATACCCTGTTCTCTACCTTCATTGTTCGCGTACCGCTTGTAATTTTATTTGCCTCGCTTCCCAATGTCACCATGCTGCAAATCGGCATTGCCGCTCCGGTGGCTTCTGCCGTGCAAATCATAATTCAGATCATCTATTATTGCAGCAATCGTTGGAATCGGCCACTACTTGTACAGGAGAAGAATGCTATATGAAACGTGCACTATCCTTTTTATTAATCACCTTAACAATTTTTTCTCTCACCGGCTGCGGAAACAAAGCAGATACAACTGCTGAGATCTCTTCCAATGCTATCTCCTCCTCTTCCGTATCCGATCAAGCAACGCAATCAACATCATCCGTCGCTTCTGCAAGCGATGCAGTCAGTGATGCAATAGAGAGTGCCAGTCAATCTGCTCCTGTTTCTGAAGTCCCGGCCTCTGAGCCGATATCCGAAGCAAGTCCAGAACCGGAACCTCAACCCGTTCAGGAAACAGAAGTGCAAAAAACAGATCCGGAGCCGGAATCGGAGTCACATGCCAGTTCAAGTTCCGCTCCACTCATTGCCATTGATGCAGGGCACCAATCTAAAGGAGACAGCCGCAAAGAGCCCGTTGGCCCCGGAGCCAGTGAGCAAAAAGCACGCGTCAGTTCTGGTACACAAGGCGTCTCTACCGGAACGCCGGAATATGAATTGACCTTGGAAGTATCTTTAAAATTACAAGCTGAATTAGAGGGGCGCGGTTACCAAGTGTTGATGATCCGCACTACAAATGATGTTTCCATCAGCAATTCCGAACGCGCTGCAATTGCAAACGATGCCGGAGCAGATGCTTTTATCCGCATTCATGCCGATGGCTCGGATTCCAGTGAGGCACATGGAGCAATGACCATTTGTATGACTCCTTCCAATCCCTATAACGGTTCCCTTTATTCTGCCTCTCAATCCCTTTCTCAAAATATTATCGACTCTTTTTGTTCCGTCACCGGTGCCAGAAATCGAGGTGTCTGGGAAACCGACACGATGAGTGGAATCAACTGGAGTCAGGTGCCGGTTACAATTCTGGAACTTGGCTTTATGACAAATCCATCCGAGGATGAAAAGATGGCAACTGACAGCTATCAGTCGCAGATGGTTCAAGGGATTGCCGATGGATTGGATTCCTACTTTGGCCGGTGAAGCAATGACCGTCTCACTGCCTCTCTTTTTCTCTTATCTCTTCGGAGTCAATCTACTGGGATTTATTCTGATGGGAATTGATAAACATCGCGCAAGAAAGAACTTATGGCGCATTTCTGAGCGTGCATTATTTCTTTCTGCCCTGCTTGGCGGCAGTCTGGGAGCAATTTTCGGCATGCGGATTTTTCATCATAAAACCAAGCATTGGTATTTTTTCTATGGCATGCCGCTGATATTATTGGTACAGATTATTCTGTTGATAGTAACCTATTGGAAATGGATCTGTTAAATGAAGGCCGGAATCTGTTAGATTCCGGCCTTCATTTATATGTATTTTACAGCGCATTGATTGCCTGCAACAAGCGATCTACAGCTTCCTGTGTTGTTGCCCAGCTAGTGCAAAAACGATAAACACTGGTGTCTTTATCAATACGACACCAGTACTCAGCCTGGGCTGTACCGCTTAACTTCTGATATATTTCATCCGGCAGCACGATAAATTGCTGATTGGTCTGTGATGGCAAATAAAGCGAATAGCCCTGCCTTTGAAATCCATCTGCAATCTGTCTCGCCAAATGATTCGCATGGTATCCGATGCGCTGGTAAAGATCATTGTGAAACAGCGCCTGAAATTGAACTCCCAGCAGTCGTCCCTTGGCGAGCATCGCTCCCCGCTGTTTCATATAGTACCGAAATTCCGGACAAAGCATTGGATTTGGAAAAACAACTGCTTCGCCAAACAAGACCCCCGCTTTTGTTCCGCCAATGTAAAACACATCTGTTAATCGCCCCAGATCCCGTAACGTAACATCCGTATCCCTAGCGGCCAGCCCATAGGATAATCTTGCGCCATCCAGGAACAGAGGCACTTGATAGTTCTCACAAACGCGATGCAGTGCCTCTAGCTCGGCCTTTGTATATAAAGTTCCAAGCTCGGTTGGATGCGAAATATACACCATGCCAGGTTGAACAATGTGCTCGAAATTAGTATCGTTTCGGCTGGCATACAACACCTGCTCAACTGCGTCAGCAGAAATTTTTCCTTCTGTTGCCGGCAACGGCATTACCTTATGCCCTGTCGCCTCAACTGCTCCGGTTTCATGTACATTAATATGACCGCTATCCGCACACAGAACGCCCTGATAAGGCTTCAACAGAGATGCAATTACCGTCATATTAGTTTGTGTTCCGCCGACCAGAAAATGCACCGCTGCGTTTGGAACCCCAACTGCCTCCCGTATTAACGTTCTTGCACTATCACAATACGGATCACAGCCATAGCCGCAAGTCTGAACCGTATTTGTCATTGTCAGCGCTGACAGCACTTCCGGATGCGCCCCTTCTGCATAATCACAAAGAAAAAGATCCATGATAACTCCCTCCTCTTTAATTTAAATTATAACAGACTTCTATCCTCTCCTTCAACTCAATTAGCAAACTCCATCGCACACTCACACCAAAAAGAAAAACAGATTTTACATGTAAGAAATCTTGCGCTATAATGTATCCGGCGAATGTTCATACACACTGGCAGGAGTGATACCCATGATAGATGATGAGAAAATAAAACAAGCCGTCCTGTTATTTCTGGATGGAATCGGTGAAGATACAGACCGGGAAGGGCTAGCAGAAACTCCGGAGCGCATTGCACGCATGTGCCATGAGCTGTTTTCCGGACTGAGCGCATCTCCTCAACAGCATTTGGAAAAACGCTTTGCTGCTGACAAAAGTGAATGGGTTCTGGAACGGGACATTCCGTTTTATTCTGTCTGCGAACATCACCTTCTCCCTTTCTTTGGGCGGGCACATATTGCTTATATACCGGATGGAGAAGTTGTTGGGATCAGCAAACTCGCACGAACTGTAGAGTTATTTTCCCATCGTCCACAAATTCAGGAAAATTTAACCGATCAAATCTGTGAAGCAATTATGGACAGTCTTCATCCAAAGGGTGTCATGGTTATGATGGAAGCGGAACACATGTGCATGTCAATGCGAGGTGTGCGCAAACCGGGGACACAAACGGTAACCATCGCGGTACGCGGCTGTTTTGCAGAAGATGAAAAGCTGCAAAATCGCTTTTTTCAATTGGTACAGCGATGAATCGATTGGATCAAATTATACGCCATCCACGCTTTCTGCACTGTATGAAGGAAATCGAGCGTTGTGAAAAGGATCGTCCCTTTTGTCATCATGACATGGAACATCTTCTGTCTACCGCACGTCTGATGTTCATTTATGTCTTGGAAGACGGAGTACATATTCCTCGCGATATTTTATATGCAACCGCTTTGCTGCACGACCTTGGACGCGCCGTTGAATACATCGATGGCACTCCTCACGAGCAGGCCAGCACGCAGTTTGCAAAAGAAATTCTGACAGACTGCAACTATACAGATGGCGAACAACTTCTTATTTTAGCTGCAATTGCAGGTCACAGATCTATTGGTGAAGGCAGTGAATTAGCCAAAGCATTGTATTGGGCCGATAAAAAAAGCCGTCCCTGCTATAATTGTCCGGCATCGCCGGAATGTAATTGGCCTACAGAAAAGAAAAACATTTCTTTGGAGTATTAAATAATGAAAATTGGCACAAAAGAATTCTTAAACAAAGGCCGCACTTATGTAATGGGCATACTGAATGTCACTCCGGATTCTTTTTCCGATGGAGGAAAATTTAATCAGTTAGATAATGCTCTGCATCACGTAGAACAAATGTTAAGCGACGGCATGGACATTCTGGATATCGGAGGTGAATCAACCCGCCCCGGATATGAACTCCTGCCGGACTACGAAGAAATGGATCGTGTGCTTCCGGTCATTGAAGCCGTGAAGGCGCGTTTTGATGTTCCAATTTCACTGGACACCTATAAAAGCACTGTTGCAGAAGCCGGAATTAATGCCGGTGCGGACATGATTAACGACATCTGGGGTTTAAAATACGATGATCAAATGGCACAAGTGATTGCAAAAACGGGTGTAGCCTGTTGCCTGATGCATAATCGAAAAGAAGCGCATTATCGGATGTTTTTGCCTGATCTCTGCGCTGACCTTGAAGAATCGCTTACCCTGGCAGACGAGGCAGGTATTTCCAGGAAGAAAATTATCCTCGATCCGGGTGTTGGATTTGCAAAGAGTTATGCTCAAAACCTCACTGTTATTCATCGTCTGGACGAATTGCAGCGCTTTGGTCTTCCAATTCTGCTCGGCACCAGTCGAAAATCGGTCATTGGTCTGACGTTGGATCTTCCCACTGCAGAACGGGTAGAAGGCACACTTGTTACCACCGTAATGGCTGTGGAAAAGGGGTGCATGTTTGTCCGCGTTCACGATGTAAAAGAAAATGCCCGCGTAATTCAAATGACCGAAGCAATTTTGCAGGAGGGTGTGCATGGATCAAATTAAAATCGACGGACTTCGTTTTTTTGCCCACCACGGTGTGTACCGTTTTGAAACAGAACAGGGACAAATGTTCGAAGTATCTGCAATCCTCGAAACAGACACGCATCCCGCCGGAATCAGTGATAATTTAGAGGACAGCGTAAGCTATGCTGAAGTTGCTCAATTACTCCACGACGAAATGACGCAAAACACCTATCGCCTGCTTGAAGCAGCAGCTGAAAACGCTTGCCGTTCCGTATTGCTGCATTTTCCGAAAATCTCCGCTATTACATTGGAACTGTGCAAACCCGACGCACCGATTGAGTTGGATTTTCAGTCTGTATCCGTGAAAATACGCCGTGCATGGCACACGGCCTACATTGCTTTGGGATCAAATCTTGGCAATAAGGAGGCATATATTCGCAATGCCGTAGCTTCACTTGCGGAGTCTGATTGTATTCAACTTATCACTACATCCTCGCTCATCATAACAAAGCCCTATGGTAATGTGGAACAGGATGATTTTCTAAACGGTGTATGCGAAATCAAAACGCTCTTGACTCCTGAGGAATTATTGTCGTTTCTGCATACGTTGGAAGCTTCCGCCGGTCGAGAGCGTACCATTATATGGGGTCCCAGGACACTGGATCTAGATATTTTGCTCTATGATGATCTTGTAGTCCATACTCCAACCCTAACCATTCCACATCCGGATATGACTAATCGTGATTTTGTGTTGCGTCCGTTGGCGGAAATTGCACGCTATGCATTTCATCCTTTAGCAAGGAAAACAATCGGGCAACTACTGGAGGAATTGAACGCACGATGAAATTGATCGCTGCTGTAGACCAACACTGGGCTCTTGGCCGTGACGGTCATTTACTCTTCTCTATCCCTGATGACCTGCATCATTTTCGTCGGTTAACCATAAACGGCACAATTCTTTACGGGCGAAAAACTCTGCTCACGTTTCCAAATAAGATGCCTCTCCCCCACCGAAAAAACGTTATTCTAACTCATACTCCGGCATCACTTCCTCCCACCGCAATTGGGTGCAGTTCCATTGCCGGTGCAATTCAAATTGCAGGGACAGAGGCTTTTGTCGTAGGCGGAGCTTCAATTTATCAGAAGTTTCTGCCATACTGTACCCACGCATACATTACCAAGGTCTTCGCAAATGGGAACGGAGATTGTTTCCTCACAAATTTAGATCTCGCCACAGATTGGCAGTGTATTTCTTCCTCCGAGATCCGAAACACTGGAGATCTTTCGTATCAGTTTTTGCAATATGAAAAAATAATTTAAAAAAATTGAAAAAACACTTGATTTTTTTTCGTATCTGTTGTATCATAATCAAGTCGCTGATGTGCGGCTAATTAATTGCATCCGGGTGTGGCGAAGTTTGGTATCGCGCTTGAATGGGGTTCAAGAGGCCTTGAGTTCGAATCTCAACACTCGGACCAAAAACGACTGATTTTGCGTGAAATCAGTCGTTTTTCTTTTTAAAAAGTTACGTAGATTTTTTAACTACCCCAACCGTACCCCAACCAGAATAATACTTTGATTTAGAGCTGGATTTAATTTACAGCTATTGTTTTTATGTCTTGTAGATTTTGGATTTCGTTGCATCTCCGCCACCAATAACATTATCTTCTATCAGGGCGTGACCGAACTGGTCACGCCCTTCTTTATTTTAGCCGAAAAGTCTGGTAGCAGTGTTCTTTCCAACAATGCCATCCGCAGTCAGTCCCAACGCAGCCTGAAAACTCCTTGCTGCCGCAACAGAGCAACTGCCGAAGTCACCGTCCGCTCCATAGGAACCGCAGGAAAATCCACGGCAGATAAGCATCATCTGCACACATTTCGCTTGAGTTCCCTTGGAACCGGCTCTAACATTTATCCATGCTTTCTTGCTCTTAGCTCCGAAGACCCCGTCTGCCGTTGTGCCAATGCAGGACTGCACAACTTTGACAATAGCTTTCTTGGTTTTCGGGCCATATTCTCCATGCGGGTTTATAAATTCATTTAATTTCAGTTCCAGAATAACTGTGACCGCCTAGAAAGAGTCGATCCAATTGATCCGTCTACCAGAAAAATTCCCACATTTTTTCGAATTTCGGAAAAATATGTACGTTGCCTTAAAGGAGTGATATAATGAGGACATACCAAACGCAGAGTAAACCCATGAGTGCGGAGCTCTGCAATTATTTTAGTGAGGTGTAATCATGGCTGAGAATCGTATTGACAATCTTTCCGCCGAGGAAATTACTGCGCTGGCTAAAAGGCAAGAGCTCCTCACCGCTGCTGAAAATGATGTGTTCGCTATCAGAGATGTATTCGTCTTTCGGATGGGCGAAAAGTGGAGAGAAATCAATGCCTTCAGTTGCCATCAGGTAAAACAGGCAGGTCGTTGGAATTTATACTATGACTGCCAATGGGAACTGGTTCCTCGTGGTGATTTTCGGATTTATGAGCCGTTCAAGCTGAAAATCTCAAAGGAAAGTCTGTTTGATTTCTACACAGAGTCGTCTAAGATTCCCGTCTCCGCAACCGTTGGATATGATGGGTACCGTCGTCACTGCTATGACCAGTTTCAGGAGTTTCTAAAATACACTCGAAAGCTGCCTAAGTATCAGGTTCCGTATATGGAATCAGTCTGAGAAATTACTTTGACGTAAGCAACCGCTTATGTTATAATGCTTGTACATACGAGAAGGAGTAAACTTATGAGTGATTAGGCTGACCGAATTCAAATTGGTGATGTCTATCTGATGACCTTTGACGGCATTGACCATGAACAGCGCGGTGTCAGACCCGGCGTGGTTTTTCAGAACAACATCGGAATCAAGCACAGTCCGAACATAATCGCACTCCCCTGTAGTTCCTCCGTAAAGAAAATGGAACTTCCAACCCATGTTTTTCTCGAGGCAAAACGATATAACCTAGTGGCAGACAGTGTGGTACTCTGCGAAAATCCGCAGCGCATGTCCAAGACAAGACTCATCAAAAAGCTGACGGTTTTGGATCATGATGCTTTGCGAAACATCGCAGTGGCCAGTCTGCTTGCTACTTCCGTTATAGCCTTCCTATCCTAGGAAGAGTTGCTTGAGGCATGGCGTCAAGCTCGTATTTACAATGATTGTGGTGATTGAATGATCCAAGATTGCAGAGAACCGTTTCTCGACTATTGCTTTTCGAAAGAACCGTCTGTGTTCGCAAAGCGAGAAACGAAGGAGATACTGAACGAATACTTCGACCAACTGCAAGATGTTGAAGTTTCCCGTGGTACCGAGTTGCATAACCTCTCACATCTTGAAGTGAGTAAGATCGTTGCTTCCATTGCTGCCGGTTTTCCTCAGCCTAACGCAGTGGTGCTTTCCATCACAAAGGTGCTATACCTGTATGGTGTGTGGTGCAGAAAGAACGGCTATACTGAGAGCCATGTACTGCAGAAGCTGAGGCAATCCGTACAGGCGCGATTTGTGCTACGCTCTGTCACTACACCGGAAGCACTCAAATCTGCGTTGGATCTGTGTTTCGAACCTGCGGAGAACTGTACTGCTGACTGCATTGATCGAGGGATTGTCTGGCTGCTCTTTTATGGGTTGACGCCATCCGAGATCTATCGTCTCACCACAACGGATTTTTCTCCGGTGAACAACACGCTTCAGGTCGGCGGTAAGTCCCTTACTTTGGAGGGAGATGCGTTGGTTGCTATCCGCAAC
>CAVLAO010000016.1:0-29573 GCA_963660915.1 Bacteroides sp. CAG:927 | reverse complement strand
GTCAATCTTCAGCTGCATCTCATCCAGCTTCAAAGCCAGTTCTTCGTTGGTCATAGTAAATTACCTCCTCAGGTGAAATGATAATCTTAATTTACATTGAACTCTGTCTCAGGCCCGCTTGCCGTCGAACAGAGAGGAATGTCCCTTGTGGAAATTGGCCCCATAAAAACGGCCGTCCTCTTCGACTACGCCGAAAAAGGTCAAGTCACAATCATGGGGGAAGGTGTTGAAAAACAGATACTTGTCGTCCACCACGTGGCCCCACTTGAATGCGGAGCAGCCGTGATCGTCGCCGTCCAGCGTACCGGTGATCTGTCCATCCGGCGCGACATGAATGTCCAGCACGATATACCGCTCACCGATAGGTGTGTGCATTGTGCAGTTATAGATTCCAGAGAGATCCATTTTCTTTGCCTCCTTTAAATTTCTCCGTCCAACAGCGCTTTGATTGTCTGCTGGACTTCGTTTTGTCCTCGCAGATACAGAGCTCCATGCTCGGCATCTGCCACTTCCAACCAGCTTTTTCGGCCGGAGTAAGCGTCATATACTGTTTTGGAAAATTCAGCGGGCAGATAGCTGTCTGCTCCCCCGGCCAGAAACACCGCCGGGAGTTCTGCCTTCTGAACCATTGTTGTCAAGTTTACATCATCCAACCCGTATCCTGCTGTACGCTCCATCTTGGAATTGATGAGGTTCAGCAGCGGAAACGTGGGCAGATGAAACCAGTTGCCGATTTCATACTGAGCCAGCTGGCGGAGTGAGCCATAGGCACTCTCAGCCACAATGCCGCTCACGCTCTCATTCAGCAAGCCGTTGCCCGCCGCCGTCAGCACTGCACCGGTACCCATCCCCACACCGTGAAGATAGACCTGTCGGCTGCCCAATGTGTCGGCCGCATAGTCCGCCCAGGCTGCTACATCAGCCTGCTCGAACAGACCGTAACCGAGATAGGTTCCTTCGCTGTCTCCGCTGGTGCGCGGATCCGTAAGCAGCACATTGCATCCCTGTGCCTCATACCATGGTGCATAGAGAAAATCCCCCATGCTGTTTACCGCATAGCTTGGAAAGACAATGACCGTGCGATCAAAGCCGCAGTCATAATACAGTCCATGCAGCTTCGTTCCATCCTGAGAGACCACATCACAGCGGTCGGCCAGATGCCGGTTTCTCCAGGAGTCGTACTGCTCCTGCAGCGGTTTCAGCTCCTCCGAAACGGCTGCATCCACGTCCAACCTGCTGTTGCTTTCGATGATCTCGGAGGCATTGTCATCGGTATAGGCAACGAAAGCATTGTAGTAGGCATTGGTCAGCGCCCGCCCCCACCAGCAGGTCACAAAGATCAGGATGATGGCCACCAGAATGCCGTAGACAATGTTCTGCTTTCGGCTGTGCACCCGCTCCCGAGGCTTATTTCTGTGGAAGGGAAGCGTGAATTTTTTCATCTTCGTTCCCTCCTCACATGGCGATCTGCATGCCGAAATGTTCTTTTACAGGAAAGTTCTCCTCCTGCTGATTCAAATACTCCTCTACACTCTGTTCCAGCAAAATCTGCTTTGCGCTCAGTTTCGCCGCAGATTCGCCCGAACCGCAGTAATAGACGATCCAGCTGCCTTCGTCTGTCACAGAGGTGGTGATATCACCTGTCTGGCGAGAGCTGTCAAACAGCCAGTCTTCCAATGCGTTTGGAAGTTCATTTTTGACAACTCCATCCAATCGTCCGCCGTCGGAAGCGCTTTCGTGTTCGGAGTAGCGCACCGCCATGCTTTCGAACGCAGACTCGTCTCCCCCCTGCTCCTTCCAACGATTGAGGAGAAGTTCCACACGGCATTGCATGTCCGCCAACTGTGTATCGCCGGTTTCCCCGGTGAATCGATCAGTTGCTGCAGAGAACCATACGACGCGAACATTTGCCGTCTGATAGTCGTCCAGTTCTCCATGCTGCGCGACATATGCCTCCGCATCGGAATCGGAAGGCGTGAGAGAGGTTTCTATGGCCGCACGCACCGCATCCGCCCCAACTTCCTTCAGCAGCTGCTTCTTGTAGTTGGCAACGGTTACGCTGTAGCCGTAATAGGAACGGACATAATCCTCCAGACTGATCCCACTTTCCGCACACTCTGCATCTGCACTGGCCAGCCGCTGTGCATAGGCAGGCAGATCCTCCGCCTTCAGCGAGACATGATAGGTATCTGCCAATGCCAACAGCGCTTCGGTTTCCTGCAGATTGTGCTCGGCCTGCACGCGGAAATAATCTTCCCAGGTCTGACCGGTTGCAGTCGACTGTTTATCCAGTGCGGTTCCGGTATCCAATCCCAAGTCGTCCAGCTCATCATAGTGCTCATCCACATAGCTCAAATAGGCTTCATAATACCAATAATTGAACTGTGCCGCTGTGTACTTCTTTTCTCCTACGGAAACCGCAGGAATGAACCGCTGCAAAATGCCTCCATACAGCAGAATCACAAATAGAATCAGCGGCAGAAAGACAAGGTAGCGCGGAAGATGTGCTAGACGCTTGCTCATGGATGCTCCTCCGATATTGCTTCAGATTTCCGTCCCGGCTGGATTATTCCTCCACGGGAATGGTGTCGCCGATCTTATATTCGTCACAATTGGTAACGCAGCAGACATACTCCGGTGCCTCATGGAAGCGGATGAAGAACGCCTTTGCTGTATCAGCATAAGCCAAGGTAACATTGATTGCCATAGGATGGGTCATCAGGCCGGAAAGGAGCATCAGTTTGCCCGGCTCAACTTCCGGAACAGTGATCAGGGACATCTTATCCACATCGAACAGATGAGGGTCCCCCTCGGACTGAACTGCCAGATAGATGCGATCATCTTTCACGGTCGGTTCAAAATACAGCTCGCAGGCCGGGCTCTTTTCCCCAATGCGGAAGGGCGCATGATAGGAGTTATACATGCCCTGGGGACCGACATTCATAAAGCAAACTGCCGGACGAATTGCGGCTGCAAAGGCAGCGATCATCCAGTTCGGGCAGTGATTGATGAATTTTACAACGCTCTGTCCCTTGCTGCGCTCCTTGACCTCGGCCACAGCCTTTGGCAGTGCCGCCGGATCCCAATGATAGTCTCTGGAAACGTAAGTGCCGTCCGGCTTATAAACGTCCTCCATTTCCATTCCATAGCGCTCAGCCATCTCGTTGACGTCGATTACAACAGGAAACTTTTCCTTTTCACTCACAACAAATCATCCTTTCTTGGGGTAGCTAGGGGAACGGTTTCCCGTTCCCCTAGGCTGGGGTTAAGTTAAGCTTCGCTGATTAGTACAGCAGGATTGCCATTGCCACGCCGACCAAGCTGAAGATTACAGGGATGCAAACCGTCAGCACGAACACGTGACCATAGGACTCCTTGTGGGTGGTCTGGAACATCGCCATGGAGCCAGCCACAGAACCGGAGTGAGGCAGAGAATCGAAGGTAGTTGCAGACATGACCAGGATACGGTGCAGAGCTGCAGGATTGACACCAGGCATTGCCAGGAAGGTCTCGGAGAACATGCCGAGCCACATCATCATGCCGGCCACGCCGTCGGCGCACAGAGCGGCGACCAGAGCGATGGACAGGAATGCGGTCAGGTAGGGGTTCAGGTTGATGGTCATGATCAGCTGCTTCAGAGGCTCGAAGCAGGCGGAAGCGCTGGTCACGTTGCCGAAGCCATACACACAGCCGGCCATGAACATGAAGGGAACAATCTCCATGGGGCCGCAGCTGATGATGTTCTTCAGGGTGATCTTATGGATGCAAACATCCCAGTTGGCAACAATCATGAAGGCGCAGCAAATCCACATAGCCACGCAGATGCCGCGGGCGCTGGGCAGCTTGAACACGTTGATCATGATGAAGGACAGAACCAGAACGCCGGCCAGAGGGGCAATGCCCTTCCACATGGCAGGCACTTCTACCTCGCCGAAGCGGCCTTCCTTGGCCACATTGATGCCGGCCATGCCGGCGCCGGGCTCCACGAAGTGCTCACCGCGGCGGCGGGCACGATGGATAATGTGGGTCAGGTAAAGCATTGCCAACACCAGGCCGATCAGAGCACAGGTGATGCCCATCAGAGGTGCAGCATAAATCGTGGTGTGCAGGAAGGTGGTGGGCAGCACGTTTGGCATTGCCGTAACACCGGGGAGGCAGAAGGAAATCAGCGGTGGGATGCCCATGCAGGAGGCATAGCCAATGCTGATGGGCATATCCGCTGCCCGCATCAAAGCGATTGCAATCGGTGCCACCAGAACATAGGTGCTGATGCCGGCAATCTGGATGATAGCGGTCAGGACAATGATGATAATGGGAGCGCGGTTTGCACCGATCAGCCGAACCATATTGTCTGCAATCGCGTTGCCGGACTTGGTCTCTCTCATCAGGAAGGCGAACAAGCCGGCTGACAGATAAACCATTGCGTTATTGATAACAAAGTTGCCGATGCCCGAAGGGAACACGGTGAAGATCGCTTCCAACCAACCGTCCGTTGCGCCCAGGCCAACGACCATTGCCGCTGCCAGAGCGGCCAGAGCGGTGTTGACGCCCCGATAGCACAACAGGATGAAAACGATGATACCGAGAATCAGGAATACGGCTGCTACTGGTACACTTGTAAACATGAAACAGTCTCTCTCCTTTTTAAATATTGTTTTCTCAGTAGTGATGTGATCGCGCATGCAATTCTCCAATCGCTTTGAAATTTCACCTCCTGCATTGATACTGGAGCTCATCGCCTGCGCTCTTGCGATGATGTAAAATTAGCACAAAATTCATTCGCGTGTATAGGTTCTTTTTTGTACTTTATGCGCGCATATATCTCCAAATGTGCCATTTTGCCTGTGGGTCGTAAATTGCGCATAGTTTAAATTTGCGCAAAAAGAGTCAAGTTTTGCGCTGTGACTACAATTTTTAGGCTATCCAAAAAGTAGTTTTACAAATTGTGCTATATACGTTATCATAAGGGAAAGCAAATGCACAAAATCGAAAAGGGGAGGTGGGTATCCTTGTCCATCCATCGTCAATTGAATCTGGAATATGCTCTGTTGGGATTTCTCGCTGCAATCCCCCCTTCTCTCATCGGTATGCTTGCCGCTCATTACTCCACTCACCCTATTCTCTTCACGGTCTTTTCTCTCATGGCCCTGCCTTTCGGCAGTTTTTTTTGCCTACTCTTGTTTCACAGGCGAATCAACTTGCGGGCAGAGCTGCTGAAGAAGGCCGCGGTTGCCAGCGGAGCAGATTTTTCCGACCAGGCCTCCGTCGAAATTGCCCTGCGCAATCTTTTTCTGCAGCAACTGGAGAATCGCGATAAGGCAGAAGCCCAAAACAACGTTAACAAAGCAAGATTAGTAGAACGCCTGCTGGGAAACAATCGGCATACGCTGGCGTTTTCCAATGCACAGGATCACCTGGATCAACTCGTTCGGCAGGATCTGCTCCAGATGTCCTACTCCGGTTTTTGCCTCGTTTGCCTTCGTATCGATGACTATTATCAAATCTTTCAACGTCAGGGAAACGAGGATCCCCCCCTCAAGGATTTTGTGCAAATTCGCGATACCATCCAATCCGCAATGCAAAACCATGCACCGGAAAATACTAATCTGTACTGTGTAGAATACAACGGCTACTATGTGTGCCTGATCAATCTGGATTTTTCTCCGACAGAAGACTCCGCAAAAGTGCTTGCATCCGTTTGCGAGTGGTGCAGTCAATCCGTTCACCAGCTGGAATCAGACGATGCGATTGTAACGGTTGCCGCGTTGTCTACTCCATTCCTCGACATTGCGGATGCTCATGACGCTATGCAGGAGTGCATGGGGCTGTTACGCTACGCCGATATGCTCTCTCTTGGCAAATCCGTCATTTCCGCACTCGATTTGCCGGATGATGAAGCAGATAAGGACGCCCACCAAAAGCAGCTGTGGAAGAAATATGTTCATTCCGTAACCACACTGGACATGCAAAAGGCCCGGGATTTGCTGATGGAAATATTGGATCCAAAGTGCGTCACATCGCCTCAGCATGCCCAAACCGTGAATCAAATGGTTTTGTATCACCTCGGAATTGCCTTCGAAACCCTGGGATGCAAAGTGGAAAAGCATCCGGAAATCGATTTGCTCTGCCGAAATATCAGCAATGCCGCATCCTTAACGGAAATCGCCTCTCTGGTGGATCAGATCTTTGATCTTTTGAACTTGCCGGAAACTCCACTTCCAAAGAAGGAGGACAAGGCGCAGCAACTGCTGCAATACATTGATGAAAATTATATCGATCCGGATTTAAACCTGACCATCCTCAGTGAGCGCTTTGATATGAATCCCTCCTATGTCGCCCGCATTTTCAAAGAACGCACCGGTCAGAGCGTGCTGACTTACCTGCAGCAAAAGCGCTTGAACTGCGCAAAAGAACTGCTGGAGACCACAAATCTGAATTTGACAGACATCGCACTCCGCACCGGCTATGGAAGCGGATGGACCTTAACGCGCGCTTTCAAGCGCAGTGAGGGCATCACCCCCGGAGCCTACCGCCAGATGAGTCAGAATTCCGGCTGACCGATAGGAATGCAAAAAGCTCAGACACTGCGGCGTCTGGGCTTTTTCAACTTTGAAGTCTGCATAAATTTTGCTTTAGATCGATTTACTTATATTTGTTTCTATGCTATGATAACTTATTAACTGGAGCTTTATCGCAAGCTATATTTCGGTTTGCATCGAGCACACTCTGGAGGATTCCAACATGGATAATCGACCCATTGGCGTTTTTGATTCCGGTCTGGGCGGATTGACCGCTGCCCGCCGTCTGATGTCTCTGATGCCGAATGAAAATATCATCTATTTTGGTGACACAGGCCGCGTACCCTACGGCACTCGTTCCCGCGACACCATTTTTCGCTATGCTACACAGGATGTCAATTTTTTACGCACCTTTGATTTAAAAGCAATTGTCATTGCCTGCGGCACAGTTTCTTCCATTGCGTTGGACACGCTGCAGGAGCAGGAGGATCTGCCCATCTTTGGTGTGGTTGTTCCGACGGCTCAAAAAGCGGTTCAGGCAACCAGAAACAATCGCATCGGCATTATTGCCACTCCGGCGACCATCCGAGCCGGCGCCTATGAGCGGGTTATTCGAAAAGAAAATCCCGACGTCACGCTGCTGGCAAAGTCCTGCTCCCTCTTTGTCCCTCTGGTGGAGGCCGGGCGCACCCGCCCCGGCGACGTGGTGATTGAGACCATTGTTTCCGAGTATTTGCAGCCGTTGAAGGATGCCGGAGTGGACACCCTCGTACTCGGCTGCACCCATTATCCCCTGCTTACCGATGTCATCGGCAATTTTATGGGGCCGGATGTCCGCCTTTTGGATTCCGGCGCAGAGGTTGCCGAGCAGCTGGCCGGGTATCTGGATCGTCACAATCTGCGGGCAGGTGCTGATCAGATTGGTCAATATCGTTGGTATGTCAGCGACAGCGTAGAGTCCTTCCACGACCTGGCCTCCATTTTTCTTGGAAGAGAAGTCACAGAGCCGGTAGAGCAGGTCGCAATCGAAAACTACTAAGGGGGTCACACCCATGAAAAAAAATGTGTTAATCTCCATTCAGGGATTGCAGAACTATTCCGGGCTGGACAGCGACAACATGGAATTGGTCACCAAAGGTCATTTGGAACAAATCGGCAATTCCTTTCAATTAAGCTATGAGGAAACCGAGCTGACCGGCATGGAGGGCACAACAACCCTGTTTCACATTGAACCGGAACGGGTTACTCTACTGCGCACAGGCACGATCCGCTCCGAAATGGTATTTGAGCGGGGAAAAAGCCACATGTCTGTTTACGACACCCCGTTTGGCAGCATGGAAATCGGCGTCACTGCACACAAACTGAGCTCCACCTTAACCGGAAACGGCGGAAAGCTGGAAATTGATTATGACATTGAGGTCAACCATATGCTGGCCGGAAAAAGTCTCTTCCGCATTGACGTGCGGGAATCTGGAGCTGTGCCCCGTGCCTGATTCCGCATCGGATCCTCTGAGCGCACTCCGCCGCTCTGTCACGAAGGAACTTGCGGCGATTTTGACGGAATATCAGCGTTCTCCATCCATTCTTGGCCGTCTCCCTCTGCGTTTTCGTCCGGATGGAAAAGGCGGCGAGTTGGCCACCCCCCTCCCCATGGCAGTGCATCTGGAGGCAGAGCTGCTGGCCGATGCCCTGAATCAAAGCAATCTTCCGCTTTTCGCCACGCCCTCTGACGACTGGCTCGCTATGAATTTAACCGGCAAGTGGGAGGAAGATGTGCGCCGGTTTCAGCCTGCGTTCTCTGCCCTTGTCTGTGCTGTGCCCTCGCCTCCTGCTTTCCCTGCCCGCATTGATCCCCTGCTGTGGCGGTTGGACGTTCTGTCCGGAATCTATGATCCCTCCGTCGCCGCCCGTCAGGATCGGGGCAACCCCGCTTTTCGGGTTTACTGGGTTGGCACGCAGCGCCCCTGTAACGGCATCAGCCGCAGATTGGTCAATGAGTGCGCTCTGCTCTATGCTGCAATCTCCGGTGCAGATGCCGTTCAAACCGCCCGGCAGATGATCGCTTTGGCCGACGCCTATCTTGCCGCACCGGCAGAAGGAAATCTGGTGCAGAAGGCTCTCTTCGCCGGATGGCGCGCACTGGAAATTTAACAAAAACTTCACCCCGACCCCCTTCCGCATCCGTTACAATAGTACCAACTGAAAACGAGGTGTTTTTTTATGGCGATTAAAACATTGATTGTAGAAGACGACAGCAACATTGCACAGCTCCTCCAGCTTTATCTGGAAAAGGAAGGCTTCGAAACCCGCATCGCTCCCGACGGCGGCAAGGGTGTGGAAGAATTCCGCGCATGGAATCCCGACCTGGTATTGTTGGACATCATGCTCCCGGTTCTGGATGGTTGGTCCGTATGCCGTAAGATTCGGGAAACGGACAAAACTCCCATTATCATGATGACCGCAAAGGGTCAAACCGAAGACAAGGTAAAGGGGCTGGAGATGGGCGCAGATGATTATATCGTCAAGCCCTTTGTGATGACAGAAGTTCTGGCCCGTATTCACGCTGTGCTGCGCCGCGCCGGCGAGGAGGACACCTCCGAAAAAGAAAAGAAGCTTTCCTTTGACAAGCTGGTCATCAATCTGGACTCCTACGAGCTGATTGTGGACGGCAAACGCGTAAACACGCCGCCGAAAGAATTGGAACTGCTGTACTATCTGGCTTCCCATCCCAACCGCGCCTTCAGCCGCAACCAGCTTCTGGATGCCGTGTGGGGATTTGAATACTTCGGCGACAGCCGCACGGTAGACGTGCACATCAAGCGCCTGCGCGACAAGGTAGAGGGCGTAAGCGACCAGTGGTCCATCGAAACGGTTCACACCGTGGGCTACAAATTTGCGCTGAACGAAGCATGAAAAGCGGATTGTTTCGCCGTCATTTCATGCTGACTGCCGGCATGATCCTCATCTCCTTTGCCCTCCTGTCTGCCGGATTTATGACGTTAAGTTACCGCTATATGGTGCAGGAAAAGAAGGAATCCATGGCGGAGAATGTGACCTACGTAGCCAACATTACGCAGATGATTTTAGCGGAGGGTTTTGACCCTGCAAACGACGGTTTTCCGCTGTATGGACCGGCTCTGTCCAGCATTTCCGAATCGGATATCATTCTTTGTGATGCCGACGGCACAGTGTTGCGCTACAATTCCACCAGCGCCGAAACCGATTCCTGTCGCGGAAAAGTGGTTTCCTCCGTTGTAACCGATCAAATTTGCAGTCAGGGCAGTTACTCCGGCATGTCTGACCTCGGCATTTACAATGGTGAACTTCATTTTGTCTCCGGTGTTCCCATCTTCTGTGCTTCATCGGATGGAACCGAAACCGTCGCTTATCTGGTTTTGATGACCGCCTCGGCAGATTCTCTGATGACCCTTTGGAAAACACTGGCTACCATGTTCTTCTTTACGGCTGTTGTGGTCATCTGCATTGCTTTCATCTCCAGTTCCATTTTCTCTCTGCAGCAGGTAAAACCGCTGCGGGAAATGGCGGATACGGTGCGCCGCTTTGGCATGGGCGAATACGAGGTCCGCGTAAACGACTGCGGCCGCACGGATGAAGTAGGCGATCTGGCCCGGGCCTTCAATGCCATGGCAGATTCCATTGCCAACTCTGAAAAGCGTCGGCAGGAGTTTGTAGCAAACATCTCCCACGAACTGAAAACACCCATGACCACAATCTCCGGTTTTACCGACGGTATTTTAGACGGCACCATCCCCCCGGAACGGGTGAACAGTTCTTTGCAGATCATTTCCTCCGAAACCACCCGTCTGGCCCGACTTGTACGGCAGATGTTGGACGTCAGCGCTTTGCAGGCCAAGGAAAATGTGCAAAGTCAGGTGGAATTTGACATTGGTGAAACCATGGTGCAGGTTCTGATCAGCCTGGAAGGCAAGGTGAAAAAGCGCCAACTGGATCTGGACGTCCATATTCCCGACTCGCCGGTGATGGTCTGGGGCGATCCGGACGGCATCACACAGGTATGCTATAACCTGCTGGACAATGCCGCTAAATTTGCCACACCGGGCACAGCCATCGGCATCAGCATTACTACCCGCTCCAATAAAGCCTATGTTTCGGTAAAAGATCATGGAGAGACCATCCCACCGGAAGAGCTGAACATGATTTTCGACCGTTTTCACAAGTCCGACCGCTCCCGCAGCATCGACAAAGAGGGTGTTGGTCTGGGCCTTTATATCGTAAAAACCATCTTAAATAATCATAAAGAAACCATCAACGTTACCAGTCAGGACGGGGTGACCGAATTCGTATTCACTCTGACTCTGGTAGGCTAATCAGCCGGAAAGGAACAACCTATGCAGGATATGGAACCGTTTGGTCACTTCGGCCGGCGCCAAGATGACCCATGGGACAACGATCCCACACCTCGCCAAGCTGCTCCGGAAGCGGAAGAAGCGGAACGTGACGTACAGGACGTAAAATTGGATGAATACGAGCCGGTTACCGCTAAGGCGTCTGCTTCGAAACGACTGATTCATATGCCCACCGCCATCATCACCCTCGCTGCATGCCTCATTGCAGTCGGTGCATTCACTGCTCTGAAAGCATATCAGCAGACAGGAACCTCTTCCGGGTCTCCTACCTACTCTTCCCAGAATAACAGCCGGGAAGACAATTTTGTGAAGGACGTCGATCCGGACGGCTCTTCCGAAGCCTCCTCCTCTGAGGACTCCTCCGGCACCACTCCCAGTGAAATCTCCCTCTATACCGGGGATGCCACCTTTTCCATGACCCTGCAGTCCTGTTCCGGACGGGAAGTCCTTACGAAGCAGGAAGTCTATGCCAAGGTTATGCCCAGCGTGGTCACGATCACTGTCTACAGCGAGTCCTCCGGGGCCTACGCCACAGGCATTGTTCTTTCCGAAGACGGGTTTATTCTGACCAACCAGCACGTTGTCGGCGGTGAAAGCCGGGCTCAGGTGACTACCGATGATGAACAGACCTATGATGCTCTGCTGGTGGGCGAAGATCCCAACACAGATCTGGCCGTTTTAAAAATTGATGCCACCGGATTGACTCCTGCCGAATTCGGCCGCAGTGACGAGTTACTCGTCGGCGATGACTGCTATGCCATCGGCAACCCCCTTGGCATCACCTATCGCGGAACTTTTACCAACGGCATCATTTCCGCCCTGAACCGCAACGTCAGTCTGAATGGCTACACTATGACGCTGATCCAAACCACCGCTGCACTGAACTCCGGTAACTCCGGCGGACCGCTGATCAACAGCTATGGTCAGGTAATTGGCGTAAACAACATGAAAATTATGAGTTCTTCCACTACAGTAGAAGGGCTCGGATTTGCAATTCCATCCTCCACAACGCAGGAGGTCGCAAACGCTCTTATCTCTGAAGGAACGGTAGAACACCCTGTCATTGGAATTACCTGCTACGGTGTTTCGGCAAATGACGAGTATGCCGTTGACGGTGTATGCATTGCCACGGTCAGCGCAGGCTCGGATGCCCAAGCCAAAGGGTTGGAGGTTGGAGACATCATCACCGCAGTCAACGGTGTTCCCTGCACCTCTGTCAGCGATGTCGGCACTCAGATGAAGGGGCTTGGCGTTGGCGACAGCATCACCTTGACTGTCTGGCACGATGGCAAAGAATCTACCGTAGAAGTTGCTCTGGTAGAGCAGAACGACCTGTCTTAAGAAAAGCGTCTATTCATTCGGATGGAACCGCCTTGCATGTGCGCTTTTCTCGCAATTGCAGGCATTTCCTCCGAAAAAGCGTGTCGGTGAGACCGACATACTCTCAATGGAGAGCCAGCTGATTTCTCACTTTTGCCGAAAGAAAATGGGGATTGGCATCGATGCAGATATTCATCCGGAACCTGACATCCCGGATAACATTCATAAAATAGAGATTTGCGACGCCATTCCCTGGCGCATCTCTCTGGTGCATTGACGCGATTTTGAACATCCGGAGCTTATTTCCGCTACCAGAATAAGCACATTTCTAAAATGGAAGAAGCCAGAGCCAAGTATGAAAACTATCCCAAGTACATTGTCCCTGAGTTTGCCACCATCACTTATATGGGCGATGCCGGACTCAACAACGAGGATGTCATCTGTGAAGCTCCTTACCCGGGAATGACCGATGATATTCGTGCCGGTCGATATTATGATGAAAATTACAAGAAGAGAACAAATTCCTAAGCTGTGAAATCCGTCAAATGAAAGACGGCTCGTACATCTTCAAAGTGATTTCAAAACAAACCGCAGAACAAAAAAACCAGTCTCCACCCCATGCATGTCATCCTGTGTGCATGGGGTGGAGACTGGTTTTTCAGGCAATCCACGCCAATTATGGTTACAGTTTTATATTTCGCAGTCTCAGTGCACCCATTGCCGGCACCTTCAGCCGCAGAACGCCGTCTACCGCCAGCCACTTTCGTCCGGTTGACTCGTCCTTTGCCGCCTGTCCCGGCCAGGGTAATTCCGCCAGTATCGGCTCCTGCCCCCGATTCACCGCAATTCCTGCACAATCATTTTCCAGTACACGGCTAAAGGAAAGAACCGCCCCCTGACAAGTTCCCCATTGCAGTTCACCTCTGCGCAAGGGGGGGCTTTCTTTCCGTGCCGTACCGAGCATGGAAAACCAGGCAATCAGTTCAGAATCCTCCTGCCCCCAGGGGAAGGTATGGCGGTTAAACGGGTCCTCATATCCTTCCATGCCGGCCTCGTCGCCATAATAGACCGTCGGTGCGCCCGGGAAGGTAAACAGCACGGTTGCCCCAAGCTTCAGCCGCATTCTTCCACGTTTCCGCTCTTCATCGGTCATACGATAATGCCCTCTGGCCTCTTTGCTCCAGCTCTCCTTCAGATCTGCCGTGCCCAGATAGGTCAGGATCCGCAGCGTATCGTGGGTGCCAAGGGAATTCATCGCACCGTAAAAGGCAAAAGCAGGATAATTCTGCCGCAGTGCCTCCATTTCGTTTCGAAATGCCGCGGCATCGCCGCCTAACAGATAGGCGATCAGTGCATTGCGGAAAGGATAGTTCATCAGGCTGTCCAAATGCTGCCCCAGCAAGTGACGGCGGCGTACACCGTAGGCGATTTTTGTTGTGCCGTCCTCCCACACTTCGCCAATCACTGCGGCGTCCGGCTTCTCTGCCCGAATCGCCGCATGAATTCCGGCGACAAAATCATCCGGCAGTTCATCCGCAACATCCAGCCGCCAGCCATCCGCACCGGCTCTCAGCCAGCGACGCACGACGGAATTCTCTCCGCCAAAAATAAAATCACGATAACCTTGACATCCCTCATCTACCGCCGGTAAAGAATAGATCCCCCACCAGGACTCATAGTCATTGGGCCAGTTACGGAACTGAAACCACGGGCGGTAGGGAGAATTCCAATCCTTGCTGGCACCCGTCTGAGGCCCATAATAGCCGTCGCCATTGAAATAACGGCTTGTCCAACCGGTGTGATTGAATACTCCGTCCAACAGAATCCGAATACCCCGGCTGTGGGCAGCCCGACAGAGCTGCTCAAAATCCTCATTTGTTCCGAGCATCGGGTCAATCCGATAATAGTCTGCCGTGCCATAACGATGATTCTCCGCTGCCTCGAAAATCGGGCAGAAGTAGATTGTCTCCACCCCTAACGACGCCAAATAGGGCAGTTTTTCTTCCACACACTTCAAATTGCCGCCAAAAAAATCCCGATTGCAGATATCCCAGCCCTCCGGGGTTTTTCCCATAGAACCTACGGCCGGGTCTTCCTCCCAGTGCGAATGCACCCAGCGGTTGCCCACCATGCCGGTGGGGTCCGGAATCTCTGTGCGGTAAAACCGATCCGGCAGGATCTGATAGCACATTCCCTGACCAAACCAATCCGGCACGGTTTCGCTGCCGTCATAGACGGTAAGCTGATATTCCCCCAACTCCACCTGTCGCCCTAAAAATCCGGTTAAACGAAAGGAATACCACACAAGACCAATATAATTCTCCATGGAAACCGTACAGGAAAAACAGTCCCGCACCCAGTCCGTTTCCGTCCAGGGCATCGCAATGGTTTCCGTCCGGTCGGAATCAAACTCATAGCGAAGCGTAATCTCACCCCGGCTAAATCCCAGCTTTCGCAATGGAGTCAGACAGAAGGTAACGCTGCTGCCGGAGGCCACTGCACCGTAAGGAAATTTATTTTTCTTGTCTCCGGGGTCAAAAATATCGTTATCATACATAAAGATAAGTTCCTTTTTCGCTTATTCTCCCGGCTGGTTTTCTTCCGTGGTCGGCGTCTCATCCGGGGAAATTCCAAAATACTGCTCCAGAATATTTGCTGCAATTTTCGCCGTTGCAGCACCGGATCCGCCTTTCTCCACCGCCACACAAACCGCCACCTGTGGATCGTCGTAGGGCGCAAAACAGACAAACAGACCGTTTGCATTTTCCTGTCCGCTGACCTGTGCTGAACCGGTTTTCGCCCCTACCTGAATCCCATGGGCGTTCAGATTTTGAAAGGCCTCTGCAACCGTAGTGGTACTCTGTACAACCTCCAGCATTCCCTGCTTAATAGCATCCAGATTCCGCTGACTCAGATCCACTGTGCTAAGCACCTGCGGTTCATACTTTGTCACTGTTCCGTCTGCCGCTCTTACTTCACTGAGCAGGTGCGCCGCATAGCGCGTTCCGCCCCGCACCAGCGTTGCCACATAGTTTGCAAGCTGCAGCGGAGTAAACTGGTTATCCGACTGACCAATGGCTGCCGACAGCGTATTTCCGCCGTACCACACTTCGCCTACGCTTTCCGAATACTCCGGTCCGGCATTGATGCCGGTGGATTCCGTCAGCTCAATGCCGCTGGGCACTCCCAAACCATATTCTCTGGCATATTCCGTCAGGGTTTCAATGCCAACGTCAATGCCAACCTGATAAAAGAAGATATTACAGGAATCCCGTAATGCATCACTGACCGTTTCCATTCCATGGGTAGCTCCGCTTTGCCGATAAAGCCAGCAGCGGAATTGGGTCCCGTGGTAATCCATCACTCCGGTGTCTTGAATTCGGGACGTCGGCGTAATGGCTCCGGTTTCCAATCCAGCGGTAGCCGTCACCATTTTATACGTTGATCCGGGAGAATAAGTACCCTGCAGCGCCCGATTGAACAGAGGACTGAGGCTTTCTGTACTCTCATCATACTCCTGCGTTTGGGCGTCGAAGGTGGGCCAACTGGCACTGGCCAGTACCCCGCTGTCCGCCACGTTGATCACCACTGCCGCACCGCCGCCGGCGCCGCCGTTCAGTTCCGGGACATAAGCTGCAAGTGCATTTTCCGCCGCCGATTGAAGCTCTAGATCCAGCGTGAGCGCCACGGTAGAGCCTTCCACGGCAGGCACTGTGTCCTCCTCGTGAATCACATTACCGTCCCGATCTGTAGTTACACTGCGAGTCCCGTCTGTTCCCTTCAGGTACTCCTCAAAGGCATACTCCACCCCGGAAAGGCCGACGGTTGCATCTACCGAATAGCCTCGTTCTTTATAATTTTCGCCTACGTCCCAATTCTCCGCCGTAATGCGCCCTACCTGCCCCAGTAAATGGGCAGCGAATTCCGTCTGGTAGCGGCGCTGTGCCGCGGAGGAAATCTGCACCCAGGGGAAATCATGTTCTTTTACGATGGATATGAACGTAATATCTACATTGCCGGCAAAATTGTAATCCGTCCATAGGATTTCTTTCCGTCGCAGCCAGCAGGAGTACAGCACTCCCAGCGCATCCCGCGCTTGAGATTCTTCCGTCTCGTTCAAGCCGAAGGTTTCCTTCATCTGCTCCAACAGCTGCCCCGCGTCCTGACTGCGTTCCCATTTCATTGCCTCGCACAGTCGGCCCAAACGGGTATCCTTCTCAGCCCCGCTGTCATCAACGTAGGTATAGACATCGTCCACCGTAAACGTATATGGAGCTGTCTTTGAAATCGGCAGCTCCGAATCCGTCCATTCCACGCCCTGCTCCCGGCATATGGTCAGCAAATCGCACACCTGCGCGCCCTGCTCTGCTTTATCTCCCATTTGCTCAAAATGCAGCGTCACGTTGTATACCGTGCGGTTATTCACCATCACGACCCCGTTTCGATCTGTGATACTGCCTCTGGCTGCCGGTATCGCCGCCTGACTGATCTGGGTATTGATGGCTGCCGTAGTGTCCTCATCTAAATGGTGAACAATCTGTTCGTAGTAAAGCAAACAGCCAAACACAGCCAGCATCACCACCACAAGGGCAATCAGTGTCCCCGTTCGGATTGCCAGTTTTTTACCTTCCATGGTTGCTCCCTTCGGGATTTACTTGCCGCTGCCGGAGCGGCGATAAACGAAATAAAACAGAAAATAAGCCGGCACTGCCACCGCCAGCGAATAGAGAAATTCGCCCAGGGCAATCCTGCCGACCGCCGCCCAGCTTCCATAACCCGCCAGTCGATTCAGCAGCAGCTGCACCAGCTCCGTCCCGGCAATTGCCGCCGCAGCTGCGGCAAAACAGGCAGGAAATTCGCTGCGTCTCGGCCGTTCCTGCAGCAACCCCGCCAACATGCCGATCAATGTACCGCACAGGATCATGCTGGCTCCGGTCACATCGCTCAGGCAGCTCAGCAAACCAAGGCATAGACCAAACACCGCCCCGCCGGTGCTTCCTTCCAACACGGCAACAATCGCTATTGCTCCCGGAAGGAACGTTGGAACGCACCGCATAACGGGCAAATGGCTTAGAATCCCGGCTACAACAAACCATCCTACGAAAAATGCTACCGCATAGGCCAGCCATTTCAAAATCAAATCACGGCGGCTCATCGGTCATTCCTCCACGTCAAATCCGGTAATGACAAACAATTCACCCAGCGCTCCCAGATCGGCCGCCGGCTTTACAATCGCATAGCGCTCCATACCGGAATCGGCGGTGCCTTCCTCAGTGATTGTTCCGATGGTCAGTCCGGAAGGATAAACGCCTCCCAATCCGGATGTGAGCACGGTATCCCCCACAGCCAATTCCGCATCTGAGTCCAGATAAGACAGCTTACACTCGCCCCGGGTCAGGCAATCCAAATTACTGGTCAAAACAGCCGCATCTCCACTGGAACTGATGCGGGCCCCGATAGAAATCGATGGGTCGACGATAGTCGTCACTTCGGTCCAGTTCGCTCCTGTCCCCGTCACAACGCCCACCAGTTCTCCTGTTGCCGTTACAACACACATCTCGGTTGTAATGCCGTCGTCGCTTCCCTTACTCAGTTTCAGAGTACTGGACCAGCTGGTTGCCGAACGTGCGGTAACGTTTGCAGAAACAAAGGTGAAATCCCTGTGCGCCTTTGCCAGCTGCAGCAATTGGCGAAGGCGATCATTTTCTTCCAGTGCAGACTGCGCCTGGCGGTTTTCCTCCTCCATAGAGGCCAGCTTCTGTTCCAGCTCCTCCACCCGATTTTTCATGCTCTGGTAGCGAAATGCGTAATTGTAACCAGCTTCCACTCGATCCACAAAAAAACCGGCTGCTGCCCGAAAGGGGGTGGCCATCACACCGAGCACCCCCTTTGCCGGTGCAGTCAATCCGGGCACAAAGATGGACCCTATGCCAATCACCGCCGTCAGCAGCACAGCGACCACCAAAATAAAGATGCCATTGTTGCGCAAAAATTTCTTCACGTCGGGTTCCTCTTATCCGTTGTCTTCCACCTGATTCAGCAGTTCATGCAGCGCACACACCGGCAGGCCGACCACATTGTAGTAGTCTCCCTGAATTCCACGAATAAACACGCAGGCACGGCCCTGAATGCCATACGCTCCGGCCTTGTCCATTGGTTCACCGGTAGCAATATAATCTGCAATCTCAGTTCCGGTCAGCTTACGAAAATCCACGTTTGTGCACTCAACATGGCAGTAACTCCGCGCTCCGCTCAGCACCGCAAGTCCCGTATATACCTTGTGGCTGCGGCCGGACAGGGCGGTCAGCATTCTGACCGCGTCCGCTTTATCCTTCGGCTTGCCGAGGACAGTATCGTCCAATACAACAATGGTATCAGCCCCGATGACAATGGCATCCGGCCGCAGAGACGCCACTTCCTGTGCCTTTTGCAGCGCCAGACGCTGCACCAGCTCCGCCGGTATCAGTCCGTCCGGCGCGGTCTCTTCTCCCTTCGCCGGCAGAACTTCAAATGCGGAAATTCCCATCTGCCCCAACAGCTCTCTCCGCCGCGGCGAAGCGCTGGCCAATACAATGGGTTTCATCGCGTTCCGGTACTGCCGAATCCGCCTCGGTCAGCCCCCTCCAGATGCTCTACTTCATCAAACACAATTTCGGGTTGATTGCGCATGATTCGGAACTGACAAATGCGGTCGCCAAACTCCAAAACCGTATCCCGGGTGGCATAGACCGGCATTTTCCACTCATCGTTGTCTCCGCAGTAGGAACCGTCGATCACGCCCATAGAGTTCACCTGCAGCAATCCCCACTTCTTAAATGTGGAGGAACGGGGCACCACATGGGCTTCATATCCCTCCGGCAGCTGCATGGCAACACCGAGAGGAATCAGACAGAAATCTCCGGCATGGAGCTCTGTGCGCCGAGCGCAGCGCAGATCGATCCAGTCAGACTTTCCGTCGACATAAGTCAGTTTCTCCATCTCCGGATGGAAGTATTTAATGCGAATGGTTTCACTCATAATGTATAAAATCCTTTTTCTGTTATTCTACGTCGCGGAAATACAATCCTCGGGTAAATGCCTCCGGCGTGGCAACCGAGTCTGTGCCGGCATAAGCTGCCGCCACAGCAGCGCATTCCTCCGGGGACTCAACGGTAAAGTTCAGCCGCAGCGCCCAAACGCCGCATCGATTCAGCTCCTGCTTTCGATCCGCCAGCCAGAGGGGCAGACTGTTGAATATTTCGTTGCGGCAGCCGTAGGCCTTACGCACCGGAAACCGCGCCTTTTTCCGGTCGATAATGCTCTGCTCCTGTTTGCAGCCCTGCCTGCATTTTCCGTCCCTCGCGTGATAGATGCAGTTTTGGGTGATCATCAAGGGGAACCGTCCGTATGCAATCAGTTCACTGGCCACCGGTTTTTTCTGCTCCCGCAGTCGCGCTAAGCGCTGCTCAAAGGACAGCGTCACGCTTTCAAAGCCCATTGCGCCATACATGCGCGCACACTCAGCGTTGTAAACCTCCAGTCCGAAGTCACCTCTCAGCCGCAAACCAATCCGCTTTCCAAGGGCTGCTCCGGACAGATTCGTCGCCATCAGGGTATCCGCACCCGCCTGCTTCAATGCGCAAAGCCGGCGTTCCAGCTCCGGCAGCTCCCGATCCCACAAGACTCTGGGCTGCACAATTGCGATTTCTGTTCCGGCGGCATGAATGGCGGAAAACTCCGATTGCAGCTCCTGTGCTGCCTCCACGGAAAGGCAAAGCAGTGCAAGTGAAGGCTGCAGCAACGCCGGGCTGTATTGATCCCCACTGCGCAAAGCCGCAGAAAGCACTGGCTGTCCGTCCTGTCTGGCACTATCCTCCGCCAACGGCTGCCAGGACCCTTTTTGCCGCTCCGGCTTTGCACCCCGCAAGGCAGTCATCTGCTCCAGAGCCTCTCTCCGCAGCGCATTGAGCTGTGCCGCCGGCACCATCAGGCCTTCTTCCGCCTCCGCAGTCAGCTGAGAAATAAAATACGGCGTACCGCCGGTCTTGCTCAGCCGTTGAACGATCTCTTCTTCTGTCGTAGCGCGCTTTAATGCCGACTGGGGACACCCGCCTTCCACAGCTACCTTGTGCGTCCCATCAGAAATTTTCAACTGCATTGGCTGATTTTTTTGGAAAATAACGCTCCCCCGGAGCCCCACCAATGGATGTTCCCGTCCGTATTCTGTTCTGGCCTCTGAAAAAAGCGCATCCGGCGTCCGTTCTTCTGTGCGAATGCCAAACATCTCTCGTCCGGTCTGATCACAGAAATACCCATCGGTAAATCCCTGCCGGGAAAAAGCCAACCGCAACTGCTCCAGTTCTTCTCCTGTCGGCTCCCGCTGCTCCCGAATCGCCGCGGCATAAATCCGGGTAACAACGGCAACATACTCCGGCCGCTTCATTCGTCCTTCGATTTTGATGCAGGCCACGCCCATTTCATCCAGCTGCCGCAAATGTCCTGCCAGAGACATATCCTTCAATGACAGGAGCGCACGGTCTGCCCGGTCGCCCCAGCCGTAGTTCAATCGGCATGGCTGCGCACAGAGGCCCCGGTTGCCGCTGCGTCCTCCGATCACCGAGGAAAAAAAACATTGTCCGGAATAGCACATGCACTGCGCTCCATGAACAAAGGTTTCAATTTCAATCGGTGAATGGGCGCAAATGTGGGCAATCTGATCCGCCGACAACTCCCGCGCCAGAACCGCTCTTGTACACCCCAGATCTGCGCATTGGCGCACCCCGTCCAGATTCATCACACTCATTTGGGTGCTGGCATGAACCGGCACATCCGGCGCGGCACAGCGCACCAAATCCAACACGCCCAAATCCTGCACTAACACTGCATCGACGCCGACTTCCGAGGCATAGGCTACTTCCTTCGCCGCACCCTTAAGTTCCTCATCGGACAGCAATGTGTTAAGGGTTAAATATACCTTCACTCCCCGCACATGGCAGTATTCGATGGTTTCTTCCAACTGTTCCCGGGTGAAGTTCCTGGCGTTTCTTCTTGCGTTATAGTCTCCATAGCCAAGATAAACGGCTCCCGCTCCGTTCTGCACGGCGGCAGTCACTGCCTCACGGGAGCCTGCAGGGGACAATAATTCCAGCATTATTTCTTTCCGTTTCCGAGGCGGAAGATCTCTCTCTTTGCCTCGCTCAATTCCGACTTCAGCTGAGCCGCATCATCCAAGGCTTCTTTCAGCTGACGGCGCAGCCGTTCCGTTGCTTCTTTTTCCTGAAAATAATTGTCGGTGATATTTGCTGCCGCCAGCACCGCGCCATCAATGGCGGAAACGCCGGCATTCTGCATGGTCTCCTCAATCTGACCCGTCACATAGCTGGCCACTTTCTGAACATACTCTTCGTTTTCATCGGACAGAAGCGTATATTCCCGATGTGCAATATAAACGGTAACTTTGTTTTTCATACTCCATTGACCTCCTGTCAAACCACGTCAAAATCAGTGCTTTGGAACACTGACAGATGCTTGCTTTTGTCCGAATTTATTATACCACAGATTCCCCTCTTTGAAAACAAAACTTTCGTCCCCTCCCTCACTTGCGCACCCCTTGTCAGTTCTCCTTTTTTCTGTTATCATATAGTTTGAATTTATATGCCTTTCGGCATAGTGAAAGAGGAATAAAACCATTGAAATTTGAATCTTTAGGCCTGATACGTCCCATCCTGGATGCCCTGCAGAAGCAAGGCTATGTGTCACCCACGCCCATCCAGGAAAAGGCCATCCCCGCTGCGCTGGCGGGTCGGGACGTGCTGGGGTGTGCGCGTACCGGAACCGGTAAAACCTGTGCCTTCTCCGCCCCCATTCTTCAGCGCCTTTCCGCTGCAAACAAAAGCAGCACTTCCATCCGCGCTCTGATTCTTACTCCTACCCGTGAGCTGGCCATCCAGATTCAGGAGTGCATGGAGGCTTACGGAGCAAACCTTACTCTCAAAAGCATTGTCATTTTCGGCGGCGTAGGGCAAAATCCGCAGGTGGAAGCCCTGCAGGCCGGGTGCGACATTTTAGTCGCAACCCCCGGCCGACTGGAGGACCTTCACAATCAGGGGTTCATCGACGTCAGCAAACTGGAGATTTTCGTACTGGACGAGGCCGACCGTATGTTGGACATGGGCTTTATCCACGATGTGAAGAAAATTCTTTCCTGGTTGCCCGCAAAAAAGCAGACCCTGTTCTTCTCCGCCACCATGCCTGAGGAGATCTCCCAACTGGTGGACTCCCTGCTCCACGACCCGGTGAAGATCGCTGTCGATCCGGTCAGCTCCCCCGTTGAAATCATCGACCAGAGCGTCTATCTGGTGGACAAGAACAACAAGACGAAACTGCTGGTCAAGCTGCTCAATGACCGCAATCTTCCCTCCGCACTGGTGTTCACCCGCACGAAGCACGGCGCGAACCGGGTGGCACAGGACCTGACCAAGGCGGGCATCACCGCCGCCGCTATCCACGGCAACAAGAGCCAGACCGCCCGTCAGGCGGCGTTGGCCGGATTCAAGGACGGCTCTGTGCGCGTTCTGGTGGCCACCGACATTGCCGCCCGAGGTCTGGACATTGAAGATCTCACCTGTGTGTTTAACTACAACCTGCCCGAGGTTCCGGAAACCTATGTCCACCGCATCGGCCGCACCGGCCGCGCCGGTAAGGACGGAATCGCCATCTCCTTCTGCGACTACGGTGAGAAGCCGCTGCTGCGGGACATTGAGAAGCTCATCGGCAAGTCCATCCCCGTGGTGGAGGATCACCCCTTCCCCATGCAGGTGTTCGAGGTGCCGGTGAAGGACGCCCGCGGCCGCATCGTCAATCCGGAAGATGCAGAGGCCCGCGCCGCCGCCAAGGCTCGCAAGGCCGAGCGCACAAAGCAGGCCAAAGTTGAAAAGACCGAGAAAACCGAAAAGGCCGCGCCGGAGCAAAAGCCCGCACAGCCGAAAAAAAAGAAGACCGTCAAGGCAAAACCGGTGAAGTCCGCTGTTGCAGCGGAAGCACCCGCTGATGATGCGCCGTCGGCCATCAAGCTGCCCGGTGAACGCCGCTATAAGCGTCCGGAGCGCAAGCCCATGTCCGCGCTGGATGAGATCGCACCGGCTCTGCCGGAAGAAGAGCGCCCGCAGCCTAAATACGGCGCGAAACGCACCGGCCGACTGCAAAACACCTTTTTCAGTCCGGAAGAGCAAAAAGCCTATGGCGGTGATCCGGAACCGCTGATGGATGCAACTGCCCGACTTTTCTCCACCCGCCGCAGCACGCCCTCCCGCTATCCGGAAGAGCGCACAGCAAAGACCGATACGCCCAAGAAAGCCCGCAAGAACAACGGCAAAAAGTCTGTAAAAAAATCAGAAACGGCGACGGCTATGAAAGGCGGTAATTCTTCTGCTCCCCAGTCAAAGGATACCGACAAGAAAAAGCCATCCACCGCTGCAGAGCAGGTCGCTGCTGCCGTCACGCCCCCGAAAAAGAAAAAGCGCAGCAGCTACAATCGCCCCATGATGCAGCAGCGCTCCATCTACGGCGCACATAAAAAGGACTCCACTGAACAGGAAGAATCCCTGATGAAGCCCTATTATCTGTCGGACGAATAAGGGAGAGGAAGGATGAGCAGGAATGTCATTTGCTGATGAATTGAGAAATACGAGGCCGGGGAGTGCTGAAGAACAGGAGCGTCAGCATCTCGTCCGCATTATAACTGACAGAATTATTCGCTGTGTCCGCAATATGTGCCGCAATTACGCCAACAAGGGCAAGCATCATCTGGTCGGCTTTCCTGCCATCTATATGAGCGACGGATACGAGGAAAATGACTGGAGACAAATGGACGATTTCTACCGTATGTTCATCGGCACATCCGCCGAGCGCCGCGCCGCTATGGCGCGCTGTGCACACAAAGGTGACTACAGTTCCCTCTCGACCCGCCTAGACTCGACCCTGTATCCCCCTTCTAATTCTCTGAATGATTATAGCAGCGGCAGCGCGGTTCGGGACAATGTCGCCCGGGAGCTTGGTAAGGACGGTTTCTCCAACTGCTCTGTTACCCTTCTGGAAGGGCATAACGTAAAGGAACGCAGCCGCAATGGCCTTTTTTATGGCAAAAAGCACTTTTCCTATGAGGAAGCCCCCGGCACATTCTATGTCATCCATGTGGACGTAAGCTGGTAACAGTACTGCACCGCATTTTCAGATCTTTCATTCTGAGGAGCGGAGCGATGAAGAATCTTACTGCACAGATTTTCTACCATTCGCACGGTCGTTGTCGGAGCTGCTGTTTTAAGATCCTTCACTGCGTTCAGGATGACAAGCCTGATTGTCTCTGCGCCGTTGGCGGGCGGATGGTCTGCGCCGCACCCGAAAGCCTTCCCCTTGAGGGGAAGGTGGCATTTGCGAAGCAAATGACGGATGAGGTGGCGTCAACCAGAGCACGCAATATCCCGCCCCCTCATCAGTCGCCTGCGGCGACAGCTTCCCCCCGAGGGGAAGCCTTTTGGTGGGCGCATCACTGCAAGAAGAAGGAACGATCATGCACAAAAAACTACCTTTATTTCTGACCGCCGCCCTGCTGGTGGTGGTCGATCAGATCACAAAACTCCTGACCCGTGCCTTTATCCCTCTGGGGGAGAAGATCACGGTCATCCCCCATCTGGTGGGACTTACTTATGTTCAGAATACCGGTGCGGCCTTCTCCTCCTTCAGCGGCGGGACGGTGGTGCTGGCGGCAATCTCCCTCATTCTCACCATTCTCATCGGCATCGCCATCTGCAAGAACTGGCTACGCCACCCCTTTGCCCAGTGGAGTCTGGCCGTCATCATGGCCGGCGCCTTCGGCAACTTCATTGATCGCGCCTTCATCGGCTACGTCACCGACATGGTGGACACGCTGTTCATGAACTTCGCCGTGTACAACTTTGCCGACATCTGCGTGGTGCTGGGCGTCATCGCCCTTGCCATCTACGTCATCTTCTTCTATGAGAAGTGCGAGGGCAAGAAAGAGGACAGGCACAATGGCGATTGAGACCGTCACCGCCGACCGCCCCGGCGAGCGGGCGGATCAGCTGCTGGCCAGAGCCATTGACGGCCTGACCCGCTCCGCCGCCCAGAAGCTGCTGGACGAGGGTCGGGTGACCGCAAATGGCAAAACACTGAAAAAGAACGCCCGCCCCGACGAAGGGGCGGTACTGACCGTGGACATCCCGGAGGCTGAGCCAGTAGACATCGTCCCCCAGAACATCCCATTGGACGTGGTATATGAGGACGAGGACGTCATCGTGGTCAACAAGCCCGTTGGCCTTGTCGTTCACCCCGCCCCCGGCCACCCGGACGGCACGCTGGTGAACGCCCTGCTGTGGCACTGCGGCGACAGCCTCAGCGGCATCAACGGCGAGAAGCGCCCCGGCATTGTCCATCGCATCGACAGGGACACCTCCGGTCTCATCATCGCCGCCAAGAACGACGCGGCGCATCTGGCACTGGCCGCTCAGTTGGAGGATCACTCCCTCGCCCGGGTGTATGAGTGCATCGTGCAGGGAAAGCTCCGGGAGGACGAGGGCACCATCGATGCCCCCATCGCCCGCCACCCCGTGGATCGCAAGAAAATGGCGGTGGTACAGGGCGGCAAGCGCGCCGTCACCCATTACGCCGTTCTGGGCCGCTACGACGGCTACACTTACGCCCAGTGCCGTCTGGAGACCGGCCGCACCCACCAGATCCGCGTCCACATGGCCCACATCGGCCATCCTCTACTGGGGGACACGGTGTACGGCGGACGGGCGGTCAAGTCACTGACCGGGCAGTGCCTGCACGCAAGAAAACTCACCTTTATCCATCCCCGCACCGGTGAGACCATGACGGTGGAGTGTCCCCTCCCCGACTGGTTCACAACGGTGCTGAACAAACTGGAAAGAGGGCAAAAGCCATGAATTATCCTCGCCTGTTCTCCCCCATCACCATCAAGCCCGGCTTCACGCTGAAAAACCGCATCGTCATGCCCGCCATCCAGAGCGGCTTCACCGAGGACGGCAGTGTGGGTGAGACATTAACTGCTTACTACACCGCTCGGGCAAAGGGCGGCGCGGCGCTGCTCATCGTGGGCGCGTGCCGATTCGACGAGGCAGGAGCCCGCAGCAACGTGCTGCGGTTGGCCTCCGACGATGACATTCCCATGTGGCAGGCGTTCAACGCAAAAATCCACGCTGAGGACTGCAAAACTGCCGCTCAGCTGTTCCACGCCGGACGCTACGTCGCCGGCGGCGACAATGCCGGTCATACCGATGCTCTTGCCCCCTCGGCGGTGTACTCCGGTTTTTCCCGCAGTACCCCAAAGGAGATGTCGCAGACAGACATTGATCAGGTCATCGCCCAGTGGGCGGCCGCCGCCGTCCGGGCACAGAAGAGCGGCTTTGACGCGGTGGAAATCATCGGCTCTGCCGGTTATCTTATCTCTCAGTTTCTCTCTCCCGTCACCAACCAACGTACCGACGCCTACGGCGGCAGTGCCGAGAACCGCCGCCGCTTCCCTCTGGAAGTCATCCGCGCCGTCCGCGCCGCCGTCGGGGCAGATTATCCCATATTCTTCCGACTCAGCGGCAAGGATTTTGTCCCCGGATCTAATGGGCTGGAGGAAGCGAAAGTTTTTGCCGTGGAGGCCGAACAGGCGGGTGTGGACGTACTCAACGTCACCGGCGGCTGGCATGAGACCACCGTGCCCCAGCTCCCCGGCGATCTGCCCCGGGGCGGTCTGCACTATCTGGCCGCCGGGGTGAAGCAGGTTGTGTCCATCCCCGTGGTGGCCTGCAACCGCATCAACACCCCCGCCGTGGCAGAGAATATCCTCGCCATGGAGCAGGCCGACCTCATCGGCATGGCGCGCCCTCTGCTGGCAGATCCCGCCCTGCCCAACAAGGCAAAAGCCGACCATCCTGAGCGAATCCGTCCCTGCGTGGCATGCAATCAGGGCTGTCTGGTAGGTGCTTTCTTCAATCGGCCGCTGACCTGTCTGGCTAACCCCCTCTGCGGTCGGGAAACGGTTCTTCTGACGAATCGCTCCGGTTCCGGTAAGGTTCTGGTCATCGGCGGCGGTCCTGCCGGATGCGAAGCGGCGTTGCGCCTCGCGCGCCGGGGTTATACCGTCACGCTGTGGGAAAAGGGCAATGCTCTGGGCGGTCAGCTCCGTCTGGCGGCTCTCTGTCCTGCCAAGCAGGAGTTCGCCGCCCTGATCGATTACTATTCTGTCGCCCTGACAGAAGCAGGTGTAGACATCCGTCTGAACACCGCCGCCACCACGGAAACCGTACAACAGGCCGGCTTCCGCAAGGTCGTCGTCGCTGTCGGCGGCACTGCAAATGCTCCGGTACTGCCGGACACTGTTTCCGCCGAGGACATTCTGACCGGTAAGGTCATCCCCGGAAAGCATGTGGTTATCGTTGGCGGCAGCTTTAAGGGTTTGGAGACTGCCCGTTTTCTCGCCCGATCCTCTGCCCTTTCGCCGGAGGAACTGTTTTTCCTCATCACTGAGAATGCCGAAACCCCTGACACCGCCGCACGGATGGCCAATGCCTGCGGTCGTTCCATCACCGTAGTGGAACAGGAAAAAAAGATCGGCGCAGGCTACGAACCGGGAGTGGCATGGACGGTCATGCAGGAGCTGCACCGACTGGGTGTGCGCACAAAAAAACTGACCCGCCTGACGGATCACCGCAGTACAGACGGTATGGTCACACTGACTGCAACAGACAAAGAGGGCAATGTCACGAAAAAAACGCTTCCCTGTGATACGCTGATTTCCGCTGCCGGAGTACATCCGGACACGACTCTGCTGGAGGAACTTACCGCCAAGGGTATTTCGGCCGTTGCCGCCGGAAACTGCGCCAAACTCGGCCGCGCCATTCAGGCAATTTACGCCGGGGCTGAGGCAGGCTGTTCTCTCGAATAACCGTCCGCTATGTTGCGTCGGTTCTATTCAGGAAATAAAATAGCATTTTACACGTCAAAGTCTTTCTGCTATGATAGATGAGTAGGATATCGTTTTCGTGGCACATTAGAAAGGAAGTATGAATTATGGGTCGTTTAAGCGGAAAAGTTTCCATTGTTACCGGTGCAAACTCTGGTATCGGCAAGCGCACTGCTGAAATTTTCGCCGACGAGGGCAGCAATCTGGTTCTGGTCGCCCGTCGGCTGGATAAGCTGAAGGAAGTGGAGGCTGAGTGCTCCGCCAAGGGCGTGAAGGTAATTTCTGTCTCTGCCGATGTCAGCATCTATGAAGACTGCCAGAAGGTAGTCAAAGAAGCCATCGACACCTTCGGTAAGGTAGATGTGCTGGTCAACAACGCCGGCATCGCCGATAAGCATCGCCCCATCACCCGCTGTGACATCGACTGGTGGGATCATGTCATCAAGGTCGACCAGTACAGCGTGTACTACATGATGAAGGAAGTTTTGCCCCATATGGAGCAGGCACACAGCGGATCCATCATCAACATCTCCTCCATCGGCGGCACCGGTTACAATGCCGGCATTTCCTATTCCGCCGCTAAGACCGCTGTAATCTCCATGTCTAAGAATGTGGGCATTCAGTATGCCGGCACCGGTATCCGCTGCAACGTGGTCGCCCCAGGCCCCACTCCCACTGAGTTAAATACCCCCGAAGCCGTCGCCACCTTCGATCAGGAATTTGCCGCCCAGTGCGGCCGTCACTTTGACGACACTGTCCCTGAGGTTACCGTGGATGACCAAGCCTACGCCATCCTGTTTTTCGCCAGTGACGAGTCCAAGGGCTGCAACGGTCAGGTCATCATCGTAGATAACGGCCGAACCATCTGATACGTTTTTCAAAATATTTATATGCAAAAACGCCATGACTTTTTACAGTCATGGCGTTTCTGCTGTCTCTATAAAAAGAGCTGAAATGTCTACGTCTAATATTTCTGCAATTGCTTTGATTTCAATATCCGTCGCAATGCGAACCTGTCCCTCCAACTTTGAGAGACTGCTGGGGTTGATATCTACGCCCTTAACCTGCATCTGCGCAACTAACTCATGCTGTTTCATTCCCCGCGCTTTTCGCAACCGCTCTATATTCGCACCGCATATGTTTTTTGTCCCATAGGGTATGCTCCTTGCCCGCAAGCGATCACCCCATTATTTTTCTTTTTCAGAATTATAATGAGGTTTTCTCTTGCTTTAATTCCGTATTAGAATTATAATTCATTTAATGTCAAAATCAGACACAAATATTTTTGAGGAGGACACCACTATGAAAATCCGACAAAACTTCGTTCTCGCATACTTTATCCCCCTAATTATTGTCTTTTTCGCTCTCATCACG
>CAVLAO010000015.1:29378-29779 GCA_963660915.1 Bacteroides sp. CAG:927 | reverse complement strand
TTGGGAAGAAACACGGGATAAAGTTTGGGAAAAGATCTACATGGCACACTTGGATGTGCTGAAAATGCGAATCAGGAAGTATGCTCCCGGCGTAATCTATGAATTTGATACCCTGGATGAGTTGAGAGAATTTGATGAGTCCTATGTAATGAATTCGCGATCGGAGCTGATCAAAAAAGCAGCTCTTGAAATCGGGGTGACAGAGGATAAAATCATCCATGTTTCATCGTTAAAAGGTGAGACGGCGATGGCGGTTGGATTTGAGTTTGATTGCGGAACAGACCACTACAGCTGCCGATACAGTGATAAAAAGTTGATAAAGGAAATTGAACGGTAAAATGTGATTGCGCAAAGAGAGTTATTTTGCGGAAAATTCTGCGCAGTGCGACTATGAGAGGGAA
>CAVLAO010000015.1:24147-29313 GCA_963660915.1 Bacteroides sp. CAG:927 | reverse complement strand
AGCGGATCTTCCCCAATTACATGAGATAATGAAAATTGTGTTCAATGATGAGGCATGGAAAACGATTGAACGGCTGGGTGGTATGACAAACCACTCCTACAAGATCACAAGAGAAGATGGACAGGAATATCTGGTTCGTATTCCCGGAGACGGGACGGAAGAAATGATCAATCGTCTGGATGAAAAAAAGAGCACGGAACTTGCTTGCGGGTTAGGCATTGATTCTCCACTGCTCTTCTTCAGCGACGACGGACGAAAGGTCATGGAGTTCATTCATGATCCTCAACCTATGACTGAGGAGGTTATGAAGAGACCGGAAAATTTGAAACAGGCAGCTGAAATCTTTCATCGCCTTCATACTTGCGGTGCAGATACCGGGGTTCGTTTTGAAGTCTTTGAGATGGCGACGCTTTATGAGAAAATTATCCGCGGGGGAGGGGTGAAACTCTATGATGATTACGAGAACATCAAACAAGATGTGATGGAGATTAAGAAGGAAGTTGATCAGAACGGAGCGGCGCCCAAAGTACCCTGCCACAATGATTCACTGATTGGAAACTGGGTATTGGATGGAAAAGGAAAGCTGTATCTCATCGATTGGGAATACAGCGGCATGAATGAGGCAATGTGGGATTTATCATGTCTGTCCATTGAGTTGAACTATGGAACATCCGAGGACGAAGCGTTGTTGAGTGCATATTACGCATGTGAACACAAAACAGTTGGCCTCAATGAACGCAGAAGATTTGCGGCAGCAAAAATGTATGTTGATTTTCTCTGGACACTCTGGGGGCTAACTCGGGTTCCGTTTGACGGGCAATTTATGCAGGAATATGCAGATAATCGGTATGCTCGCTTAAAGAAAAATATTGAGCTCTATCGAGAAATTCATTAAGGGGGGATTTTGATGCTTTCTGGAGTTATTGCCGGTGTAACCTGGGCGATTGAAACAACGATTCTTGGCATCGCGCTTGCCATGAGTCCATTTGTAACTACGGAGCAGGCGGTATTTTTAGCCCCGTTTGTCAGCACGTTCATTCATGATGCATTTTCTGCTATCTGGGCATGTGTCTATAATGGAGTTCGGGGAAACTTTCCGAATGTTGCGAGGGCATTGAAAACCAAAAGCGGTCGGTTTGTTTCCCTTGCAGCTGTGATTGGCGGTCCGGTGGGGATGACGGGCTATGTCCTTGCGGTAGCCAATATGGGAGCTTCTATTGGAGCGGTGGCATCTGCCATCTTTCCCGCCATTGGATCCGTTTTGGCGTATTTCTTTTTAAAAGAGAAGATGCAGTGGTATCGATGGATTTTTCTCTTTTTCAGTCTGGCAGGAGTGTACGGACTCAGCTACAGCCCTGAAATCAACATCTCGAACTTTGTACTTGGTGTTGTTGGAGCACTGATGTGTGCTTTCGGATGGGGTATCGAAGCGGTTATTATTGCAAAGTGTGTGCAGGATGAGTCGGTGACGAACGAAATTGCATTGCAAATTCGTCAGACGACAAGTGCGGTTGTCTACGGAATCATACTTCTTCCCATTTTGAAGGCATGGGGATTTACTGTGTCTCTGTTTCAAGGCACCGGTTGGCTGATTCCCGTCATCGCAATTGCGGCGCTGTTTGCCACAATTTCCTATCTTTTCTACTACAAGGCAATTTCTCAAATTGGCGCATCAAAAGCGATGGCATTGAATGTTTCTTATTCCGCATGGGCGGTTGTGATTGGAATTTTGTTTTTGGGGAATAAGACTTTGTTGAACCCGATTACAATCATTTGCACCATTGCAGTGCTTGTTTTTGGCATTCTCGCTGCAGCTGATTACAAAGATTTGCTGAAAAAAGAATTGAACAAACCTGATATGCCGGATTAAGAAACCATAAATAACATTGCATTGTTTAAGTGTGAGTGCTAGAATACACGGAGTTTGAAGAAGCAAAAGTGCTAATGTTGCTTATGATGCAGAGGAAATACTATGATATATGATTATTTAGTTGTGGGAGCAGGTCTCTATGGCGCTGTATTTGCGCAGCAGGCGAAGGCAGCGGGGAAGTCTGTGTTGGTCATTGACAAGCGTCCTAATATAGGAGGAAATGTCTATACCGAACAGATAGAAGGAATTCATGTTCACAAATACGGTGCTCATATTTTTCACACAAACAATAAAAAAGTTTGGGAATATATCACCCAATTTGCGGAGTTTAATCGTTTTACCAACAGCCCTGTAGCGAATTACAAAGGTGAGTTATATTCCATGCCGTTTAACATGTACACATTCAATCAAATGTGGGGCGTGGTTACGCCGGAACAGGCAGAGAAAAAAATTCAGGAACAGCGCAGCGAGATTACAGGGGTGCCCAGAAATCTGGAGGAACAGGCAATTTCTCTGGTCGGACGGGATATTTATGAAAAACTGGTCAAAGGATATACGGAAAAGCAGTGGGGAAGAGACTGCAAAGAATTGCCGGCATTTATTATCAAACGTTTGCCGGTTCGCTTGACCTTTGACAACAATTATTTTAATGCTCTTTACCAGGGAATCCCGATCGGTGGATATACAAAGATGGTGTCCAGACTTTTGGATGGCATAGAGGTTCGTTTGAAGGAAGATTATCTTGCGCAAAAGGCGCAGTGGGATGCTATAGCCAAGAAGGTAATCTATACAGGGCCGATTGATGCGTATTTCCACTTTCAATTGGGGGCGTTGGAGTATCGCTCAGTCCGGTTTGAAACAGAGCTGTTGGATATCCCGAATTACCAAGGCAATGCAGCAGTCAACTATACGGATAGGGAAACCCCATGGACTCGGATTATTGAGCATAAATGGTTTGAATTCGGTAAAGATGAGGCGGGAAATGACCTGCCCAAGACAATTATCAGCCGCGAATATTCCTCAGAGTGGAAACTGGGCGACGAGCCGTATTATCCGGTTAATGATGCAAAGAATAGTGCGCTTTACCAGCAGTATCGCAAATTGGCAGAAGGCGAGGAAAAAATTCTTTTTGGTGGACGGCTGGGAGAATATAAATACTATGACATGGATGCAGTTATTGCTGCCGCTCTTTGTGCGGCAGAGAGCGAACTGACATAAGGGAATGGTGAATAAATGCGTCAGGAAAGAAAATACCGATTTGCAAAACTAGGATGGTTCTGTTCTGTCATCGAAATCATCCTGCTGGCAGTGTTTGGTGTTGCATTGTTTCGGTTGAATATGCTGCCTATGCCATTGACAGTTGGAATTTTAGCCGGATTGTTGGCCATCATTGTTGGCGTAGGGCTCCTGATTGGCCGTGCTGAAAGCAAAGGAAGATGGATTGTCGGTGTTGTGTTGGATGTGCTGCTGGGAGCGTTGATGTTGCTGAGCAGTGCCTATATTGTACGGGGAATTTCGACACTGCAGCATATAACAGAAACAAAGACCGAGGTTTCGGTGGTAAATGTCTATGTACGAGCGGATGATGCGGCGCAATCCCTGTCCGATGTGACGAACTATTCCTTTGGCATTGTGGCGGAACTGGATCGAGAGAATACAGACAGGACGATCACGCAATTGAATCAGGACCTGAACACGACGATTTCTGCCAAAGAATTTGACGGAAGCAGTGAACTGGTAGATGCCTTGCTGAATCGCGAGGTAGATGCGATAATCCTCAACAGTGCCTATGTGGATTTGCTCCAGGAAACCGAGGGTTATGAAAACATCAACAGTCAGATCCGTGTGCTGACGGAGAAACAGGTTGAAACGACACCGGCAGTAGAAGAGCCCGCGGAAGAAGCGTCGCAGGAAGTTCAGTCGGGTGACGAAGACGAAAATGGGAATGTATTCAGTCTTTATATCAGTGGAATTGACTCCCGGGAAGGGCTGACGGAGAAAAGTCGCAGCGATGTCAACATTATTGCAACGATCAATACAGAAACAAAGCAGGTCCTGCTGGTTTCCACGCCTCGCGACTATTATGTTCCGCTCTCTATTTCCAACGGAGTTCGGGATAAGCTGACGCATGCCGGTATTTACGGGATTGACGTTAGTGTTGCTACGTTGGAGATGCTGTATGGCATTGATATCGATTATTATTTCCGGGTTAATTTCAGTGGATTTGAAAACATTATTGATGCACTGGGCGGTGTGACGGTACAATCAGACTATACCTTCTCTACTGGCGACTATGACTATGTGAAAGGCGAGAATACCCTGAATGGAAGTGAGGCATTGGCGTTTGCCCGAGAGCGCCATGCATTTGCCGATGGCGATCACCAGCGGGGCAAAGACCAGATGGAAGTGATCAAAGGCGTGATCAATAAACTGATTTCGCCCAGTTTCCTGACCAATTATAATTCGGTTATGAGTGCAGTGGAAGGAAACTTTGAAATGACCATACCGACGGATCTGATTGCATCGTTGGTACGCGAGCAGCTGAGTTCCGGCGGAGACTGGAATGTGGTGACGTACAGTGTTTCCGGTACAGGAGATTCTCAAAAGCCCTATTCCATGAGTACTAAGGCATATGTCATGTGGCCGGATGAAGAAACGGTTGCCGAAGCCCAGGAGCTGATGCGTCAGGTACGTGATGGTGAAATTTTAACCCAACCAGAATAAGAAACGAGCGCATTGCCGTTGCGGCGATGCGCTCGTTTTTGCTGTCGGTTTAAATTACTCTGAAACCACAGGCGTCTCAGGGGAAGAGGATGGCTTTTTTTCATGAACTGAAATGATGTTGCGAATATATTGATTTAAATAACGGCGATAGGTTTCCATGGATACAGGATCTTCCCGAAGAATGATGCTGTAGCAAGTTGAACTGGTCAATTCAATAATGGAATACAGCAGCAAATCAGGTTCATCCCATTCCTCCTGTCCCTGCAAAAGCAATTGGCGCAGAGCTGTGTAGCAGGTGAATTCTTCATCAGTGGATAAATCCATGATCGCGTTGCGGAATACGCCCCAGGACAAATTCTTGTTGATAAAACGCAGAATCAAGTGGTTATTCTGGAGCTGAGATAACACATCGTCAACAATCACGATGATCTTATCGCCGAAGGTGAGTAATTGCTCTTCCTGGTGTTCCAGGGTTTCTAGTGCGTGGGAGAAAATCTGGTCGGCTCGTCGGGCAATTAGGCGGGCTTCGATGTCATTTTTATCCCTGAAATAGAGGTAAAAAGTACCCTTGC
>CAVLAO010000015.1:0-24137 GCA_963660915.1 Bacteroides sp. CAG:927 | reverse complement strand
CGGCAGAAGCAATGTCAGAAATCGAGGTCTGAGAAGTGCCCTTCGTCGTGAAGAGCTGAAATGCAGTTTCTAACAGTCGGGTCTTTTTCTGCCGTTTGTTTTCTTCTGCTTTTCCCATCCAATTCATCCTCCTTTTTAATCAGATTATAACAATTTGTTAGGGTTGTCAAATTATTGTGATTGAAAAAGTGCCTAAAAAATTCAAAAACGTTTTTCCGATATTGTGCACAAGGAAGAAAAACTGAATACTGGTCATTTTTTGGCCGGCAAATTATTGACACGTGGTCAGTATTTTGCTACACTCTCTTTTGATATAAATGACCAACGGTCAATAATAGTAATGGAAGTGAAGCAGAATGCGAAAATTCAGTGAAGCAATCGTGAAATGCCGCATCCCGATTTTGATCATCAGCCTGTTGCTGCTGATTCCGTCTGTCTTCGGGTATGTAAGCACACGAGTAAATTACGATATCCTCTATTATCTGCCGAGTGATATCGAAACGATGCAGGGTCAGGACATTTTGATGGATGACTTTGGCAAGGGTGCCTATGCCATGCTGGTTTGTGAAGGAATGTCCGATAAGGACGTCGTACGACTGGAGGACAAGGTCAAGGAAGTAGATCATGTGGCAACGGTGCTGGGTTACAGCGAACTGGCCAGTACGATTCCGCCGGAGATGCTGCCGGAGGATATGCAGAAGGTGTTTTATTCGGAAGATGGAAACGCAAAGCTGCTGTTTCTGTTCTTTGATACCACCAGTTCTGCCGATGAAACGATGGATGCCATCACAGAGATTCGTTCTCTGACGGGGGATCAGTGCTTCCTGTCCAGCATGTCTGCGATTGTGACGGACACCAGAGACCTGGTGAACCAGGAACTTACGCCGTATGTGGTCATTGCAGTGGTTCTTTGTGCATTGGTTCTGGCGCTTACCATGGATTCTTTCCTGCTTCCGGTACTGTTTTTGGTGGATATCGGAATGGCAATTATTTATAACCTGGGCACAAACTTTGTGCGCGGTGAGATTTCCTTTGTTACAATGGCATTGGTGGCTGTCCTTCAGTTGGGCGTAACAATGGACTATTCCATCTTCCTCTACAATGCTTACAAGGAACATAAGGCCAATTGCCCCGGAGATAGGAAGGAAGCTATGACGCGTGCAATCATGGCTACCATCGATTCCGTAACCGGATCATCTTTGACAACAATTGCCGGATTTATTGCCTTGTGCTTTATGTCCTTCACCTTAGGCCTCGATCTAGGTATTGTAATGGCAAAGGGTGTGCTGCTTGGTGTGATCTGCTGCGTCACAGTGTTGCCCGCTATGGTGTTGACATTTGATAAGGCAATCGAGAAGACAACGCATAAGAGCATTCATTTGCATACCGAAAAATTGACCGATTTCATTGTCAAGCATTATAAAGTGTTTGCAATTATCATGTTAGTGCTGTGGATTCCCTCCATTTTCGGTTATAATCGCATCAATGTTTACTATAAACTTGATAACAGTCTGCCTGCTTATCTAGGCAGCGTTCAGGCAAATAAAGAATTGGAAGAGAACTTCGACATGAGTTCGGTTTCGATGGTTCTGGTTAGCTCCGATCTTACCCGAAAAGAAGTCAAGGCCATGACAGAGGAAATGGAAAAGGTCGATGGTATCAACTTTGTTTTGGGACTGGACAGCGTTGTCGGTTCATCCATGCCGGAGGATTTGATTCCGAGCGATGTGAAGGATGTGTTGGAAAGCGACAACTGGAAGCTGCTTCTGGTGTCATCACAATATCAAGTGGCAACGGATGAGGTTAATGCACAGTGCAATGAGTTGAACACCGTAATTAAGAACTACGATGCAAACGGCATGCTGATCGGTGAGGCTCCCTGCACAAAGGACTTGATTGAGATTACCAACCACGACTTCGCTGTTGTCAGCGCAGTGTCGATCGGTGCCATTTTCATTTTGATTTTGTTGGTGCTGAAGTCCGCGTTGCTGCCGGTTATTCTGGTAGTGGTAATTGAGTTGGCAATTTATATGAACATGAGCATTGCCTACTATACCGGAACAACGTTGCCCTTTATTGCATCGGTGTGCATCGGAACCATTCAGCTGGGCGCCACGGTTGACTACGCAATCCTGATGACAACGCGTTATAAGCATGAACGTCTGTTAGGTGAGGGAAGAGAGCAGTCTGTGAAGACGGCATTGTCCTATTCCATGCACTCTGTGTTTACCAGCGCATTGGGGCTGTTTGCTGCAACGATTGGCGTTGGTATCTATTCAGACGTCGATTTGATCAGCTCCCTGTGCATACTGATGGCGCGCGGCGCATTGATCAGCATGATCATAGTGCTGTTCATTCTGCCCAGCATGTTGATGCTGTTTGACAAGGCAATTTGTAAGACGACCCTCGGAATGAGGAGTCTATCCCATACGAAATAAGGAGGTTACCAGATATGAAAAGCAAGAAAGGACTGGCGCTGATCTTAGCGGCCAGTATGCTCCTGTCCCTTACCGGCTGCGGTACTGCTGCAGCAGTGTCTGCCCAGCAATCGGCGGAGCAGAGCGAAGAAGAAAGTTCATTACAGGATACCGCAATTTCACTGCTTACTTCCGGTGGTCACAGCGATGAAGCAGGGAAAGAAGAAACGGTCTATGTTGTGGCGGATGCCAACGGAAATCCTCAGCAGATCATTGTTGAAAACTGGTTGAAGAATGCGGACGGCAGCGATCAACTGACAGACAAGACCAACTTGACGGACATTGAAAATACGAAGGGCGACGAGGAATACACACAGAACAGTGACGGAACCATCACATGGAATGCCGGCGGAAGCGACATCTACTATCAGGGAAAGACAACGCAGGACTTGCCTGTTGATGTCCACGTTGGCTATGAATTAGATGGAAAAGAAGTTACGGCAGAGGAACTGGCCGGGGCATCCGGTCACCTGACGATCACCTTCAGTTACACAAATAACACTGCCCGTCAGACTGTGGTGGATGGCGAGACATGCACCATTTATCAGCCCTATGTCATGGTGTCCGGATTGTTGGTGGACAATGAAAAGGCAAGCAATGTGACGGTTACTAACGGCAAGACGATCAACGATGGAGATCGTACTGTGGTTGTAGGCATGGCAATGCCTGGCCTGAGCGAAAGCCTGGGTCTTGCTGATGTGGCGGACGGAAAAATTGAAGTGCCGGAGACCGTTACTGTGGAAGCGGACGTTACGGATTTCTCCCTGCTGACCACCTTGACCTTAGCCTCCGGAGATGCACTTAAGGAGCTGGGCCTGGATGAGGTAACAGACCTCAGCGATCTTGAGGATAAGATCAACGAGTTGACAGATGGTTCTTCGAAACTGGTAGACGGCACGGCAGAGTTCAGCGACTATATGGGTCAGCTGAATGATGCAACAACCCAGTTGTCTGACGGTGCAAACAGCGTCGATACATACATGAACACTTTGAGCGATGGATTGAATACACTTCAGTCTGCTGTGACGAATTTGCCGGATGGAGCAGCAAAACTACTGGCCGGTACAGAGGCGCTGAGCAAGGCACTTAAGAGCGGTTATACCGGCACCGATACTTCTAAATATGGCGTGTATGAAGCAGTTAGTGCCATTGCCGATGGAGCAAGCGCAATTTCCGGCGCGGCGGGCGGCATCATGAACGGTGCAACCACAGTTTCCGGCGCAGCAGGCCAGATTGCGGCAGGGGCTAAGAGCGACGATATGAGCGCTGCAGAACGGTACGGTATCTATGAAGCGGCAACCGCGGTTAAGGCCGGACTGAATGCCGCAGTGGAACAGCTCACAGAAAGTTTGACCAGTGCGAATCAGGCACTGACCCAGGCAAATACCTATAGCGAACAGGCACTCGCTGTTTTAGGCAATTTGGTGAATAGCGGTACATTAACCGAAGAACAAGCGGCTCAAATTACTGGAGCAATGCAGGCCGTTGGCGGCAGCAAACAGTATGTTGCAGGAGTTCAACAGGCTTTGGGAAGCAGTTCTCTGGATTTGAGCACGGCGATGGCTGCACTGGACAGCATCCAAACCGGAGCTGAGACGATTCAGGCTGCGGCAAGCCAAATTGCTGCCGGAGCAATGAGTGGCGATACATCTTCGTCCGACAAATATGGCATTTACGAGGCAGCTGCCGCAGTTAAGAATGGTGCAGACGCCTTGAATGCGGCGGCACAGCAGGTTATGAGCGGAATCAATACCATGACAAACAGCGACAACATGGGGGCACTGATTTCCGGCCTGGAGAGCCTGAATAGTCAGAGCGGAACTTTGATCAGCGCAGTTGATGCCCTGAGTAGCGGCGCTTCCAGCTTGAGCGAAGGCACTGGCACGCTTGCCAGCGGTATGACCGAGGCAGATGAAGCAGTGCAGAAGCTGTATGAAAGCAGCATCGAGCTGAAGGATGGCATGGCGCAGTTGGACAGCGACGGCATTCAGCAGATTGCAGAGCTGGTGAACGGTGATTTGCAGGGCGTGTTCCACCGTTTGCAGGCCGTACAGGATTATGCTGCTGAGCAGGAGAGCTTCGCAGGCTGCCCGGACGGTGTTGAGAGCTCCGTGAAGTTCATCTATAAGACCGAAGAAATTAAGGCAGACTGAGCATAAATATTCAGAGAAGGACAGTTGCAAAATTTGCAGCTGTCCTTTTTTGCGATTGGAAAGGTATTGGATTTACTGCCCGAATTAGGTAAAATAGAGAAAACAGTGTATCGGTATCCTAGAATACAGATTGCATGAGGAGAACGCTATGTTAAAACTATTGTTAGGGCGAGATCAAACTTCAATTAAAGAAACCATTGTTAATCAGATTGCAAATTGTAAGGGAGAATGCCTTTTAGTTGTGCCGGAACAATATTCCCATGGTATGGAACGCGCGTTGTGCGGTGCGGGTGGTGACACGATTTCGGCCCGTGCAGAGGTGCTGACCTTTTCCCGATTGGCGCAACGTGTGTTTCAGGAATATGGGGGAAGCGCCCGACCGGTGCTGGACAAGGGGGGAAGACTGCTCTTAATGCACCTGGCAGTGCAGAGGTCGGCTTCCTTCTTGAAAATTTACGCCCGTGCAGAAGATAAAGTGTCCTTTCTGCAACAGTTGCTGGTAACCTCAGATCAATGTAAAAGCTGCTGTATTCTGCCGGAACAGCTATTAGAGGCGGCAGAATCAGCAGAAAGCGACGCAGGGCAACGGTTGAAGGAACTGAGCCTGATTCTGTCAAACTATCAGGGCTTGACGGCAGAACGAGCGGAAGATCCCCGCGATCGGTTGACCAGACTGGCAGAAAAACTGGGAGAGACAGATTATTTAAAGAAGAAATCAATTTATTTTCTCTGTTTTACGGACTTTACACCCCAGGAACGATTGGTAATTGCTGCAATGCTGCGCAAAAGTGCCGGTGTTACGGTAGGCCTGCGATGTGATACGCTGACAGAAGAGGGAGAAGAGCTGTTCTCGCCTGTGCGACAGACCGCACTGGGATTGATTGAGTTGTGCCGGGAGAATAGCTGCAGCATGGAATATGAATGCCTGCCGTTGGAGCAACAGCGGCCAGTGGAATTGCGGGCGCTGGAACAGCAACTTTTTGCGGAAGAACCTCAGGCATGTCAAATACCGGCGGAACGAATTACATTGCACAAGGCGGGAGACCCCTATCAGGAGATGATGTGGGTAGCAGAGCAGGTTTTGCATCTCGTGCGGGATGAAGGACTGCACTGGCGGGATATTACGGTTGCTGCCCGTTCATTGGAGGGATGGAGTGATCGCATGGAAACCGTTCTCAGAAGATACGGTATTCCCATGTTTCTCAGTCAAATGGACGATATTTTGCAAAAACCGGTATTGACATTGATTACATCTGTCCTTGACGTGGTATCGGGGGGATATGAATATGAGGATCTGTTTCGTTATTTAAAGACCGGGTTGACCGGAATCAGCACGGAGGAACGGGACGAGCTGGAGAACTATGTGATTCGATGGAATATCCATGGAAGACAATGGACGCAGGAGACCGCATGGAACTGGCATCCCGGTGGGTATGGACAAAAATGGACTGATGCGGACCGGGAGGCGATTGAACACCTGGATGAAGTAAGGCGCAAAATTGTGGCGCCTATAGAAAAGCTGCGCAGTACAAGAAAGTCGGGAACAGGTGTTGAAATGGCAAAGGCTGTTTATCAGTTTTTGGAGGAAATCCATTTGCCGGAGTGTTTAACCGAGAGGACACAGGCACTGATAGAACTTGGTGCTTTGCAGGAGGCAGAGGAATACCGGCAGGTGTGGGAAATCCTGTGCACAGCGTTGGAACAATGTGCAGATTTGCTGAGGGAAGATACTATGTCTCTGGGAACGTTTGCACAACTGTTTCAATTAGTTTTGAGCCAATATCAGGTGGGAACGATTCCGGTTTCATTGGATCGCGTTACCTGCAGTGATATGGCGCGTGTAAGTTACGGTCAGTGCAAAGCAATGTTTCTTGTGGGCGTAAACGACAACCAGATTCCTCAGGTATGCGGGGACTCAGGCTTGCTGACAGAAGTGGATCACTCTTTATTGGAGTCCATCGGCCTTTACAGTGGGTTGAGCCAGGATGAGCGGATGGATCGGGAAATGCTGCTGATCTATGAATGTTGTACAATGCCGACCAGCCGCCTTTATGTCAGTTGGTCCAGTCATGGAATCGATGGGGGCGAGATGAGACCCTCTTTTATTATTGGACGAATGAAAGGTCTGTTTCCATGTGGCTTTGGGACAGACAGCGTGCCGGAACTGCCTTCTGCTTATGTGCCCGCAATGGACTGTGCAGCGCAAAAAGGGGACAAGGGATTGTTGCGGTCATTGGCTGAAATGCCCGGTGGAGAGGTCGCACGCCGAACATTGGATGCCATGACCGCGCTGAGAGAGGATCTGTCACCGGAATCGGTGAATGTGCTCTACAAAGGGAAAGTGCGCCTTTCTGCATCTCGTATGGACAAGGTAAAATCCTGTCACTATGCTTATTTCCTGCAATACGGGCTGAAGGCTAAGGCTCGCCATCCGGCGGGACTGGATGCGCCGGAGGCAGGAACTTTCGTTCACTATGTTTTGGAGCACGTATTGCGCTGGGCGAAGAACCACGGCGGAGTGATGGCGGTTGAACAGACGGCTTATCGGGAGGAAGCAAGGAGGGCAACCGAAAAATATATCGCAGAGGAGCTGGGAGGACTGGCAAATAAGACGCCGCGCTTTCGTTATCTGTTTCGCCGATTGACGGACTCTGCCATTCAGGTGGTTGAGCAAATGATTGAGGAGTTGAAATGTTCTGATTTTCAACCGGTGGCGTTTGAGCTCGGATTTGGCATGGGAGATGATCTGCCGCCCATTACGCTGAAGGTGGATGGAATTACCGTATCGGTGTCGGGCATGGTCGACCGCGTAGATGGCTGGGAAAAGGACGGTCGGCTGTATGTGAGGGTTATGGATTATAAAACCGGGCACAAGAGCTTTGATCTGACAGACGTCTGGCACGGACTTAATTTACAGATGTTGCTGTATTTATTTGCATTGGAAGAAAAGGGACTGCCTGGAGATCAAAGGAAGGTTATTCCGGCCGGTGTACTTTATCTTCCGGCACGGGAGGAAAAATTAACGGGTAGTCGCAGCATGGATGAGGATGCACGGCGCCGCGCACTGGAACGTAAATTGCGCCGTAGCGGATTGATTTTGAATGATCCTAATGTGATAGATGCCATGGAACACATTCCGCTGGGACAGGATGCCCGATTTATTCCGGTGCGTGTGAGCAAAAAGACGGGTGCCATCAGCGGGGACAGCCTGACCTCGGCAGTGCAATTAGGCAAACTGCATCGGCATATTCGTCGAATTTTAAAAGACATTGCCCGAGAAGTAGGCGGTGGATGCATTCAGGCAGATCCATGGTACAGAGATGAGCAGCGTACTGCCTGTTCCTGGTGCGAGTATGCCTCGGTTTGTCATTTTGAAGAGGGAAGCCATAATGAATATAGTCGCTTCCTTTATCCGGTTAAAGGCACTGATTTTTGGGAGCGTTTAGACAAAACAGAACGGGATTCAGACGAAGATAAGGAGGAGACGTAATATGGGGGTGCAACTGACATCTCAGCAGAGAGCAGCAGTGGAAAATCGCGGCGGTGAGCTATTGGTGTCCGCAGCGGCCGGTTCCGGTAAAACCCGCATATTGGTTGAGCGCCTCCTTGATCGAGTGGAGCAGGAACAGTTGGATCTGGATCGCTTTTTGGTTATCACCTATACAAAGGCTGCTGCTGCAGAGTTGCGCGGTAAGATCATGGATGGATTGAATGACCGCTTGGCGGAGAAGCCGAAGGATCGCTTTTTGCAGCGGCAGAAACTGGTAATCTATCGGGCGCAAATTTCTACAATTCATTCTTTTTGTACCGCATTACTGCGGGAGGATGGCTTCCGATTGGAGCTTGAGTCAGATTTTCGAGTCGGCGATGAGCAGGAGTGCGGATTATTGAAGCGGCAAGTGCTGGAACGGTTATTAGAACAGCATTATGAGGACATTGAAGACGATCCTGCTTTTGCTGTGCTGGTGGATACGATGTCGGCAGGCCGGGATGACAGCCGATTGGTTGATATTGTTCTGGATATTCACAGTCGGATTCAAAGTCATCCGAATCCCAGTCAGTGGCTGGAAGAGCAGGGGCTGCGATTTGATTTGTCCGATGTGAAGGACGTGGCAGATACCGATTGGGGCCAGTTGCTGTTGGAAGACTCAAGGCGTCAGGTGGACTATTGGCATCGGAGAATTGTAGAAGCTTTGGATTTGTTGCAGGAGGATGCCGCATTGGAAAAAGCCTATGCGGAAAGCCTGGATGCTACATTGGACAGCATGGATGATTTTCTGACGGCATCGAGACGAGGTTGGGACAATGCCCGATCACTGCTTCCTATTGCGTTTCCGAGGCTCGGTGCGGCAAGAAATGCAGATGAACAGCTAAAAGAACGAATAAAAAATCTGCGCGAGCGGTGCAAGACACAGATGAAGAAGCTGACCGATCGATTTGCAGATTCCAGCGATGAACTTTTAGCTGATATGGCAGTGGTGTGCCCGGTTGTACAGAAATTGCTGCAACTGGTGACAAAATTTGATGAGGAATATGTCAGAGAGAAGCGTCGACGTAATTTAGTGGATTTTTCTGATCTGGAACACCTTGCGTTAAAACTTCTGGTGGACGAAAAAGGAAATCCTACGCCTCGGGCAAAGCGGTGGCAGAATCAGTTTGCAGAGATCATGGTAGACGAATATCAAGATACCAATGAGGTTCAAAATGCCATTTTCACTGCCATCAGCGAGAATGGAAAACGGCTGTTTTTGGTGGGCGATGTTAAACAGTCGATTTATCGTTTCCGTTTGGCAGATCCGACGATTTTTTTGCGAAAATATCGCAGTTTCAGTGCCGGCGAATCAGCTGACGAGGGTCAGCCGCGGAAACTGGTACTGTCCTATAATTTCCGTTCCAGAGCCTCAGTTCTGGAGGGGGTTAACTTCGTTTTTGAAAACATTATGTCTGAGGCGTTTGGTGATCTGAGCTATACAGAGGATCAGAGACTTTATCCGCGCCTTCCATATCCGGAACTGTCAAATGACCAGGTGGAACTTGACGTAGTGGATATGGCATCAATGCAGCAAGAGGAAGGCGAGGCGAAGGTGCGCCGGGATGCAGCTGAGGCGGAGTTTGTAGCGCGCCGTGTACGGCAATTGCTGGATGAGCAGTATCCGGTGACTGACGGAGGAATCCTTCGTCCTGTGCGTTCGGATGATATTGCAATTCTCTATCGCTCGCCGAGTTCCGTTATGGGAGCCCTTTCTCGCGCACTGGACCGTCATCGGATCCCGTGGACATGTGACGGCAGCGGAGATTTTTTCTCTGCTACAGAAGTGGTAGTTGCAATGTCATTCCTGGAAATTGTGGACAATCCGCGACAAGACGTCCCTTTGCTTAGTGTGATGACCTGCCCGGTTTATGATTTTACCGGGGATGAGCTTGCGCATCTTCGAGCAGCCTGCCCGGAAGGCGACATCTATTGCTGTGTTACAGAGGGGAAAAAGCGAGGGAATGAAAAATGCGTGCGATTTATGACCGAATTGGAGCAGCTGCGGATCGCAGCGACAGATCTATCAGGGCATAAATTGCTGTGGCTCATTTATGAGAACACAGGATTGATGGCAATTTATGGAGCACAGGAAGGCGGAGAGGCCCGACAGGAAAACCTGCGCCTGCTCCATGAATACGCAGTCCGATATGAAAGTGCAGGTCACCGCGGTGTGTTTGGGTTAGTAACTCAGTTGCGGCAATTGAGAGAGCGCGGGGAAAGTTTGCCTGCCGCTACAAAGGAGGCAGGCAGTGGCGTTCGGATTATGTCGATTCACAAGTCCAAGGGATTGGAATTTCCTGTGGTAGTGGTGGCAGGATTAAACCGTGGATTTAACCGCACAGATCAGCGGGAACCGGTTTTGTTTCATCCCAAATTGGGCGTGGGGCCAAGCGGACTGGATGTGAAAAAGCGGATTGAATTTCCTACGCTGGCACGCAAGGCAGTAGAATTGGCGCTGGATCGAGAAATGAAAGCGGAGGAAATGCGCTTGCTGTACGTAGCTATGACACGCGCGAGAGAAAAATTGATTCTGGTAAGTGCCAGTAGGGACTGGTCACGTGAGGCTGCTAAATTAGCACCGGATGCGGGAGAAAGACCAGATCCGGAAGCGTTGAATGCCCAGGGATCCATGGCGGGCTGGCTGCTGTTGCCGGTATTGGCAAGACCGGATGCAGCGGATCTTCGTGCCGCGGGGGGGATAAACTGTTCTCTGCTATTGCCAAGCGATAAGTGGGATATTCGTTGGATTCCGGCGCAGAAACCGGGAGGTTTGCGGCGGGAAGCGACTTCTGAAAATGTGCCGGCACGGCCATTATCCGAGGGAGAGCAGCGCCGGCTGGCATGGCAGAATTCTTACGAGATGCTGGCGGATACCCCCTCAAAGGTGACAGCCACGCAAATGAAGGGGCGCGCATTGGATGCAGAAACGGCAGAAAATACCGTTGTGTACCAGAAAAAGATTGACTTCCGCCGTCCAAGCTTCGATCAGGTTGAACGAGGTTTAACAGCAAATCAGAGAGGAACTGCGGTGCATACGGTGATGCAGTTAATTGCGTTGGATAAATGTCAGGATGAGACTGCAGTGCAGGAAGAACTGGAGCGATTGGTGGCGCGGGAAAATCTAACAAAGCAGCAGGCTGCGGCAGTTCCGCCGGGTTACATTGCGGGATTTTTCCGTTCTTTCTGGGGCAGGCAGGCTTTGGCAGCAATAGATTTAAAGCGCGAGTTTAAATTTTCCATACTTGAAGCGGCAAACCATTTGAACCCTGAGTTACCAAAAGAAGAACAGGTTTTACTGCAAGGTGTTGTGGACTGCTGTTTTACAGGAGAAGACGGCTTTACGATCGTGGATTTTAAGACGGATCGGGTAAAGAGAGGAGAAGAAGCAGACCACTCTCAGCGTTATGTGGGTCAGTTGGATGTATATGGCCGCGCCTTAGAGAGAATCTTTAATGTGAAGGTGCGGCATCGGATTTTATGGTATTTCTCTACGGGGGAGGCGGTTGAAATCTAAAAAAATAGTTGCATTGCCGACTCAGTTGTGATAAAGTATTCAAGGATTACGCACACGAGGGGGATTTTGTGCCCTGTGCCGGGCTGTAATTGCCCGGATTGGCATAGAACATGAACCCTGTGGAGGTAACAACTAAAAAGGAGGAAATTCTATTATGGCAGTCGTATCTATGAAACAGCTTCTGGAAGCTGGTGTGCACTTTGGTCACCAGACCCGTCGCTGGAACCCCAAAATGCAGACTTATATCTATACCGAGCGCAACGGTATCTATATCATCGACCTGCAGAAAACCGTAAAGAAGCTGGAAGAGGCTTACAACTTTGTTAAGGAAGTTGCTGCAAACGGTCAGAGCGTGCTGTTTGTCGGCACCAAGAAGCAGGCTCAGGAGGCCATCCGTGAGGAAGCTTCCCGCGTCGGTATGTACTATGTTAATTCCCGTTGGCTGGGCGGTATGCTCACCAACTTCAAGACCATGCGTACTCGTGTGGATCGCATGACTCAGCTGAAGAAGATGCAGGAAGACGGCACCTTCGACATGCTGCCCAAGAAGGAAGTTGTCAAGCTGCACCATGAGATGGAGAAGCTGGAGAAGTATCTGGGCGGCGTGAAGGAAATGCGTCGTCTGCCCGGTGCACTGTTTGTTGTTGATCCTCGCAAGGAGCACAATGCTGTTTCCGAAGCACGCAAACTGGGTATTCCTGTTGTAGCTATTGTTGACACCAACTGCGATCCCGATGAGATCGACTATGTCATCCCCGGCAACGATGACGCTATCCGCGCCATCCGCCTGATCTCTTCTGTCATGGCAAATGCCATTACTGAAGGCAAGCAGGGCGAGGAGACTGCTGAGGCTGCCGCTGCTGAGGCTGCTGAATAATCCGATTGGATACAACGAAAGCGCCCGGCAAGTTCGGGCGCTTTCTATGATTAGACATATACTTAATTTATAGGAGGTAATTATCATGGCATTTACTGCTCAGGACGTTAAGAAGCTCCGCGAGATGACCAATTGCGGTATGATGGACTGCAAAAAGGCTCTGACTGAGGCTGATGGTGATTTTGATAAGGCAATTGAATGGCTGCGCGAGAAGGGCAAAGCTGCCTCTGTTAAGAAGGCTGGCAAGGTTGCAGCTGAGGGCGTTTCCTACGCTGCTGTGATTGACGGCGTCGGTGTAGTGGTTGAGGTAAACTCTCAGACTGACTTCGTTGCAAAGAACGAGATTTTCCAGGGCTTCGTCCATGATGTGGCTGCTGTGATTGCAGCTCAGAACCCTGCAGATGTCGAGGCTTTGAAGGCTTGCACTTATCCGGGAACAGACCGTACAGTCGCTGACGTTACCAACGATAAGATCCTGTCCATCGGTGAGAACCTGCAGATTCGTCGTTTTGTGCGTTATGCAGATGGTGTCTGCGTGCCTTACAATCACATGAACGGCAAGATCGGTGTTCTGGTAAATCTGACGGTTGAAGGCGTTGATGCTTCTGCGGTTCAGGAGTTGGGCAAGGATATTGCAATGCAGATTGCATCCATGAATCCCACCTATGTTACTAGCGATGAAATTCCCGCTGCTGTTGTGGAAGAGGAGAAGGCTGTGCAGCTAGCAAAGGCTCTGGAAGAGGGCGCTGCCAATACCAAGATTCCTGCTGAGAAGGCAAAGATGATTGCTGAGAACAAGGTCAAGGGTCGTATGAATAACTTCTTTGCAGAAGTTTGCCTGCTGAACCAGGCCTTCGTTAAGGAGAACAAGGTTACTGTGGGTGACCACGTTAAGGCAGTTGCCAAGCAGTTGGGCGGCTCTGTCTCCGTGGCTGCTTTCACTCGTTTTGAGACCGGCGAGGGCATCGAAAAGGTGGAAGAAGATTACGCTGCTGAGGTTGCCAGCCTGGCTGGCATGACCAAGTAAGCTGACTTGGAATTCAATCAAAATCCGTTATAATAAACGAGAACGGTGGATAAAGGAGTATGTGCCCTATGGTGCATACTCCTTTATGTTTTGCATTTATGTCGAAAGCGCTCGAAACAGATGTTTCGAGCGCTTTCTTTGAAGAGAAGAGGGGGGAGGTGATAGTAATTCAATTAGGCTCGGTCAGCTGCATTTGCATCTTTCAGCTTCAGCAGAGGGAAGAGGGAAACGATGCCGATGACAATCAGAACCATCATCGCGACCCAGTACTGCACGCCCAATCCCTTGTTGATAAAATAAGCGGAAATCGTGGCAGAGAACGCCATGGGGATCAACTGAATTGCCATGATGATGCGGTTGGCAGACTGATATTCTCTGCGCCCATAGGCAAAGGCGGTGATGCAGGGGTGCATTGTAGGTACGCCGCCGGTCATGCAGGCAACGCCGAATCCCCAGACAATCAACATGGGGACGGAACAGGCACCGGTGCTCTTAACTGCAAAGTGTTGATACATCAGACCGATAACGGGGATCAATTCGGTAATGCCAAGCAAGATGGATGTCTTAACGGAACCGAGTTTGTCATCGATGACACCGAACAGGAAGGAAATTGGAATGCCCAAAATAGCGCCGACGGACAGCCACTTTGTGGCTTGACCGATGAACAGAACCATAGCGCCCTGACCTTCCAGTCCGCCCAACTGAGCAAAGAATCCACCCATGGGGCCGGCAGCAATTAAGTCGGCATTTGTAACAGCCAGATAAGTGAACCAGGCGACCATGGAAGCCATGCAGGCATTGATAATATACTGGAAAATGCCATAGGAAATGATCAGCCACCATGCTTTTGACTGAGAGAGAACCTGCCCGACACTTAGATGAACCTCATCGGACGCACCTGCTTCTGACACAGGAGGATGATCAGAACCATCGGGATATAGACCGGCTTGCTCCGGTGTATCCTTCAGCAGAAGACCAACCAGAATTGCAATGATCACCAGAACAACGCAGATGCCAACGTAGAAAGGACGATAGTCGCCGTTCAGATGAGTGGAAATAAAGTTGGTCATGACAGATGTGCCAATAACGGAAAACAGGGGAGAGCCGAGGGTGATAATACCCATTACCTTGCCGCGATTTTTGATAAACCAGTTTGCGGCCAGCATGAAGCCGGAAAGCTGGAAGCACATGCAGGTGCAGCGGATGACAAAAAGACTGACTGCGTACAGCGCATAGTTACCAGCCAGACCGGCAGCACCGGGAGCGGCAGAATTAATCACTGTATTATTGACCGAGGCAACACCATTGGCTCCGGCGATGCCGAGACAGCCCAGAGCGGAAAGGATGATACAGGGGATCAACGTCTTCTTGACACCGACCTTGATAAACAGTGTGCCATAAATAAAGGTCAGCACAATGCAAACCAGGTTGCCGATGGTCAGAGGGAGAAGCGTTGCATTATTGTTCCATGCGGAAAAGCCCTGAATGATATTGATCTGGTCGTTTTGCAAACCGGAATACATAAAGTTGAATACTATGCCAAGGAGATTGAACGCGATGGCATATCGTGCGAACTTTTTGTTCTTCAACATATCGGTTCCTCTCTTTCTGATTTTATTTGTTTCTCTCTCTGTTGATTTGTTTGCTGTTCAATTTCCTCCAGCAGATGGCGGATGCCCTGATGGCGCTGGCTGGTGAACATTTCGTTCAAACCCATTGTATCGGGAAGATCCAATTGATCCAGAGCCTGATATTCTTCCAACGGAAGCCCGTTTAACAAGCGCATCAGAATCAATCCGACTCCGCGCAGCAGCATGGAATCACTGGTGATTCGAATGTCAGGAGAACCTTCGTTCCAACGAATTGATAGCCAGACCTTTGTTTGGCAGCCGGGAAACAGGTGATCCGGGGTCGTGAAATCGCAGGGAGGTTGCGGAGCATAGGCCGCCAATTGGAGCAACAGGGAATAGCGTTGAAAAGGCTCCGTCAAATCAGAAAATTCTGCCTTTAGTTCTGACATTCGTTCACGAAGCAACTGTTTCACCCCTTTCTCACCAAAGCCTCTGCGACAGCGTCTGCCAGTTGTTCTACGCGCTCGCAGGATGCCCCCTGTCGGGGAGGAATGTGAATACCCAATTCTTTTTGCAGAGCTAGCAATAGAAGGATTTTTTTATGTGTAGCACTAGATGCACTGCCACAATGGGGCAGGACATCCATGCCGGCTACGGAGTTTCCGTTGCGCTTCACGTATTCCAAACTGCGTTTTCCGACTTCCTCTAAGGTTTCCTCTGGCTTCACAGCTCCTGGAAGAAGATATTTGAAGCCGATATAGGCACAGAGTAAGGGACAAACAGTGGTTTTAGTGGGGTGCTGCAGCAACAGCATTTCCTCTGCAATCGAGCCGGAGAGCAGATCCGCATGTTTCAGTGCGTCTTTAATCTCTGCGGCTTCCGGAATCAGAGACATACGACAGGTTCCAGTCCGAACAGTTCCGCAACTGTTTTCAGTTCTTCCACATAGTCACCCAAAACGAGAGGCATATGCAGACCGAAGTGTTGCTGCGTGCGTACAAGTGCATCTGGATCTTTCACAGAGAAAATGAGACCCAAAGTGCAATTTGCCTTGTCATAACCAAAACCGGTTTCGACTACACCACGAGTGATCATCATTTTCTTGCAATTGGGATCGATGCGGCACTGAGTAACATACTGTCCCTTATCTTGTGTAAAGTCATAGCGAAGGGTGGCTGCCCAGCCGCTGTAAGCAAATGGCTGAATGCCGTATTCGCTCGCCTCGCTGTCAAAACCATGAAGTTTACGGTTCGGGACGGAATGATAAGTCAAGACCAGATCATCTCGACCGGCAACGGAAGCAAGGTCTTCCTTTGTCAGGAAAGGACAGGCCGGGAAAAGACCTTCCTCATTTACTTTGCAACGGATGGTATTGCTCATGTAGGGGGCTTTTCCGGAAACGCCCATGACAATAGCCAGACAGATCAAGGCAGTAATGTCATATTCACAGGCGGAGGGCAGGCCCACTTCGTTGTTCAGCGAGTGAGTCAGGCACATGGTGCACCGCTCTTCATTCAAACGGCGCGTAGAGCAGGCGTCCGGACAGGGGGCAACAAAGGCGTTGCAGTCCTCGTCGTCCATATTCTTGCGGATGACCTTGAACATTTTAAATGTATTGATAACTTCTTCTCTGGGCAGAACGTTGTCTCTTGCCCCGGCAATAAATTCGTCTGCCAGTCTGCCGATTTCTTCCATGTCCGCTTCGGTCAAATTCAAACGTGCGCGACCGGGTGTGGACGGGTTCTGGTCATTTGGAATGACGTGCAGCATATCCATTAGCTCGTGCAAATTCAAATAACGGAAGCGAACCCCAAAGGTATCGGTTACTTTGTTCAGATCATTGAAGGAGTCGGGAGCGCTAGGAAGCGATTGCGTTGCATTAAAACGATAGGTAGAAAGTACCTTCATGTGCTGAAGCATCTTCCGAACACGGACAGCAGTGAGAATTCTTGTCAATTCCGGCCAACCATCGGTAATGGGATAAATTTCACAATTGTGGGAGAGAAGTGCTGCATTGATAATGGTGTTGCCACGGCAGTCGGAAAGACATGCGCAGGCTTTTGGATAACGGCGAATAAACTCTAAGATTACATCTCCGCAGCGGGCGCCATCGGCAAAAATGTAAAAATCGGTTTCATCATAGCCCTTTGCCATAGCCTGGATCATCTCTTCCGGAATGCGCCAGTCATCATTGCGGTAGACATAGACGGGCTCTAAAACATTCATCCATTCCGGAGCGTGATCCTGAATATCCTGAAGGAACCGCTTGTTTGTTTCCTCGTTCATGGCGCGGTCAAACTCGTAGGTCAGTTCTTCACCTTTGCCAAAACGACAGGGACCCTCGTAGACATAGAGATGGCTCATGTCGATGTAAATAGGACGCACATTTAACTTTACGTCTTTGATTGCCTGAATACTCATGATGATATCCTCCTCCGAATGGTTGTTTTGTTCTCTAACTTTTCCTATCTTAGCATTGAATATGTGGAATCGGAAGCGATTTTTTTGCATTTCAGCAGGCAAAATATGCATGAAATCCCTAGTGAAGCACTCATATATATCACAAAATAACGTTGACATATAAGAAAAAATAGTGTATTTTGTACAAAAGAAAGACCGTTAGGAACGAAATCAAGAGGAGCGTGGCAATGACCAGTGTTCAGATCAACTGTTTTCTTGAAGCAGCCAAAAGTTTAAATTTTACCTATGCAGCATCTAGGCTCTACATTTCTCAATCGACGCTGAGCAAAAGCATCCTTGCACTGGAGAAAGAGCTGAATGTGCAGCTTTTTTTTCGTGAGCGGAGAGGAATTCGCCTGACGCCGGGGGGAACACTTTTATATCAAAAGCTGACACCTTTTATGGAGGCACTTCCGCAATGGGTGACGCAGGCACAAATGGCGAATCAGGGACTGAGCGGAATACTGCGAATCGGCTATCTTGCTACGCAGCACATCAATGGAGATTTTGCAAAACATATTGCTGCGTTTGAAGAGAAATACAACAACATCCATGTAACGATTCAGTATGAAAACTTCAATGCGCTGTTGAGTAAGCTTCGGTTGGGAGAACTGGATATGGTGGTCTCTACGACCTTTGATGTAGAAAATCAACCGGATTTAGCTTGGCAGGAATTTTCTATGGTAGAAAATTTGTTGATCGTGCCGGATTCCTATATGCCGAAGAATAGTGCGATCAGGGAAAAAAATCATCTTGAGCTGCGGGAATTTGCAGAAGAAACCTTCTTGACGGTTGACGAGACGGAGTCAGTGGCGATCACACCCCTGCTGCGGCATTCCTGCGCACAGGCGGGATTTCAACCCAATTTGCTGGCAGCACCGGATTTCGATACACTGGCCCTTTGGTTGGAGATGGGACGAGGAATATTTGCTTTGAATCGAGAGCATATGATTTATTCCAAGGATCATATTCGCGCAATATCTTTGCCGGAATTTCCACCAATTTCGTTGTCGGCAACCTGGGTCGCGACAACGGATAATCCCTGCGTTTCCCTTTTGGTGGGGGAATTGCCTAAGCTGTGAAAAGATCGGAGATCAAATATGAGTTTCCCAATTGAAAAAGTACGTCAGGATTTTCCGGCGTTGAAAACCGTAGTGCATAACAGTAAGTCATTGATCTATTTAGATAATGCAGCAACAGCACAAATGCCGAGACAGGTCTGGTCTGCGGTAGAGCAGATTGAGCTTTGCCGAGGAAATGTGCATCGGGGAATTCACGCCGTGAGCGAAACTTGTACAGCAGCTTATGAGCAGGCACGAAAACAGGTCGCAGATTATATTGGAGCCAGTACAGAACAAGTGCGTTTTACATCCGGGACGACAGATGGTATAAATCAAATCGCTGACTGGATGCGAAAAATGCTCCATCCCGGAGATCGAGTCGCTGTGACTCGGATGGAGCATCATTCCAATTTTGTTCCGTGGCAGCAAATCTGCCTAGAGACCGGAGCAGAGCTTTTAATATTGCCTTTGAACGAAAATGGAGAGTTGGACTTACTGAAAACAGAAATGATATTAGCGGATGGTGTGCGTGTGGTTGCCGCAGCGCATAGCTCGAATGTGCTGGGAACGGTGAACGATCTGGCAGAACTTGCGAGAATGACACATAAATCCGGTGGATTGTTATTTGCGGATGGAGCGCAGGGAATCTGCCATGAAAGTGTTGATGTGTCCGAGATTGACTGTGATTTCTATGCATTTTCGGGGCATAAACTGGGTGCACCCTTCGGGATTGGTGCACTGTATTCGAAATGCCCGACCGCTCCGATTCGCTTCGGCGGAGGAATGGTAGAAACTGTAGAAGATCAAAGCACTTCATTTGATCAGCCTCCGCAGAGATATGAGGCCGGAACACCAAATGTGGCGGGAGCGGTTGGACTGGCTGCTGCATTAGAGTATCGAAGCAGTTTGCCGGATGGATGGCAAGACTGGGAACGCATGTTGTTGCAGCGCCTAGAAGATGGTCTGAACGGTATCGATAAGATAAGTATTTTAGGCAAGCCGAATCGGCGAAGTGGCTGCCTGTCTTTTGCAGTGGACGGTGTGTCTCCCTATGACCTTGCAGTGCTGTTGGATCAACTGGGAATTGCCGTGCGATCTGGGCATCATTGTGCCCAACCGCTGTTGCGTTCACTTGGACAGGAGTATGCATTGCGCGTGTCCCCTTCCTTTTATAATACACCGGAGGAAATTGATCAATTTCTTGTGGGACTGAAAAGAGTACTTGCCTTGTGCGGCGGATGATATTTTCTGCGTTGTCGAATTTAAATTAAATGTCTGAGCATAGCAAATCCACCGCAGTTCGAATTGAATTGTGGTGGATTTTTACAAGTGAAAGAAAAAGAACCAATCGCAAAAACGATTGGTTCTTTTTGTCAGAAAACGATGGTTTTAATGGATAAGAGCTGAAAATATCAGCCATTGCCAGTGGGAATATAGGGAAGAAGCGCCGCGGCAATGCCGCTGATGGGCATAGTCTGGAGCCAGACCTTGCCGGGTCCAGTCAGCACGGTGTTGAACAGGCCTTCTCCGCCCAGGAGCTTGTTTTTAAGTCCGGGCACCTCGCGGATCTCCATCTTTACACCATCGGTAAAGCCGGCGACATTGCCTGTATCCACAACGAGCTGTTCGCCGCTTGCAAGCTCATATTCGACCAGTTCGCCGTCGATCTCGGCAAAAGCCGTTCCGTGACCGCTTAGGCGCTGCATAATGAAGCCCTCACCGCCGAAAAGCCCTGCACTGAGCTTCTTGTTGAAATAAATGGACAGCTCAACACCGGCCTCAGACGCGAGAAACGCTCTTTTTTGAAGGATCATGTCCTGACCAGGTCTGATATCCAACGCAAGGATCTTGCCGGGGAAGCTTGATCCGAAGGTGATCATGCCGTTGCCCCGTGCCGTGTAGATATTCTGAAACATGCTCTCGCCGGAAAACATCTTGGAAAACATTTTTCCGAGGCCGCCGCCCTTTGTCTCCATGCTCATGTTCGGCGTCATCCAAACCATGGATCCACGTTCGGTGATCATCCGCTCGCCGTCGTTCAGCTCGCATGTTACGACGGGAAACGCCCCGCCCTTGATCTCATAACGCATGTTATTTTTTCTCCTTATGTTTTGCGAATGTCATTATATACTATTTTGCCGTGCGGTAATGGGGAAAGCCGCGTTTGAGGGAGTAAATTGTCCGCCGCTGACACATTTCTAAGTTTAAGTCATCTAGCGAGCAATGTATAAAAAAACAGCTCTACCGTAGGTAGGGCTGTTTTCTTGGCGGAGAAGGAGGGATTTGAACCCTCGCGACGGTCACCCGCCCTACGCCCTTAGCAGGGGCGCCTCTTCGGCCACTTGAGTACTTCTCCAGCCGAGGCTCTGTCAAGGTGTTCAATTAACCGGACAAAAGAAAATGGCGGAGAGAGTGGGATTCGAACCCACGGCTCATTGCTGAGTCACTGGTTTTCAAGACCAGCTCCTTAAACCGCTCGGACATCTCTCCATACCGGAGCATCTCGCAGATACAAATGGTATTTTAGTACATGTTCTTATATTTGTCAACTGTTTTTTTGCAATAATGAGTGAGAAAAAATCGAAACGGTATATTTTGATATGAGCACTTCGAAGCGTAATCCATTTTACGTGATTTGACTTGCACTTTATCGCTTTAGTCTATATAATAGTTAAAATGTTAAGGCTTTATTAAGGTGGAATAAAATGAAAAAGAAGATTATTGCATTTATTCTTCTTGCTGTGCTTGCATCTGCGCTTATTTACGAAGTGGAGTTGTTGGCCGTAATGGCCTGCTTTCCTCAGACAAGCACATCAGCGGAAGACATAATTGGTGTAGATCAGGAGAATTTGAAGGACTTCGTTCTGGATGACGGGGGGATTTTGACGTCCACCAGTGATGATCCGTGGATCATATTCGAGCTACCGAAGACCACTACGGTACATAGCATCAGTGTCTATCTTTCTGATGTACGATCAAGTGATGCAATTGCGCAATGTTTTCTAATGCCTGGCTTTAATTTCGACACAGTGGATTTACAATCCGGAGAGTTGGTTTTTCGATTCTCTAAAGACGGAGGCAGTGACCAAATTGAGTCACTGCGTCTTGATTTGACAAGTCATGCTGGCGATGGAATGAAGCTGGAACGGGTTGTCATTAACAGCCGATCCGCTCTTGCGTTGGAGCTTCTTGCTATGTATCCGCTTGTCCTCATTCTGGCAGCGATGTTTGTAGTCGAATTTTTGTTTTGGAGAGAAAAAATTCGTCAACAGCGCGGGCAGACGGAGAGTGGAAAAATAAAGCTCTGGCCTTTGTGCGGTGCTTTGGCGCAGGGAATTGCAAAGTTGGTTATCATCGGGGCTATGGTGCCGGATCTGTTGTTGTTTGATTCCGGGTCCCATGAAGTGGTACTCGGGTGGATGCTGCTGTACAGTTTGGAGTTAACCGGTCTGACTGCACTTGTGATTCAGCGGTATCATTGGCATACAAGAATCTGGGGACAGCTGGCTGTTTTACCTTTTTGTGCGATGACAATGTTTTCTGCCAGTGAGTTGTTAAATGTAGTTAATTTTTCTTTTGCCAGCTTTGGATATCTGATGCTGAATCTTCTGCTTTATGGCTTGCCGGCTCTGGTTCTAGGTCTGTTGGTACGTCGGGTTGCAATTTCGGTTTCCGTTACCTCGGTCGTTTTTGCTGTTTGGTCGCTGGCAAATCACTTCTTTGGCTGTTATCGCGGCAATCCGTTGGAATATTCCGATATGCTGCAGGCTGGGACAGCGGCAAATGTAATGGGAAATTATTCCCTGACTTTAGATGAGGTGTGTGTCGCTGCGATTGCAATGGCAGTAGCGATGACTGTGGAACTGATTTCTGTATATGGCATTAGCAGTTGGAAGTGGAACAAGCGAGTGGTTCTTGCAGGAGCAGGAACCGGATTGAGTGCAATTATATTAGCCTGTGCCTTTATCCCAACCTATGGACTCCAACAGTCATGGGACATTTCCGGTTTTACAAGTAAGCATGGATATTTGACATCCTTTTTAGCTTATACGCAGGCAAATCTTCGAAAGGAAAAACCGGATGGATATTCTGTAGCACAGGTAGATCAGCTGTTGGGAGAACCGGTTGCGGAAACGTTAGCCGCTGGTGATACTCAGGAGCGGACGCCGAATGTGATTGTGATTATGGATGAAACCTTTGCAGATTTGCCATCTATATATCAGTTTGAAACGGATACAGAATTGCTTCCTTTTATCAGTCAATTAACGGACAACACGATAAAGGGAGATTTGTTAGTGTCAATTTTTGGCGGCGGCACGGCAAATACGGAGTATGAGTTCCTCACGGGAAACAGCCTTTATGCACTTCCGGCCGGATGCTCACCCTATGTACAGTACATGACGAAAGAACAACAATCTATCGCATGGAACTTGAAGAGCCTCGGCTATCAAACGCTAGCATACCACCCATATTATGGGAAAGGATATCGTCGTGCGAACAATTACCCGTTGCTGGGATTTGATACATTTTACGATATCAGCGCAGATTTGCCGAATCAGGGGTATATGCGCTACTATATCAGTGATAGTTCGGATTTTTCCAATTTGATTTACCTCTATGAACAGCGGGATGCTTCAAATCCGTTTTTCTGCTTTAATGTAACCATGCAGAATCATGGAGGATACAGCAGTGAAGAGTCAGCAATTCCGGTTACAGTTGAACCGTTGGATGAGGAGCTTCAGTTGCCGCAGTTGGAAGAATACTTGTCTCTGGTGCATGAAACGGACCAGGCATTCTACGAACTGGTAGAATATTTCTCTAATGTGGAAGAAGACACCATCATCTTGCTGTTTGGAGATCATCAGCCCAGCCTAGGCGAAGATCTCAATGCTATGCTTGAGGGAAGCGATGAGGGCAGCTATGGCGAAAATTCATGGCTGATTTCGTCCTTTGTTATGTGGGCTAATTTTGATATTGACGAGGCAGACGATATCTTGACTTCGCCCAATTATCTTCGTGCTTTGCTGATGAATCAGGCGGGAATTGAGCCGAATGCCTATGAGCGCTTCTTGCTCGGGCTCTATCAGGAGTATCCTGCAATCAACGCCAACGGCTATTATGATAGTGCGATGAATTGGTATACGACCGATGAGGAGGAGCCGGAGGAACTGCTCAATTATCGATATATAGTATATAATAATGTTTTCGACAAACGAAATGTAGCGTCAGAATATTATGAACATAGTTAAACAAACGCAACAGGCAGCAAATTCTAGGATTTGTTGCCTGTTGCGTTCTTATTCCATAGCATGGAATACAACAGATGCAGAGCGGATTACCACATTTCATTGTTCGCAATTCACAAAAAATACGTTTATAATAAAGTCAAAATCATTGTTTTGCAAGGGAGGACTGTTGCATGAGCAAAGAGATGTATTTGGCAACCGCCGGACAGACCTATATTC
>CAVLAO010000014.1:390-30907 GCA_963660915.1 Bacteroides sp. CAG:927 | reverse complement strand
GCTTTCTCTCATGGATTTACTTGTCATTCTGTTTCAACTCCTCGAAAATAAAAAATTTGAAAATGTTGTTTTTTTCTCCGAAGAGTGCTAAAATTTCTGTGCATGAATCGAATAGCAATATTCGGAGAAGAAAGCCGTATTGATTGTTGCCGCAATCAATACGGCTTGTTCTTTTTGGATAAAAGAACAAGCATAAGCATCACCACCTTACCAAAGCATCACGCTGCATCAAATAAGCGCAGAAGTCGGATTTCATAGTCTGTGTAGTTACTACCTCCATACGTCAACCATTTTTGATAATAGTTACCGGCATAAATGGCGGCCGTATAGCTGATATGGAAAGCATCCCCTATAGCCTTGGGGGATTTGTCGCTAAGGTGATGAACTAATGGAGGCGGTGCAGCAGCATATTTAGCAAAAAAGTTTGCCTCCATTTCCTCCTCATCTGAATGACCTTTGTGATCTAACACGCAATGACCAATTTCATGGAGAAGCGTCATATTCAATCGCATATAAGGAACGGTATCGTTATAATAAATAATGTCTGCTCCTGGGTTGTTCTCCATATAAAAACCGTCATCACTGAGTTTTGTCGCAGCCATGCATTGAATCTTTGTTAAAGCTGAGTATGGGATAAGTTTGATTCCCATCTTACAGGCTAACTCGAATCCGCTGATAGGAATGCAGCGGACACTATACTGTTCGAAAAGTGCAACCACCTCTCCCTTGATGAACTCATACTGTTCGTCCGAAAGTCTCATGTTTATTTACTCCTTCTTATCCCCAAGCAAAATGCTTAAAATTTCTCTTTTTTCTGCGATCGTCATTTGATTGACATTACGAGCAATCAGGCGCTTAGCATATCCGATCTCATCTGCGTAATCCTGCGGAATGCCTTCCATCAGATAATCTGATGTCGTATTTAATGCCGTTGCGATTCTGGAAAGAACGACAGAACGAGGTGTTCGATCTCCCTTTATGTAATGAGACATCGCGGCTTCTGTGACGCCAGATTTCGCCGCAAGCTCCTTTTGTGTCATCCCGCGCGCTTTGAGCAGTTCTTCCAGTCTCTTGCTAAATAGGTTCCTTTCTGTGTTCATGGTGATCCTCCTTTTTGGCTCGATTGCAATTATAATGGTAATTATCATTTTGTCAAGTATATGTTTTCAAAATATTGGGTGATTTTTTTGAATAATATAGGAAAAGCGTTTGAATAAAAACAACAAAAACCGTCTCTGATAGGTTAACGGTATTGTTAGCCGGTCAGAGACGGTTTTACTTTTATTTTCGACTTCGGCGGAATTGAAGAAGTCCCAGAATGTCCGCGCACAGAGGCAGCAGGCAGAGCACTGTCCAGGCGGCGAAAAACAGAATGGAAGCCGGAGTGACGGGAGGACAGTGAAGCCGGGGATTGAATTTCATGCGGGTCTGCCCCAGAAGGAAGGCCATCAGACACAGGGTGACAAGGGTGAACAGGAGGACAACAAAGCTCCGATCCCGCAGGTCAAAGCGATAAAGAGAATAGGCGGTGCGTCCCTTTTCCTTTGCCCCCTGGCTTTGCATGGCATCGGACAGGGCAAGGATGCGATCCAGCGTCCAGGTCACCGCGGCAGAAAACAGAGCCAGTCTGTTTCGAACCCTTGTCCATAGAGAAGCCTCCTGCCCGAAACCGATTCCCTGTCGGGCGGCGGCAGTGTGCCGCCAGTGGGCTTTGATCCGCGGGGCAAGGCGAAACAGGACCGCCAGGAACAGGGCCAGTTTTGGTGCCAGCCGTCCGGCAAGATAGACGATTTCATCCGTCGTGAAGATCTGATGAAGGCAGCCCAGCCACAGCAATATTGCGGCAGCAAGTCCCCCCAGTGTTGCGCCGAAGAGCAGGCTCTCCAGAGTGACTTCATTGCCGACGGCATTTGTCCAGAGCGGCGTTTCGCCGAAGTGGTGGTAGCTGCCGTACCAAAGAGCGAACAGGGATGCAAGAGCCAGAGCGATGCCGGCAAATCCAAGTCCTTTTGCTCCCTTCTGCTCCACCCACCAGAGCAGGGCGGCAAGAAAGGAAAGGGCAAGGTAAACCGGATGGCGGAAGAGAATTGTGCCCGCCAACACGGCGGTGAAAAAGCAGAGATGGATGCCGGGGTGATAGTCGGAAAACCTCATGCGCCGTCCTCCAGCATACCGTATTTTATCCGCAGTCGATCCAGTTTTTCCAGCAGAGGATTGGCAAACAACAGCAGGGTGAGGGCGGTGGCGGCTCCGTGGATCAGATTGACCGGAACGCCGGAGAGATAAACCGCCCGGGCAGAAGCGGCGGTGATTTCTCCGGTCATGGTAAACAGAGCGCAGGTGTCCAGCAGCGGCCCCACCAGAAGGACAACGGCAAGAAACCCGAAGACCGCCTGCCCCGGCCGCCGCCGGCGCAGCAGTCCCAGCCGGGCCAGCAATCCCGCCAGAAACCCGCCGACGCCGTAAGCAAACATCTGCCAGGGTGTCCACGGCCCCTGACCGAAGAGAAAATTGCTGACAAAGCCGCTGACGGCACCGGTGAGAAATCCTGCCTCCGGGCCGAAGGCAATGCCGGTGATCATGATTATGGCGGTCATCGGCTTGAAGTGGGGCAGGGGAGCAAAGGCGGCGCGGCTGGCAACAGCCAGTGCAGAGAGAACCGCCAGCACCACCAGCTCCCGAGCCTGAGGGCGGCGGGATTCAAACACCAGAAAGAACGCGCACAGGGTGAAGCCGATGATCAGCAGACTGGTGAGGTACCAGACCTGACCGCCCAATCGGGGGCAAAGTATCAGTGCGGCGGGGATCAGCAGAAACAGAAGCACCAGCGTCAGCCAGCTTCGACGGGGAAGATTCGTTTTTTTCACAGCCCGTTCCTCCTGCACAGTTCACCGATGTCCTCTGCCGTTACAGCGTTGCGGAAAAGATGGCGGCTCATGCGGTTGGCGGCGGTGGTGTAAAAGCTGTTGTCCGCAAAAAAACGGCGGGGCGTGTTGACAGTGGTAAGCTGACCGTCAAAGAACAGTCCCACAAGATCTGCATATTGGGCGCAGAACTCCACATCGTGGGACACCAGCAGTACCGTACCGCCGCCGGCGGTAAACTGCTTCAGCAAAGCGGCAAATTCCGCCTTGAAAAAACAGTCCAGTCCCTTCGTTGGCTCGTCCAGCAGCAGCAGCTTGGGTTGGGTGAGGAGCACCTTGCCCAGTGCGGCGCGCTGTTGTTCTCCGCCGGAAAGGTCGTAAGGATGGCGGTCCAGAAGGTGGGCAAGCCGGCACCGGTCAATCACCGAATCCATTCGCTTCTGCTGTTCGTCTTTTGCCAGACCTGTCAGCATTTCTTCCAGTTCGCTGCGAACCGTCTTTTTCACGAACAGATTCTTCGGGTCCTGGGGCAGAAGCGCCAGCGTGCCCCGAAACAGGTCATTCCCCCTTTTTTGCTTTTTTAACGGAATTCCATTGATCCGGATTTTTCCCCGATAAGGTGGGCAGATTCCGCACAGTACTTTCAACAATGTGGATTTCCCCGCACCATTGCCGCCTAGAAGGGCGAACAGACTGCCCTGAGGCACCTGCAGGCTGACATCCCGAAGCACATCGGCGGAATCCTTTTCATAGCGGAACCAGACTTCCTTTGCTTCCAGAGCCGGTGCTGTGATTTCCGGCGGCTCCGGAGCAGGCAAAGCGGTGTCGGTCAGCGGTTTTTGTTCCGCTTTGCGGCGCAGCCAAGCGCGGCCTTCCCGAACGGTCAGGGGCACTTCGCCTTTTGTCTCGCCGGCGGCATAGAAGGCCCGGGCGGGGGCAGGCATGGCGGAAAACAGGTCGCTGTGGCTGCGGTAAAGGGCGGCGATGGCGTTTCGGGGCGTGTCGGCGGCGGTGATGCGGCCGGACTCCATAATCGCCACCCGATCGCAGACCGGGAGTACATTCTCCAACCGATGCTCCGAGAGGAGGATGGTGGTGCCCAGCTCCCGATTCAGTCGGGCAATGGTGTTGAGAAAATCCGCGGAGGCAATGGGATCCAGTTGGCTGGTGGGCTCATCCAGAATCAGCACATCCGGCTGCATTGCCATAACAGACGCCAGATTCAACAGCTGTTTTTGCCCGCCGGAAAGCTCCGATACACTGGAGTGAAACCAGTCCTGAATACCGAAATAGCTGGCCATTTCCGCCACCCGCAGCCGCATGGTGCGCTGATCGCAGCCCAGACTCTCCAGTCCGAAGGCCAGCTCATGCCATACCTTGTCCGTGACAATCTGGCTGTCCGGGTCCTGCATGACGTAGCCGATGCGCTGCGCCTGTTCCCCGGAGCTGACCTCTGAGAGCGGACGGCGGTCAAACAGGACGGCGCCCGTCCGCTTTCCGTGGGGAGTCAGGACGGATTTCAGCTGTCGCAGCAGGGTGGTTTTACCGCTGCCGCTTTTGCCGCACAGGGCAAGGTATTCTCCGGACTCCAACGTCAGATTGATGTCGGACAGGCAGGGACAATCCGGTGCGGTGGGGTAGGAAAAAGTCAGATTTTGCAGTTCAAAAAGTGCCATTTCAGTTCCTCCTGAAGGTGGAGCAGAGTGGGAAGCCATAAAAGCAGGACATAGCCGAAAAAAACCAGCCCCTTTGCACCCTGCAGGGGTGCAAAGGCAAGGCAGGGGAAAAAGTTTGTCTGCATCGCTCCTCCGGCAAAGCCGAAGGCTGTGAGGGCGGTCAGCAGTACCGCCAGAGCGAAGGTGCACCCGTCCTTTCCGTGCCAGTTCCATCGAAGATAGCCGGTGGTGGGGCCGGTGCCGTAGCCTCGGGCGGACATGGAATCGGCAGTGATGACACTTCCCTCCAGCATAGCGGAGGAAAGAGCGGACAGGGTGGTCATTCCTTCCCTCAGCCGGGCAGAGCGGGAAGCGCCGCTGCCAAGGCCGATACATCGGCGGGCGGAGGAAATCTGCCCTGCTTTTCGCGCCACCGCCGGTACCAGCCGGAGCACCATCACCAGCAGCAGGCTCAGGGAAGGAAAACGTCCGCTCAGAACGGCGGTGAGTTTGTCTTCTGTGACCACCTGTTGATAGCAGAAAAACCACAGCAGCGCTCCGCAAAACATTCCGGCGGTCACAGCGCCGAAGCACAAAGACTCCAACGTGTAGGGCCGGCCGAACAGAGTGAACAGGCAGTGCTCTCCCCGAGGGTTGAACAGGGGGTTCAGAACGGCAAGGGCCGCCAGCAGCAGAACCAGCCCCGCGAACCTGCGCCACGCCCTCCGCCCGACCAGACAGCGGTAATAAGCCGCCCCTGCCAACAGGGAGACCGGCACATAGGCCGGATGCCGCAGAACCACGGTCCAAACCAGTGCAGAGAGGAAAAAGAACAGGTTCAAAACCGGGTGCAGAGCGGAAAACGCGTCGGGATGACGATGATTTTTCACCTTATGCCCCCACGTCGGCGCCGAGACCGTTGCAGGTATAGCAGAAAACAATGGCATCGCCGTCGCTGACGGAATAGCTGGAGCAGCCGTAGTTGGGGAACCAGCCGTTTACTTTGTACATCCAGCCGGATTCCGGCCCACAGTCGAATTCATAGAGGTGGCCGATGCCTTCCACATAATAACTCCCGTAGGCGGCGGTGTAGCTGGCTTCCATCTGAATTCCGGCGGCAGAGCAGGCGCGTCTGAGCACATCATAGACAGAATCTCCCTCCGAAATGCTCACTGTGGTGGTGGAGAGGATCGTGCCGCTCGAGGGAACATAACCGGATTTGTCCGGGTCCAGGTTGTCCAGATTGGAGAGGATCGTGTCGCAGCGGATCGCAATCGTGCAGGTGGATTGTTTCACCGGCTCCGGCTCGGGTTCTGGTGCAGGTTCCGGATCGGCTTCCGCGGCGGCTCCGGTGTCGGCGGCAGTGGCAGAAGAAGTGCTGTCGGCAGAGGCGCTGTCCCCGCCGCTGTCTGCAGTTTGGTCGCCGCTGCTCGCAGGGGAGGAAGCAGCAGCGTCGGAAGAGGCAGCAGCGCTTGCCTCGGCAGAGGAATCGGGATTGACCTGTGCCTCAATTTCTGCCTGCCGCTGGGCGGCCCGGTCGTCAATTACTTTTTGCAGTTCCTCCTGAGTGAAACAGAGCTCACTTTTTGCGGTAAGGCACCAGTTCAGGGCCTCGTCGTCCAAAACCGAGGGCGTGAAGAAATCGGCGGTCAGCGTGCCGCCGACCCAGCTCAGAGCCTGTCCGGCGGAATATTCCGTCCCATCCACGGTCAGTGTGCCGGAGAGGAGATAGAGGGTTTCGCTGCCGGTGCGCACCGTCAGGTCGGCCACAGCGGCGGAAAGGGTGCAGGTCTGTCCGTCAAAGGCGAGGGTGACCGGAGTTTCTCCGGCGGAGACAAAAACCTGTCCGGAGGCAATTTCTGCGGTGAACGCATCTGCGGCGGCCCGGGTGACGGTAAGGGCGGTGCCTGCACCCTGCGTGAGCGTGCTGTCCCCTGCCTGCAAAACAAGGCCGGCATGCGTCTGGGTGGAAAGGCTGTCTCCGTCCCGCAGAGCCGTCTCTCCGCTGAGGGGGGAGGCGATACCGTCCCGGGTCAGGTCTGCCGTTCCGGTAACGGAGGTGACCAGCGCCGTCTCAGCGGCATCCTTCCGGTCAAACCATCCCTGGTGCACCCCCACCGCCAAAGTTCCGGCGGCGAGAATCGCCAGAATGACGGCAATCATGATTCCGTTTTGTATTTTATTTCTCTTTTTCATCGATGATAACCTTCCGAAATCAATATAAATTCAGTCTATCATATCATATCCTGCAAGAGAATTTCAATGCCTGCCGCTTTCCCTGCCAACGATAAAAGCCGCTCTGCCGGCGGCTTCCGGATGAATCGGGAATACGCTTTTTGCGCCCGACGAAAAAGGTTGAAAAAGCAAATAGTTTGTGTTAGGATTAAAAAAGAGGTTAAAATCAAGCAAATAAATTTATAGGATGGTTCCTTTTTTCGGTTGGCAGGTTTATTCCCTTGAACCGAATACAGCGCAGATGCGATCCCACGGACGCAATTTTCATTGTCTCAGATAAAAATGCAGGAGGTTGGTTTTATGATTATAATAAAACAAAAATTCCCAAAGAAGTTCTTGAGTGCATTCTTATGTTTCACGATATTGCTCTCCTGTCTGCCGCAGACGGTTTTTGCGGAGGAAGCGCTGGACAGCTGCGATTTTATCGTAGTCGGCGACGCGGATCATTACACCTGGGATGAAGCAAACGGGGTTTTAACGATTACCGGCGGTGATGTCGAAGTGTCCAACAAGGATCAGGACACTGCCACCTCCCATCGTATTTACATTCAGGGAACCGCCCATGTGACACTGGACGGTGTAAATATCTCCAGCGCCGCCGGAGCACCCATTGAGATTCAGGATTACAGCGACACCAATGTGACTCTGACCTTGAACGGCAGCAACACCCTCATCTCCAAGACCGGCGATAAAGCAGCCATCCATAAAACAAGAGGTCAGCAGTCAACCAGTTCCGCTGCGGCAACCCTGACGATTGACGGTTCCGGGTCACTGACTGCAGTTGGCGGCAGTAACGCGGCCGGCATTGGCGGCGGCGGCTGGCGCGGCGACACCCACAATATTATCATTAACGGCGGCACGATCCACGCCACCGGCACCGGCTCCGCCGCCGGTATCGGCTCTTCCAACGATGGCTCGACCTGGAACATCGTAATCAACGGCGGCAATATCACGGCGAACGGAAATCCCGGCATTGGCGCGAACAACTACAGTTACGGAGGTCAGAAAAACGCTGCCGTCACCGGCGGTATGGTGGTTGCCAGTTCCTACACGGGCAGTACTCCCACCGGAGGACTGGTGTCTGCCAACGGTGGCAAGGACTATGCCGTTTACAGCAATTACACCCTCAGCCAGGATCTGAACATTGCCGCCGACGGCAAACTGACGGTTGCAGACGGCGCCGAATTGACCGTTGCAGAGGGCGCCACCCTGTCCAATGCGGGCACCCTTGTGAACGATGGTACGATCGCCGGTGCGCTTGTGAACGAAGGCACAATCTACAACAAGGGTACATTGCCCGCCGATGTGGGGGGCACGGTATATGAGCAGTATGTGACGGTCAACAACGGAAGCGGCACAGGCACCTATGCCGAGGGCAGCACCGTGACGATTGCCGCCAATGCCCCGGAAAGCGGAACCATGTTTACCGGTTGGACTGTGGAACTTGGAACGGTTGACTTGACCGATCCCTCCAAAGCGGAAACGACCTTCACCATGCCCGGCGGGTGTGTCACCGTGACCGCAAATTATGCGGAAATTAAAGCGTCTGTTACCGATGCAAACGGCAATGTTGCCTACTATACCGACAGTTACGAAGCGCAAAACGCCTGGCGCAGTTCCGGCGGTACGCTGACCGTTTACTCAGATGATTTCAATTTGGAGCCTTTCTCTATGCCTCAAACAGATAGTGTTCTGGATCTGAATGGACACAGTATAACCGCCTTTATATGGTCGCTGCAAAACAACCTGACCATCAAAAACGGCACGCTTAAGCTGGAAGAAAATGTCACCATTGCAGAAGGCGCAGTGATTACCTTTTCAAATGTAACCGTAAAGACGAAGTGGAGCGACGTAGAAATTACCAATAACGGCACGATCATCGGCTCCGGACTGACTTTGGTCGGCGTTACCATTTCCGGCAAAACAGTAGAAGCCAAAACTCTGTTGGACGACAGCAATGTTATGCTTACGGGCATTCCTGTTGACGGCTATATCTATGACGGGACCACCCATGAGCCGGGTGTAGCCTGCGATGAAACGACCCTGGTTAAGGGAACCGATTACACCGTCGCATTCCGCCATTCCAACGAAAGCAGCAGTCTTGCGGACGCAGGCACTGTCACCATGACAATCACCGGCACCGGCGATTATACCGGAACGGTTACCAGAACCTACGACATCGCCATGGCAGACCCCGAAATCGGCGCTGTGTCCGCAGCTGTGGTTTATGACACGCTGGAAACCTCTGCAATTGTACTGACCCGGGCAAATACTGACGTTGCAGGCGAGCTGACCGTAGATCCTGACCAGACCCTTGCACTTGGTGAAAACACGGTCACCTACCGCTTTGTTTCCAGTGACCCGAATTTTAAAACCATCACCGGAACGGTGACGGTGACGGTTGTCTCCACCCTTGCTCCCACCGGGACAGTTACCGTTGCCGCGAATAAATGGACGGGCTTTTTAAATCAAATTACCTTTGGCCTGTTCTTCAAGGAAACCCAGACAGTTTCCGTCACTGTGGACGACAGCCTCTCCGGGGTCGACCGGATCGAGTACATCGAATCCGAGACGGCAATGGATCTGGAGGCGGTCAAGGCCGCAACCAATTGGACAGAAATGAAAAACGGCAGCGTCAGCGTTACGCTGGAGGATGCCAAGCAGTTTATCTACTACGTCCGGATTACCGATAAGTCCGGCAATGTGTCGTATCTCTCTACCGATGGTGCAGAATATGATATCTCCGCTCCTGTGATTGCAGGCGTAGACAACGGTGCAACCTACTACACCACGCAGAAGGTTACCGTCACGGATAAGAACATCGCATCCATCACGCTGAACGGCGAAGCCGCCGTCGGATCGATTATTCTGGCGGGCAACCGGGACGCTGTTTACACCATCGTTGCCACAGATAAAGCCGGCAACACCACTTCCGTTACCGTAACGATGAAGCCCCTCCGGTCTCTGGTCGCGGCAATCGAAAATCTCAATTCAAATAACGTAACCTCTGACGATGTTCCTGCATTGAAGGAATTGATCCGCACGTTGGATGCGCTGATTGCCGACCCGAACACATTGGAGAATGGGGAACGGGAGATCCTGCAGCAGTACAGGACGAATGCGGAGTCCCTGCTGAAAGCTGCCGGCGACATCAGCAATCCCCAGACCGGCGACAGCAGCAGCCCTGCCTTGTGGGGATCGGTTCTGTGCGTCAGCGGCGTTGCCCTCATCGGTATCACCGTTGCAGGCAGAAAGAAAAAGTACAATCGATAACAGAACAGCCTAATCTATGCGGTGGCTGCCGGACACGGCAGCCGCCGTTTTATTTTTGGGTGGCGAACATTTTTCGCTTTCTATTACTTCCTGCTGCTTTTCCTGCCTGGGACAAAAAGAGCCGCCCGCAGGCGGCTCTTGGATTGAGATAGATAAATGATTTTAATTCAAGCTAGCAAGGCACATGACTTGATTTTTGTTATTTTTGAGTGAAAAGAAAAGGATTTCCTGACCTCTGTGGCAACCAAATTCCTGATTTGGTTCATTTAAAAGAGTCCCGACAAATGCATGTTCCTCGCTATGCAGATCAACAATGCCCTTAATCCGAACCCAACAGCCCTCTGGCTGCAGCGTTTCCTTATAAAAGAGTACCAGAATATCATCAATGAAATTTTCGTGACGAAGTGGATCCAAAAATGCAAAACTGCGGCTTGTTTCAACGGAATTACTTGCATGGTAATACGTATGGATGTCGTTGATTTTTTTCTTGTAGCGTTCTGCAAGTATTCCGTCTGAATCATCAACGTACTGGAACACATCGTTGGCAACTGCACCGAATCGAAGAACAAAACGTTCGTCATTGCTGATGTCGTCAAAAACAGTACCGCTATCATCGTTTTTTGCAAGGGCTAGGATTTCCAACGTAAACCCGGCACTGTTGTCGCAATAACCATAAGTCAGAATTCCGTCAGCCTGATTCGATTTCGGGTATCGCGTCAACATTTGCTTGAACTGTGCAGTCATCGGGAGAACACAAAATTTGTGATAAAAAGGGCGAAAGCCTGCTTCTTTACAAGTCATAGTACGATGCCTCCTGTTCATTTTTGCACGATTTCGCTTTATTTGCAAAGCTTATTAAAGAAAGTGTAGCACAGATGAGCAAGAAAAGCTATCATCTGGGACAAGAAGAGCACCCTGCCGGCGAAGACATAAAAATTTTCGCATTGAAACTGCTGAAATAAGGAGCCTTCTTTCCCTTTAATCTGACACCGGGATCGGCGGTATATTCGGGAACAGGGATTTTAGTTCCTCTGTCATACCGGCTTTCCCCCACTGTGCCATTCCGTTTTTCCAGACCAGACTGTCTGCAATGAATTGTCCGCTTGCAGCCATTTTTGTCAGTGCGGCGATATCAAACGGACCGGCCGCCTGACCTTCCACAGCCACATAATACGCAGCAGAGGGAATCGGCGGCGGGGTTGCATCGGATGACAATGACTGGTTTGTATCACTCATTATATGACGCATTGTTCCGGCGATGTTCTGCCCTACAGCGCCACCAATTGCCATACCTGCCATCATTGCCGCAGGGTGGACTCCACTGCCCAAATCTCCAGCTCCCTTCGCTCCCATCTGCCCAAGCGCTGACGCACCGGCAACCCCTACCTCCGTCTGTGCCTCTACCTGAAATGCGGTCAGGTTGGAGGTTTGCGTCTGTTTATGCATGGCATATTGCATTTCCTGCCGCTGAATGTCCAGTCGTTGAACATAATCGTCGGTTTCCGCATGGATTTTTGCGGCAGCAACATCTTTTGTTACCGACATAAGCTGACGGTATTCTTCACTTGCCTTGTCGATCTCAATTGCGGACAGATCGACGGAGGAGACAAGAACACCGAAGTCTGCCTGCAACCGTTCACGAACGATTGCCTCAATAGCATCATTGATCTGAGCGGTTTTGCCTTCTATCTGAATTACGGGAATGTTATACATTGCCGGAGCGTTGATGATGCAGTCCTTCACACAGCGACAGACCGCATCACGGATCTGCTTTTGAAAGTCATCCAGGCAAAAGTTAATCAATCGGTGCAGACGAATGAATTCTGCGTAATCTGCAATGCGGAAGCTAATGCTGCCTCGGACCGCAACGGGAACGCCAAAGTCCGTGAACCGAGGATCATACACATCAAAAAATGGCACACCGAATTTCACCTGAATGATTTTGGCAAGGTTGATGAAGTAAACCTCTGCCGGAAACGGTGTTCCGCCGTCGTAGGCCAGCCCGACAATACGGGCAAGAACAGGAAGGTTTTCCGTGGTGAGAATCAAATCACAGGGACCTTCAAAAAACTCCTGTGTTACTCCGTTGGGCTGGGAATAGACGAATACTGCCACTTCACCGTCCTTCACCCGTAGGGAAGACCCCCAGCGAATGGCGTTCTCCCGCAAGGTTTCTCCCGGCTGAGCACCGGAAGGCCGCCACTTCCAGACCAGATAAGACGGTTCATCGCAGCGGATTTCATCCATAAAGCCGCCGGCGCAGTTCTTCTTGTCAAACAAGGACATTCCTTTCACTCCCTTTTGTTAGTAGATTGCCACCTCTTAAACAGAACAAAAGCTACAATACCGACAACAAAGACGCCAAAGATAATTGCAATTGTTGCAATCGGGTGTCGTAGCATTCCCAAACCGAAGAACAAGAAAACAAAAATACCTCCAAAAAGCAAAGAATCTTTCAGCTTTTTGATTTTGATTTCCTGCTTTTTGCGGTCGTATATAGACTTGACCTGAACAAAATCCGGATGATCACGCATAGAAAGTTCCGCTTTCTGGTAGACTTGATCCAACTTGGTAATCCATGCGGTTGTAACATCATCATTCATACTGTTTTTCGTATCAATATTTGAAGCTGCAAGGATCAGAAACTCAAGGATATCCTCTCTGGAATTCGGAATAGTGAAATTCGAAATCAGAGATGCCATCTCCTGCTGCTTTTGCTGCTCGAAGCGTTTCTGCATTTCTTTGGCTTCGTCTTCTTTTTTGAAGTCTTTGCCGACCAATTTTTTCAGAACAGACTTTTTCTCTTCATAGGCGGGCATTTTCTGTGACGATATTTCCTCCAGTTTACGAGTTAACTCGTGAATAGAGGATGAAGACGAAACATCCCGTAGTTCATAACCACAAGTGGGACAAGAAGAACAAAAAGAATCCAAAACCTCCCCGCAATTGGGGCATTTATGAATTGTTCCTTCATAGACCGTCTTCCGTTCGGGAGGCCTTTTTTCAGAAGGATGTTCCTCCGCTGTTTTCTGCGCATTCTGTGCATCGTTCGGAACCGCCGCACCGCAGTTTTTGCAGAAACGAGCCCCCTCATCCAATTTCGTTCCGCAATAAGAGCAAAATTGCTTTTTCATCGTTCTTCTGTCCTTTCAAATGTACATGTTAGATTCTGCGTTGGATTGGTTTTCTTTTGTCACTATCCAATTTATAGCATATATTTCTGCAAAAAAATGTCAATTAGAATTGAATAGATTTGTTGATTTTTACAACTTCCAACGCAAAATTCCCAATATTCCTTGCATCGGTCCATTATATTATTGTATACTAAAAAGAGCTTGGCTTTGGTTAATCGGAAGTTAAGCAACTACAATTGCACAGGAAAAGAACAGCATGCTTTTTGTGGCTCTGCGGCGCAGGAATCGAGTCCGCAGAGATGAACAAGGGAATCGGGTGAGAACCCCGAGCGGGAAACGCCGCTGTATGTGTTCAAGCGGCAGGCGCGTCGATGAAAATCGGTCACTGGGAAACTGGGAAGGCAGAGCCTGCAGGCGTTGGTTTCCGAAGGAAATCGGAAGAACACGAGTCAGAAGACCTACAAGGAGTGCTCCAAGGGAGAAGTCTATGCTTTCGCAGGAAAACGTCTGCGGCAGAACAGAATTGAGGTTTGCCGAAGGCGCTTCTTTTTTGCCTGAAGGAACCGCTGGTTCCTGTGCAGAATCATCGGGAAAGGATGAGATGATGAAGAACAAAGCCGGAACACGTTTTCTGTCCCTGCTGCTGAGCCTTGCACTGGCTCTGAGTGTTCTGCCCACGGCGGCCTTTGCGGCGGAGCCGACAGGCAGTTCGACCGGAACAGCAGTTACGGATAGAGGAAACACACCGGAGGACAAGTCCTCCGGCGACACAAAGGAAGCGGGAACCTCCGCTTCGGGAGATGCAGGCGAGGAGGATGCTGCGCCCCAGAATGAGGATGCCGCAGTGACTTCTGTCACCGTCAGCTACACAGCCCAGGCCTACAACGGTTTTCTCTGCGCGCCTCAGCAGGATGTGAGCGTGCGCAGCGACCTGGCGGAAAGCTATGGCTTGACCGATAAGGTCAAGGACGGCGTTTCCGCACTGGACGTGCTGGTGGCGGCCAATCTGGCGATGGACTCCTCCATCACCAAGGACAACATTTCCGAGTACATCGCCCTCAGCGGCAGTTCTCTGACCACCGCCTTCGGCATGTCTGCCAGCACCTTTACCTTCGCGGTCAACGGCGTGCTGCCCAACGACGGGGTGTACAACGAGACCTACCACGCCTACACCGGCTACACCATTGATCAGGCCGGGGTGCAGGACGGGGACGTGATTGAGTTTGCCTTCCTGCAGGACAGCTACTGGAGCGATTCCTACGTGCAGTTCTACTCCGGCGACAGTCAGGTAAAGACCGTGTCCGCCGGGACAGGCACGCAGATCGCCCTGAGCCTGAAGGGTTATGCCATCGGTTGGTATGGCTGCAGCAAGGCAGAGGATATCGCGGCCAACACGGCGGCGCTCTCCGGTCTTCAGCTGGCATGGGTGGACGCCAACGGCGGCCTGACCGCCATTTCCGGTGCGGTAACCGATGCAAACGGCAAGGTCAGCCTCACCGCGCCCACCGCTGCAGGCACCTACCTGCTGACGGCCTACGCCGCAGAGGAGGAGACAACCCCGGCGATCATGACGCTTTTGACGGTGGTTGTGGCGGCAGCGCCGACCAAGATCACGGTAAAGTGCGACTACCCCTATCAGGATGCCAAGGGAAACTTTGTGCTCACTAAGGGGGACAAGCTGCAGTTCACGGCCTGTGATCAGGACGGCGCGGAAACTCCGGTCACCTGGTCCACCTCCAGCAGCTGGATGGGCAGCATTGATGCCGACGGTGTCTTTACCGTTACCTCAACCATGTCGGTCGGCGGCTCCAGCTATATCTATGTAAGCGCAACCTCTGCTCTGGATACCGGCGTGAAGAGCAATGAGCTCTGCATTTCCGCTACCGGCTATGAGTTCAGCAGTTACTACAAAAACATGACGGTTTCCCTGCCTCAGAACGGGGGCGCGGCAAGCGCCAGCCTTTCCGGCGGCGTGACCGGCAGCAACACCTGGAGCTATGATATCCCGGAGGGAGTCGCCTCTCTGAAGGAAGATCCCGGAACAGGCACCAGCATTGCCTTCCTCTGCCAGCGTCCCGGCACCTTTACGGTGACGGTCAATGCGGGCTTTGACGGATTGGAACCCCTGACGGACACCGCTACCATCACAGTTACCGGCGTTGCAGTGGAAACTGCCTCCGGCGAACGGGGACAGATTCGCCTCTATCAGAGCAAGGACGAGGCAAACCCCACCACCCAGCTTGCTGCCTATACGGAGGAAGGCGCTTCTGTCAGCAGCTGGAGCAGCAGCGATGAGAGCGTTGTCACCGTGGACGCCAACGGCAAGATCACCGCACAGGGCATTGGCTCCGCCTATGTCTATGCTCAGGACTCCAACGGCACAAAGGGGGGCATTCAGGTAAAGGTCGGTTCGGAGGAGACTCCTTATTTCGACAGCTTTGAGCTCTATTCCTATGCCTTTGTCAGCGGCGAGTGGACCACAGGGAAAACCTTTGCGCGGGATCAAAAGGAATATAACCTGAACTTCCGGTATTATTCCACCAGTGCGGTGTCCATTCAGTCCGGCACGGTCTACGACACGGACAAATACACCGCTGCCGCTACCTACACAGATCTGAACGGGGAAACGAAGACCGTTGCCATCAGCAGCGGCGCTTCCACCAACCTGGCTAACATCGGATTCGGCACGACGGATATCACTGTTTCTCTGACCGACAAGAGCAACAGCGAAAAGCACACTGACTACGTGTTCCACATTACCCGTCCCCGGGACACCACCAAGGCAGTGAAGTCCAGCGGCGTTGTACTGGTGCCGGAGGGACGCAGCCTGAACACCGGCAAGTACAACGGCTATGCGGAGGGTACCATGTTCCGCGCTGATGAGACCGGCACATCCACCGGCTCCACCGGCGTAACCCCCAACGTGTTCTATTACCGCACCTATCTTCAGGAGGGAGACAAAACCTTTGCTCTGACGGTGAACAGCAGCACTGCCTACGCCCACCTGCGTTACAGCACCGACGGGGAGACCTGGACAGAACTTCCTCAGGGCGGCGGCACAACCGGTCAGCTGACCCTGCCGGAGTCCAATGTGCAGGCAGTTCAGGTTCAGATTTTGGACGACAATACCTATGCATCCAACGTTGCCGCCGGTAAGGACGGCTTTGCCGCGGGAGAGACTGTCAACTACACCGTCTGGGTGGAAGGCGTTGACGTTCAGGCAGCGTCCGCTCAGATTCTCACCGCCGAGAGCGACATCGGCGACTGGTATCCCGCGTTTGCACCCGACACCTACAGCTATCGCATTGCTGTTCCCAACGGCACGACTTCCGCTGCACTGACCTTCACTGCAACGGAGGGCACCACCGTAGCTGTCGGCGGCATAACCCTGACACCGGACGACAGCGGCGTTTACACTCTGGCTCTTACCACCGGCGCAAAGACCGTTACCGTTACCTCTGCCGACGGCAGCCTTACCAACAGCTATTCCCTCAGCCTTCTGATCAAGAGCAAGTACGACGTGCCGGACAAGGTTGTGGACTACCTGTGCATCAACAGCCAGTACACCAATGCAGGCTACGGCATCGGGCCGGAAACCACCCTGAGCGGCTCCCTGAAATCTCTGGGCAACTTCGGCGGCTACATCACCTATTACTTTGATGAGCCCCTGACGGACAACCAGAACAACAAATACGGCGTGGACTTCTACGTTTACGGCAACTCCTTCGCAGACGGCGGCAGTGCCGCAGAACCCGGTCAGGTCTGGGTTTCCGAGGACGGAGAGACCTGGTATGCCCTTGCCGGCAGCGAGCACTATGAAGACTCCACCATCTGGGACTACACCGTAACCTACACAAAAACCGCTTCCGGCAAAACCGCATGGACGGACAATCAGGGCAACAGCAAGGACGGCTCCAGCCAGACCGGCAACTGGCCGCTGCAGAAAAACTATCCTCTGAACCAGCTGCTGACCGGTGACAGCGTCACCCTGTCCGGCATCCTGCTTCCCTCCTCCGAGGACGGCACCATTCAGGGCACCGGCAACACCAGCTCCTTCAGTGCCGTGACCCGATTCGGCTACGCCGACTACTACAAAAACGGCACCTATGGTGCAGATGTAAACCCCTATACAGAGACTCCCACCGCCTCCAACGGATTCGATCTGGAATGGGCTGTGGACAGCGAAGGCAACCCGATTGATGTGTCCGATATGGCGTTCCACTATGTGAAGGTGGTTACCGCCTCCAACATCTGGGCAGGTGCATTCAATGAGAAATCCACTGAGATCTCCCAGGTGATTCGCACCACCGCCGCTGAATCCGACGTAGGCACCACCGCCGCGCCTACCGGCGTGACCATTACCGGCAACGGGCAGACCAAAACCGTCAACTTTGCAGACGGCCAGCAGATCTACGAGGTCAACGTAGGGGACATGAGCGAGCTGTCCATCGCAGTCAACGGCGCCGGCGAGAACGACAACATCTATGTCAACAACCAGCGCATTGCCGCCGACGGCAGCGCGACCGGCTTCTTTGTCAGCCGATCCACCGGCGAAAAGCTGGTGCGGGTGATTGTGCAGAACGGCGAGTCTTCCCCGGTGATCTACCTGCTGAAGATTACCAGCACCTCTTCTGCCACCGAGTCCAGCCTCATCACCGGCATTACCGCTACGGCCCAGATGAGTGGCTATACCACAGACTACAAGGCTTCCAGCGAGGACGGGGAGAACTACACTGTTGCAGTGGACAACAACGTGACCTCTGTGGTGCTGAAGAGCTTCTGCCGCACCGGTGTTTCCGCAACGATCTACAATGCGCAGGGCGAAGCGGTTACCGAAGCACAGGCACTGGAGGTGGGCGACAACACCTTTACCATTGTGGCGGAAAAGGATGGCCGGCAGCAGACGGTTACCCTGACCGTGACCCGCGCTTCCCTCAGCGGCGACTACATCACTGTGGTCTTCTCCCTGTTGGGTGATGACATGCACGGAGATAGTACCCCCGCCCACACTCTGTCCGCGGGGAACCTCACCACCTGGATTGCCCCAACGACCTATACCGTTCCTGCAGAGAGCACAGTTCTGGACGTGCTGGAACAGGCGCTGACGGAAAACAGCATGAGCTGGACGAATTCCGGCGGCAACTATATTTCCGAGGTCAACGGCCTTCGCGAGTTTGACAACGGCGCTCATTCCGGCTGGATGTTCACCGTCAACGGCATTCACGTCGATTATGGTGTGAAGGAACAGACCCTTTCCAATGGCGACACCATCGTCTTCCACTACACGGATGACTACTCCAAGGAGGACTTCTCCGGCAACGTGCCCACACCCACTCCGGATGTGACGGATGCCAGCCTGGAGGACATCTACACCACCACCGGAAACTATCTCCGCAGCACCGTTACCAACCCGGTCAACGGCAGCATTGCCGGCGACTGGGCGGTGCTGGGGCTGGCTCGGGCAGAGTACCCCGTTGGAGACGGCTATTACCAGACCTACTACAACAATGTGGCCGCTCTGGTAAAAGAAAAGCAGGGCGTGCTCAGCAAGAACAAATATACCGAGTATTCCCGCACAATTCTTGGCCTGACTGCCGCCGGTTACGACCCCAGAGATGTGGAGGGCTATGACCTGACTGCCGCTCTGGCCGACTTCGACAAGGTGGTCTGGCAGGGAGTCAACGGCCCCATCTGGGCACTGATTGCTCTGGACAGCGGCAACTACGAGATTCCCGCCGTGGCAGAAGGCAAGACCCAGACCACCCGGGAGAATCTGGTGGAGTACATTCTCTCCAAGCAGCTCTCAGACGGCGGTTGGGCAGTCTCTTCCAGCGCGGAAACGTCGGACGTAGACATGACGGCCATGGCGATTCAGGCACTGGCTCCTTACTATTCTGACAACACAGCTGTGCGGAAGGCCGTGGATCAGGCGCTGAACTGGCTGAGCCGTCAGCAGGATGATAAGGGCGGTTTTGCCAACACCAGCGGCGACGGCAACAGCGAGTCCTGCGCACAGGTCGTGGTGGCGCTGACCGCACTTGGAATCAACCCCGCCACCGACAGCCGCTTTACGAAAAACGGTGTGTCTGCTCTGGGCGCTCTCTGCGCCTACTACGTACAGGGCGGCGGCTTCCGCAATGTGACTACGGACACCGCACCGAACGGCATGGCGACCGAGCAGGGTTATTACGCTCTGGTTTCCTACGTTCGTTTCCTGAACCAGAAGACAGCCCTCTATGATATGACGGACGTTACGGTGAAGAAGGGCGAGCTGCCGACGGATTCCACCGATCCGAAGGACAACGGGGATGCGGCCGATACTGACAAAAACAGCAGCAGCGAAACCGCGGCCAAGGGAGCAAAGACCGGCGACTCTGCCGTTCCTGCACTGGCCTCTGCCGCATTGATGACCTCTGCAGTTGCTATGTGGATTCTGCTCCGGAAAAGAAAGCAGAACTGACAGAAAAACCAAATAAGGCATCAAAAAACGGTGCGATCCTCTGGGGATCGCACCGTTTCTGTTTGTTCGATTTCAGCCTGTCATAGAGCTCCCGGTATTGCTCAGAAGCATACGCAATAAGATTTTGCTTGTTGCTGTCAGTTCAGGATGCGCTGGGGCTTGCCACCAGAAAGAGGCAGTCACTGCCGCCTTCACTTTCCGGGAAAGCGCCGTACATGGAGAAGTTGTACAACAGCCGCTCGGCAGAATAGACACCGTAGCCGTCCTGGTTCTGGTCGGTGGTGTCGTAAGAGTCGGCCACGAGGAACACGTCGTCATTGGTGTTCTCTGTGCCCATGGTGTCATAGCCGATGATGGTCTGCCAGTGACCGCCAAAGTCGTTCCAGCAGATCATGACGGGCTTGCCTTCTTCCAGCCAGCCCTGAATGTCCTCCATCCAGATCCCGTCGGGATAATCGTGGGTGGAAATTATGTCAAAATTGCCTACACCGTTAAAAATATCAATGGCTTGATTTAACGTGGTGCCAACATAGCCGTCCAGTTCCGTCCCGTCCAGGGAATGGCGCAAAGCGGCCAGCGTTTCCTCGTTCCAGTCGCCCAGCATGTCGTACCAGTCCAGCACCATCATCGCTGCAGCGACACCGCAGGACCATTCGCTGGTCTGCTGAATGGTTCGGAAATTGTGGAGAACGGTCAGCGTGTCGGTGGACTCCATGTTGTACACATCCGGATGGGCAAAATAGGGGGAGTCGGCGTGGTCGCCGGTGCGCTCCTCCGCATCCGCTCCGTCTTCCTCGGACAGATCCACGGCATAGGGAATCTTCATTTCGTCAGAAAAGTTTTCGCTTGTGGTTTCCGCAGAACCACTGGTGGAAGCTTCTTCGGCGTTGATAGCCGGTGTGTCATTGGTGCAGCCGGTCAGCATTGCCAGCATCATTGCAAAGATGAGCACCATAGTGACTGTTTTTTTCATTGTCGATCTCCTTTTTGAGGGGGTTGCCCTCAGCCCGATTTTCTGCGTTAAGCGCAGAATGGGGACATTATACGGAAGATCGACAGGGGATGCAATCTATTTTTAAAAATAAAATAATTTTATGCAAATGCACATAAAAAGCTAATTCCCGGCAGTCGAGCGGCGGCGGAGGGGAAAGGGCCACTGCATAAGCGGCGTCATGACTTTCACGACCGGCGGAGAAGCCAGCAGCAGGGACAAACCGATGGACAGAGCAGGGAATAAAAACCATGGCCAGACCACGCCGTGAAAAGCCCCCTGCCAGCCGAAACCGCGGATGAAAAATCCGTGGAGCAGGAACACCGGCATGGTGTTTTGCCCCAGATAGGTTACCACTTCTACCCGCCGATTAGGTACAAGAAGGAGCAGACAGAGGATGAGCAGGGCGGCCAGAGCCAACAGACCGAGGCGAATGAGAAGGGTGTATTGCAGAACGGGATAAGGGAAGCTGTGGTACATCCAACTTGCGTTCAGCCGATCCCCCAGCAGCCAGACGCCTCCGGCGCAGAAGGCGAACACTCCGGCGGCTGCAGGCCGCATCCACCGGTGCTCCGGAAGGCGCCAACCGCTGCGCCGGAACAAAACTCCGGCCCAGAAGAAGGGAAACAGAACCAGTGTGCGGGACAGGCTGAGATAGTAGCCCAGTCTCGGATCATAACCAACCAGCAGAGAGACAACTATGCTGCCGGCCAGTATGGCCAGACCGGTTCGTCTGCCCTCCGGCATGACGGCGGCAAGCACATTCCAGCCCATCAACGACATGAGATACCACGTCAGCCAGTAAGGGGTGGTGAAGGTCAGCGGTGCCGGGTTCCATGAAACCACCAGCGGACCGAGGCGGTCGAAGAGCAGATAGATCGTCTGAAACACAAAGTAGGGCCAGGCGAGCCGGCGCAGCACCCGTCCGTCGCCGATGCCTTTCCAGCAAAGACCGGACAGCAGTGCAAACCCCGGCATATGGAAGGTGTAAATCAGCCGATAGAGAAACCTGCTGCCGGGGAAATTGCCCCACTCCACCATGTGTCCCAGCACGACCAGCACAATCAGCACAGCCCGGGCATTGTCCAGCCGCCAGTTTCGCTTGCTTTTCATGGTTTTGTCCTCCCTGGTGTATTCTTTTTAGAAATTAAGTTTAACACAGGACAAGAAGAAAGAAAACTTGTATTTTGACAATGGACAAAAGGTATAAAATGGGGTATATTATACTAGATGTATTATGTAATCCCTTGCGGTTTTGTCAAGGGAAAAGGAGAGGTCTTATTTGCGCGAATCTTCACTGATCAGCGTTGTGCTGAATTGTGACGGCAGTGATGCCAGCGAGTGCATTCGCCGTATTCTGGCGCAGACGCACCACGAGTTGGAGCTGATTCTTGCCTGTGCCGAAGGGCAGATGTATCCGATTGAAGACCCCCGGGTGCGGGTGTTTCGCCCGGTGGGAGAAGAAGGGGCGGTCAGCGGAGCGATTGCCGATGCCAAAGGCGATTACATCGCCTTTGCTACCCCGGATAAATGGTGGCCCATCAACCGACTGGAGCGGCAGTACCAGTATCTGTCCACCGAGCCGGAGGCGGAGCTGTGTTTCATCGGCTCTGCCACCGCAATTCTGACGGGAAATGATGTGCGTACAATGCCGTTGGAGCTGCCGGGGTTGCTGCGCCTGGTGCTGGAAGGCAGCGGCTGCCTGTGCCGGCGGGAGGCGGTGTTCCGTGAATTTGCCCGGCTGACGCACATAGCGGAGCTGGAGCAGCAGTTGGATCAGTCCCGTCAGGAGTTGGAAGAAGCGGCGGAGCACGCAGAGGAACAGGAACAGGAAATTCAAAGCTGGCAGCTGCAGAACGAGCAGCTCACCAGCGAAATTATGCAGCGGGACGCGTCTATCGCCTCCATCCAGAGCTCTATCAGCTGGCGCATTACAAAACCCATGCGGATGATTACCACAGGACTGCGAAAAATTTTGAACCGGTTTCCGACACTGCGCCGTTTTGTCCGGGGCGGACGGGATCTGCTCCGTCGGGGCCCGAGGGCGGTATGGCAGGAATGGCAGCAGCAGAGAGCGTTGGAAAACTGGAAGAACAAATGGCAGAAGGAAGGTTGGCTGGTTTGCCCTGCCGGGTTTGGAATGGGGCAGGAACAATATGAAGCGCAGCAACAGGAAACCTTCCCGAAGACGGTAAAATTCAGCATTCTGGTGCCCCTCTACAACACGCCGGAGCGGTTTTTACGGGAAATGATTCAATCGGTACAGATCCAGACCTACGGAAACTGGGAGCTTTGTCTGGCGGATGGCAGCGATGCAGATCACGCCTCTGTGGAGCGGATTTGCCGGGAGTTTGCCGCAAAGGACGAGCGGGTGCGGTATCAAAAACTGGAGGAGAACCTCGGTATTTCCGGCAACACCAATGCCTGCCTTGCCATGGCAACGGGAGATTACATCGGTCTGTTTGACCACGACGATCTGCTCCATCCCAGCGCGCTCTACGAGGATATGAAGGCGATCTGTCAGCAGGGAGCAGACTTCCTCTATACGGATGAAAACACGTTTACCAACGTTCCGTCGGACGCCTATTGTCCCAACTTTAAACCCGACTACGCACCGGACACCCTGCGCAGCTATAACTACATTTGTCATTTCACCGTGTTCTCCCGCGCCCTGCAGGAACAGGTGGGAGGATTCCGGCCGGAGTGCGACGGCAGTCAGGATTATGACCTGATTTTGCGGCTGACGGAGCAGGCGCAGAGGATTGTCCACATTCCCAAGGTGCTCTATTTCTGGCGGGCCAGTGCCGCCTCCACTGCATCGGACATCGGAGCGAAACCCTATATCATGGATGCGGCAAAGAAAGCATTGACGGATCATCTGGAGCGGGTCGGACTGAAGGGACGGGTGGAGGATGCCCGTATTCCCTCTACCTACCGCATCCGCTATGCCATTCAGGGCAAGCCTCTGGTGTCCATTCTGATTCCCAGCTGCGACCATGTGGATGTGCTGAAGCGGTGCGTGGATTCCATTCTCCGCCGTTCCACGTGGAAACGGTTTGAAATTGTTATCGTAGAAAATAACAGCAAACAGAAGGAGACTTTTGATTACTATCGCTCTCTGGAGCAGTATGACAACGTTCGGGTGGTAACGGTAACGCCTCCCAATGGAGAGTTTAACTATTCTTACCTGAACAACGAAGGCGCCAGGGCAACCCGGGGCGACTACCTGCTGCTGCTGAACAACGACATTGAGGTTATCACACCCAACTGGCTGGAGGAGATGCTGATGTTTGCGCAGCGCTCCGACGTCGGTGCGGTGGGAGCAATGCTCTACTATCCTTCCAATAAGGTGCAGCACGGCGGCGTGGTTCTGGGTATCGGCGGTGTGGCCGGCCATGCCCACAAGTATTTCAAGCGCGGTGAGTATGGTTATATGTCCCGGCTTTGCATTGCCCAGAATTATTCCGCCTGTACGGCTGCCTGCCTTATGGTGCGGCGTAGTGTGTGGGATGAGGTGCATGGACTGGACGAAAGCTTCAAGGTTGCGTTTAACGACGTGGATTTTTGCATGCGGATACGCAAGGCAGGGTATCTCATCGTCTGGACGCCCTATGCAGAGCTTTACCACTACGAGTCGGAAAGCCGGGGGCAGGAGGACACTCCGGAGAAGAAAAAGCGCTTCAATGGGGAGATGCTTCGCTTCAAGGCCCGATGGGGCGATGCCCTGGAAAAGGGAGACCCCTATTACAACCCCAATCTGTCCCTGGTTCGGGAGGATTTTTCCCTTCGGAAATACGACCGCACCTGACTCTTAAGCGGAAAGACAAACAACGTCCGACAGCTGCTGTAATTGGCAGCCGTCGGACGTTGTTTTTATGCCTGATTTTCCACAGTTTCCACTGCATTTTCCACATTTTTAAGAAAATTTGTTTCATTTTGCAGAGAAAGACTCCGCTTTCAGCCAGAAATGTGAAAATAAATTTCAATAATAACGCTGCAGGGAGATTACCCGGCCCAGAATGCGGGCAAAAGTGCCGTCAATAGGAGAATAGTCCTCGTTTTCCGGCAGCAGCCAGATGTGACCGTCTTTCCGGGAAAAGCGCTTGCAGGTGGCCTCGTCCCCTAAAAGAGCGATGACAATGTCGCCGTTGACCGCGGTGGACTGGCGGCGAACGATCACCAGATCCCCCGGCAGGATTCCGGCGTTCAGCATGCTCTCGCCCCGAATGCGCAGGGCAAAGCAGTCCTCCCCATGGTCGAAGGGAATGAATTCCTCCGCCAGTTCTTCCGCCAGAATTGGCTCCCCGGCGGCAACACAACCCAGCACAGGGATGCGGTTTTCCGGGCGGCTTGCTTCTTCTGCCATGGGATGTACTGCGGTGATGGCTCTGGTTTTGCCGGCACCCCGGACAATAACGCCGGCCTCTTCCAGACTTTTCAGATGAAAGTGGACGGTGGACGGACTCTTCAGACCGACGGCGGCGGCAATTTCCCGCACAGAGGGGGGATAGCCGTTGGTTTGGGCGTAGGACAGGATGTATTGGTAGATCTGCTGCTGTTTTGCACTGAGATGGCTCATGTCCGGTCCTCCTTTTGTTTGTAGTGTGATGTTCTGCCAGCCTGAGCGTTCACATATTGTCAGTCTGAGCATTTCTTGTACTGTCATTCTGAGCGAAGCGAAGAATCCGAAAATATCTGCTTCTGCAGCAGCCGTTGAAACAGCAGGAGTCTAAGTAAGCAATCCGATTCTTCGTCGGCCGGCGCTGTCTCAGAATGACAGACCGGCAGAATCCCTGAAACCATTCGCACAGATGTTCGTACAGGTATCATAGCACACATTGCTGAAAAAAGCAAACAAATGTTCCATAAAATTTAGAGAAAAAATTTCCTTTTTCTTCTTGACATTGGAGCTGTTCTGTGTAAAATGATAAGGGTACGAAAGATTAGCCCCCGAATTATTTGCCCACAAAATAATTCGGGCGTAGAAGGGAAGGTGTATCTTCTGTGGATTTTCATAAATTGCCGGAAGAGCTGACTTTGTTTCATGACGTGCAGCGGGCACATCATAATGCAATGGTGGCAGCCCTGACGGCGCAGGGATTGCAGGATCTCGGGCAGCCCAGCGTGCTGTTTGTGCTGCATCATGCCACGGAAGGCGGTGCGACCCAGCGGGAGCTGGCCCAGTCGGTTCACGTCAGTCCGGCCACGATGACCGCCAGCCTGAAGAGTCTGGAGCGGCAGGGCTATATTACCAAGCATTCCGACGATACCGACGGCCGCTGCAAGCGGGTATTCATTACCCAGAAGGGGAGAGATGCCATTGCGCGCTGCCAGTTGGCCATTGACAGCGTGGATGCGCGGCTCTATGCCGGGTTTTCGCCGGAGGAGGTTGAGCGGCTGAAGCAGGATTACCGCCATATGCTGGCGAATCTGTATGCGATCGGCGGGGACTGCGAACCGGAGACTCCGAGTTGTCCGGGCTCGTTTCAAGAAAGGAATCACACATGACCAAACGACTGTTATCTTATGCGGGGGATTATAAGAAATATATCTTCCTCGCGCCTCTGTTCGTCGTGCTGGAGACGGCCGGTGAACTGTCGCTGCCGCTGCTGATCGCCAAGATCATCGACGACGGCATTATGGTGGGCAACCTGCCCATTATCTACCGTATCGGCGTTGTGATGTTTATCATGGCGGTCGCCGCGGTGTTCTTAGGCGCCTTCGGTGCCAAGTTCGGCTCCTACGGAGCCATCGGCGTGGGTGCAAACCTGCGTAAGGCGGAGTTTGCCAACATTGCCCGCTTCTCCTTTGCGGACATTGACTATTTCTCCTCCGCTTCTCTGGTCACCCGTTTGACCAACGATATCACCAACGTGCAGAACTTCGTGATGATGATGATCCGCATGCTGTGGCGCACACTGGCGCAGATTTTTGTGTCTCTGGTGGTGCTGTTTACCATGCAGTGGCAGTTGGCGCTGATTCTGGTGGCGGCGATTCCCGTCATTGCCGGTGCTATCGGTTTGCTGATGTACAAGTGTCATCCTCTGTTTGAGATGATGCAGAAGAAAATCGATGAACTGAACGAAAAAGTGCAGGAAAACCTGGTTGGCATCCGGGTGGTGAAGGCCTTTGTTCGGGAAGATCACGAAGAAGAAAAGTTCAGAAACGCCAACGATGCCTTTACTCACGCCGGTTTGAAGGCAGTGCTGACGGTTGTGCTTCAGATGCCGATCATGATGATGGGCATTACCATCGTCACCGCTCTGGTGCTGTTCTTCGGCGGCCGGATGGTTCTGGGCGGCACGCTGGCTGTGGGCACACTGTCCTCCATTGTTACCTACATTTTCAACATTCTGATCTCCATCATGATGCTGGCCATGGTGCTTCTGCAATATGTCCGCGCCAGTGCCTCCGGAAAGCGTATTTTTGAGGTAATCGACCGGGAGCCCTCCATCGAAGACGGCGAAGATACGGCCGATCAGCTCCCTGCACCTCAGGGTAAGGTGGAGTTCCGCCATGTGGACTTCAAATACAAGGCAGACGGCAGCGGCGAGAATGTGCTCAATGACATCAATTTCACGGCAAAACCCGGTCAGGTGCTGGCCATTGTCGGCGGTACCGGTGTGGGCAAGTCCAGTCTTGTGAACCTGATCCCCCGCTTCTACGATGTCACCGGCGGCGAGGTGCTGCTGGACGATGTGGATGTCCGGAAATATCCGGTAGAAGAGCTGCGCCATCGCATTGGCATGGTGCTGCAGAACAACGTGCTGTTTTCCGGTACGATTCGGGAGAATTTGCTGTGGGGTGATCCGAACGCCACGGAAGAGCAGATGATTCAGGCGGCGAAGGATGCTCAGGCCTATGACTTTATCATGAACTTCCCCAAGGGGTTTGATACCCATCTGGAGCAGGGCGGCGTAAACGTTTCCGGCGGTCAGAAGCAGCGGTTGTGCATTGCCCGCGCCATGCTCCGCAAGCCGGCTGTGCTGATTCTGGACGACTCCACTTCTGCAGTGGACTCCGCCACCGAGGCCAGCATTCGGGAGTCCTTCCACAATAACCTGAAAGATACCACGGTGGTGCTAATCGCCCAGCGCATCAGCTCCGTGCAGAATGCAGATCAGATCCTCGTTCTGGACGAAGGCACCATTGCCGGTCACGGTACTCACGATGAGCTGATGAAGTCCAACGCAATTTATCAGGAGATCTACTGGTCTCAGCAGGAAGGGGTGTCCGAGAATGGCTGAAAAGAATAGCAAGCCGGTTGGCGGCGGCGGTCCGGGAAGCCGCGGCGGTTTTGGCAAACCGAAGGATTTGAAGGGCACAGCTCTGCGCACCTTCAGCTACCTGACCCGCCGTCCGCTGATGCTGATCGGAGCTCTCCTCAGCGTTGTGCTGTCCTCCCTGTCCGGTGTCGCAGGTACTTATGCCCTGCGTCCGATTATCAATGGTCTGACGGATGCGGTGAAGTCCGGCAGCAATGTGTTTCCTGCTTTGGGCAGCGGAATTCTGACCATGGTTCTGGTTTACTGTCTGATGGCGGCCACGGCATATTTGCAGGCCAATTTAATGGCGCAGCTGGCGCAGAAGGGTTGCAACCAGATGCGCCGGGAGCTGTTTGAAAAACTCCAGGAGCTGCCCCTGAGCTACTTTGATCAGCATCCCCATGGAGAGCTGATGAGCCGCTTTACCAACGACGCGGATAACGTCCAGCTGGCATTGGAGCAGAGCGTTGTGCAGCTGCTGAGCAGCGTGATTTCCTTTGTAGCCACGGTAGTGATGATGCTGGTGCTCAGCCCGTTGCTGTTCCTGGTCTCTCTGGCGGTTCTTGTGCTGATCGCACTGGCCTTTAAGAAGCTGGGCAGCATGAGCCAGAAAGAATACCGCAAGCAGCAGAAGGCACTGGGTGCAGTCAACGGCGCGGTGCAGGAAGACATCGAGGGCTTGAAGGTCATCAAGGCCTTTACCCATGAGGAAGCTTCCCGCATTGAGTTTGAACAGCTGAATGAAAACTATCGCGTTGCGGCTTCCCGTGCTACCACCTATTCCATGATGATGATGCCGATTTCCGCTCAGCTGACCAACGTAGGCTATGCAGTCACCGCTGTGTTGGGCGGTATCCTCAGCGTAGTCAGCGGATTTGACGTGGGCGGTCTGGTTTCCTTCCTGACCTATGCAAAGCAGTTGTCTCAGCCCATCAACCAGGTTGCCATGCAGATGACCACCGTGTTGGCGGCTATGGCCGGTGCTGAGCGCATCTTTGAGGTTATGGACGCCGAGCCGGAGGTTGACGGCGGCAAGGTGACTCTGGTACAGGCCCATTGGGACGAGAATCACGTTCTCTGCGAGGGCAGAGAACCGGCCGGCCAGAAGGAGCACTGGGCGTGGAAGGTGCCGGAGAACGGCGGCTTCCGACTGGTGGATCTGCGGGGTGATGTGCGCTTCCATGACGTGTGCTTCGGTTATGTGCCGGAGAAGGAAGTGCTTCACCACATCAATGTCTATGCAAAGCCGGGGCAGAAGATTGCTTTCGTCGGTTCTACCGGTGCAGGCAAGACGACGATTACCAACCTGATTAACCGTTTTTATGAGATTCAGTCCGGCACGATTACCTATGACGGCATCGACGTGAAGGACATCCAGAAGGATTCCCTCCGCCATTCTCTGGGCGCAGTGCTGCAGGACACCCACCTGTTCACCGGAACCGTAATGGACAACATTCGCTACGGCCGGCTGGATGCTACGGATGAGGAATGCATCGCTGCGGCGAAAACCGCCAATGCCGATGGATTTATCCGCCGTCTGCCGGACGGCTACCAGACCATGGTTACCGGCGACGGTGCAAACCTGAGTCAGGGTCAGCGCCAGTTGCTGGCCATTGCCCGCGCTGCGGTGGCAGATCCCCCGGTTATGGTGCTGGATGAGGCAACCTCCTCCATCGACACCCGCACTGAGGCACACATCAGCAAGGGTATGGATGCGCTGATGGAGAACCGCACGGTGTTCGTCATTGCACACCGTCTGTCCACCATCCGCAACGCCAACGCCATCGCAGTAATCGAGGCCGGCGAGATTGTGGAAAAGGGCAGCCATCAGGAACTGCTGGATCAGAAGGGCAGATATTATCAGCTCTATACCGGTCAGTTCCAGTTGACCTGAGTTCGCTTCCGTTTTCATCGAATACAAAATCCTTTGCGGATTAGCCCTGGGCAAATCAAATAAGGAAGTATCAAAAAAAGTGTAATTCCAGATGTGGAGTTACACTTTTTTTATTTTATGTGGATTTTCTTAAATTTTTGTCGTCAATCTTTCCGTTACATCAATAAACTCTTGCGCAGTTGTGATTTTGATAACAAAGATCACCTGTGTAAGATGAATTTGCATACCGCAAGAGAGTGCTCACTAGAGATGTTATTTGATTATGCTGCAAAATTAACCTAAATCGGTTGACAAATAATGTGAAATAGATGTATACTAGTATTAACCTAGTTTGGTTAAGAAATGAGAGAGGGGGGAGCGCTATGAGCACAATACTTGGAGTTTTTTTGAGAAAGCTAAGATTACAGCATGGTGAAAAACTCAAAGACATGGCGGAAAACTTAAATGTTTCCTCAGCTTTTTTGTCAGCTGTTGAAAATGGTAAGAAAAAAATGCCTGATTCTTGGTATGACAAATTAACAGACTTGTACAATCTTTCAACGAAACAACAAGATGACTTGCAATCAGCCGTTATCGAATCAGGAGAAACCGTTGAATTAAATATTAAGAATATTTCTTCTGGCAACCGTGAACTCGCAATATGCTTTGCCAGACATTTTGACAGCTTAGATGAAGAAACCAGTAAAAAGATTTTTGCAATCTTGAAGCGAAAGGAAGAGGAGGAATAGTTTGACAGAATATATTAT
>CAVLAO010000014.1:0-380 GCA_963660915.1 Bacteroides sp. CAG:927 | reverse complement strand
AGACCTCAGAGATTTGGCTTTAATTCTAAGGAGATTCTTCAATTTAGAAAATGAAAAGTATTTCCCTGTTGTCGAACTATTAGATGTGCTTGCTGAAATTCAGGATAATTTCAGCTATGAAATAGTAGAAGACAACGAATTGCCTTTTGGAACTCACGCTGATACAAATGCTCTTACTGGTCATATCCGTATTAAGCAGAGCGTGTATGATGGTGCTTGTGACGGCAATGGTAGAGACAGAATGACAATCGCTCACGAACTTGGTCACTATTTTACTATTTGCTTTTGCGGATTTAAGCTTGAAAGAAACTTTACTAATAAGGAAGTCAAAGTATATAAAGATCCGGAGTGGCAAGCTAAGTGCTTTGCTGGAGAGCTTC
>CAVLAO010000013.1:0-31169 GCA_963660915.1 Bacteroides sp. CAG:927 | reverse complement strand
CAATCGGTGTCCACGCAACACCCGTCAAATCCAAATCGGCATCAAGCGATACAATCGCATCTGCCTTGTCATCATATTCACCATTATCTACCGCTTTTGCAAATTGCAAAAGCTCATCCACGGTGGTGATCGTGGTTTTACTGTTTTGCTCATTTTCTTCTGCAAACGCTGTCATCGGAACAAGTGCCATCACAAGGCTCAACGCAAGTAGAAGGCTCAGTATTTTCTTTTTCATCGCGTTCCCTCCGTTTCGTCGTCGGTCGGCAGTTTAAAGTCAAATTTCATTTCCAGCAATATAAACAGCTTGCACATCACATCCTTTGCCATTGCCGTTATATCCAGCCCTGCCACAAAGGCAAGCACCTTCTCCTGTTCTTCCTCCGGCACTTTATACACACGCATTGCCGCAGTTAAAAAGCGGTTTATTTTGTGATCAAGCGGAAAATGGATGTCGCATTTCCGCGCCATATAGTTGCACATCAGCCCCGATGTACCGATTTCCATTTCATAAAAATCGCTGTCGGTATAATCGGGAAAGCTTGCGCCAAAAATCTTTTTCAATTCCGCCGTGGTGTGCAGATAGATAAATTCCGCCGTACTCGGCTGGGTATAGGCTTCGATATAGATTTCCCGCAAATTTTCGTTCAGCTCGGTTAATGTGAGCTGAACTGCAGTTTCCACGGCATAAATGTAAATTGGCGGCAGGCTATCGCTTGCAATACTTTTTGCCACTCCGAACTGACCGTCAAACATGGTTCCTGCCAACTCCGTTAAAACAGCGTCCTTGGTTGGAAACAGATGCTGAAAGCTGCTCCTTGTAACCTGCGCTTGTTCGGTAATCTGTGTGACCGTGGTGTTCTTGTAGCCCTGCTCCAAAAACAGGCGAACACACACGGTAAGTATTTTTTTCTTGGTTGCTATTCCGTCTTTTCTCATAACATGTAATCCTTATTTGTTGCTTGGTATGTGTACCATTTAAATAGTATCCGATATTGCAGAAAATTTCAAGTGGTTTGAAGAAAAATGTTGCATAGAGCACAAAATTTTTCCTATGTCGATTAAAACCATTGTAACGCTACATGCATTATGGCACCGCATCCTTGTGTTTCCTTGCTTTTTTTTCGTTGTATTGATATAATGATATGCTAGCTTGAGTTATTATGCTCATTTTGTGATTAGAGGTGCACTCTTTGTATTTAAAAGCCTTAGAGATTCAGGGATTCAAGTCATTCCCCGATAAGACTGTCCTCACTTTCGGCGAGGATATTACTGCCATTGTCGGTCCCAACGGCAGCGGAAAATCGAATATTTCCGACGCAATTCTCTGGGTTATGGGGGAGCAGTCCTCTCGTGCACTTCGAGGCGGCAAAATGGAGGATGTTATTTTCGGCGGGACCCAAAAGCGCAAGCAAATGGGTTATGCCGAGGTGTCGTTAATTTTAGACAACACCCAGCACATCTTTGACCGTCCTGAAACAGAGGTAATGATAACCCGCCGCTACTACCGTTCCGGCGAAAGTGAATACTTCATTAACAAGTCTTCCTGCCGCTTAAAGGATATTAACGAGTTGCTTATGGACACCGGTCTTGGCCGTGAAGGTTACTCTATCATCGGGCAGGGAAAGGTAGATGCCATTCTATCGGTCAAAAGTGCTGACCGAAGAGAAATTTTTGAAGAAGCCGCCGGCATTTCCCGTTATCGCCACCGTAAAGAAGAAGCTGAGCGGAAACTGGAGCGAACCGCAGACAATCTTTTGCGTATTTCTGACAAAATCGAGGAACTGGAACTGCAGGTAGAACCGCTGCGCATCCAATCGGAAAAAGCAAAAAAATATCTTGTTTACCGGGACGAACTGCGCGGGCTGGAGATTTCTGTCTGGATGGAACAGCTGGATCGTCTGCGTGAAAACAACCGCAAGTTGGCCTGTGATTACGAAACCGCCGTACAGGATAGAGACGATGCTGCAAGGGGACAGGAAGCCCTCTATGCCAAGGCAGAGGCTTTAACCGGTGAAATGCAGGGCAAAGAATTAGAAGCAGAGCAAATCCGCGCAACGCTTTCCAGATTAGATGAAGCCGCCAATGAATTGGAATCCGCGATTGCTGTCCTGAAAACAGAAGTGAAAAACAACCTGGAGAATGCCAACCGGGTTCAGCAGGAAATGGATCAACAAAGTGAACGCGCTCAATCCATCGCCGGTCAAATTGCCGATCGCGTGCGTCGTTTAGCCGAAATTCATTCTCTCCGTGAAACACTCTCTCAACAATTGCAGCAAAAGGAGACGGAAGAAGCAAGAAATCGTCAAGCCGTCGGCAATTTGGATCAGGAAATGGAAGCCCTGCAGGAAAAGGTAGCCTTGCAAAATGCCTCTGCCGGAGATGCAAGGGCATTGCTCAGTGCACTGGCCGCCGCCCAGCAGGAGTTGACGGGCCGAAAAGCCAGTTTAACTTCCGCAATCCAGGATACCGCTGATCGCATAGCAACTGCAAGGGCAGAATTTGATACTCGGCAAACCGAGTTGGAAAAATTGCATTCTCGCCGGGATAACCTTGCCAATGTGATCTCCGGTCATGAACTCCGACTTCAATCCCGCAAAAAAAAGCTGACCGCTGCAAGCGACCAAAGCATGCAACTGACGATGGAAGAAAACGCAGTTTCCAGCCGCATTCGTATGCTCTCCGAAATGGAAAAGCTCTACGAAGGCTACTCCAAGGCAGTTAAAGTCGTGATGCAAAGCGCAGACCGGCGCCAACTCACCGGAATCCGCGGCCCTGTTGCAGGCTTGTTAAAGGTACCGGATCAATATGCCGTCGCCATTGAGATTGCATTGGGCGGTGCGATGCAAAACATTGTCGTCGAGCGGGAAGAGGACGGTAAGGCCGCTATTGCCTATTTAAAACGGCGCGACGGCGGTCGATGCACCTTTCTTCCCATGGATGCCATTCGGCCAAACTCTATTCAGGAAAACGGTCTGGAACAACATTCCGGTTTCATTGGCATTGCAGCTCAATTGATCAGCTATGATGCCCAATATCAAAATATCTTTGCCAATCTTCTGGGTCGAGTGATCATCGCAGAAGATATGGACTCGGCAATCAGAATCGCCCGTGCCTATCACCACCGCTACCGCATTGTCACACTGGACGGGCAGGTATTAAACGCCGGTGGTTCCATGACCGGCGGCAGTGTCAGCCGCAGCGCAGGCATTCTTTCCCGTTCCAATGAGTTGGAACGGCTGAACCAGCAAATCACCTCTCTTCGTGAGAAACTCTCCTCCGCAAAACAAAGTGCGGAGGAAGCGCAGCGGGAAGCAAATCGCGCCGCATATGATCTGGAGGTTGCCCAAAGCCAGAAGCAGGAATTAGACACCTCCATTCTCAAATTAGAGGGCGAGGTTGGGCAATATAAGATCCTACTGGACGGATTGGAACGCGGACAAACCGGATATCAGGAGGAACTGTCCGTCCTTTCTCAACGCATTGCAAAAGCCGAAGCAGAAGCAGAAGCCGCACGCGTGCGTATTACAGAACTGGAAGGTGAAGCTGCTGCTCTTCAGGCGGAAGCCGAGGGCAAATCTGCCGGAGCGAATGCCGCCCGGCAGCAAAGCCAGTCTCTGTTTGATGAAATTGCCCGATTAAAAATGGAATTAGCCAGCCTGGACGCAGAGGAAGGCGCAGTGATCCACACTAAAGAGGAACTGATCGCTTTGCAGGACGGTCTGTCTACCGATCAGGATACACGCCGCGCCCAGATCGATGTCTGTAGCCAGCGAGACCAACTGTTGAATGCCGAAATTGCAGAAAAAGAACAGCAATTGAAAAGTCGAAGCGGCGACCGGATTCAACAGGAACAGGCTCTGCATCAGCTGACACAGGCTCGTTTACAGCTGGAAGCGCAGAGAAATCAGGCAGACAAGGAAGCACGCGCAAAGAATGAACAGCTGCTGGCATTAGAAGGTGCCGTTGCTCGCTTGGAGCAAAAGAAGGTGTCCGCCGAACTGGAAGAAAAGCAGATTTTGGATAAGCTTTGGGATAGCTATGAGCTTTCTCACTCCGAGGCTGAAAAACAGCGTCAGGAAATTGAAAATCTCTCTCAGGCCACGCGACGCATCTCAGAACTGAAGCGTTCCATCAGCGGTCTTGGAAACGTAAATGTTGGTGCAATTGAGGAATTTCAGCGAGTCAATGAGCGGTACACCTACCTTGTTGATCAGCGTTCTGATGTTGAACGTTCCAAAACAGAGTTGGGAACAATTATCGGATCCATAACAGAGGAAATGAAGCAGATATTCGCCGTTCAGTTTGAACGAATTTCCGAGTCCTTTACTCAAACCTTCCAGGAACTGTTCCGCGGAGGAAAGGCATCTCTGGAACTGGAAGACGAAGATGACATTTTAAACTGCGGCATTGAGATCAAGGTGCAGCCCCCCGGAAAGAGCTTGAAAATCATTTCTCTTCTCTCCGGCGGTGAGAAGGCCTTTGTTGCCATTGCTTTGTATTTTTCCATTTTAAAAGTTCGTCCCACTCCGTTTGTCGTGATGGACGAAATTGAGGCGGCATTGGACGACGCAAATGTCACTCGTTTTGCCCGCTATATGCGTTCCATCACCGATCACACTCAATTTATCTGCATTACGCACCGCCGCGGAACCATGGAAGAAGCGGATGTACTGTATGGCATTACTATGCAGGAACAAGGTGTATCCCGTATGCTAACCATCAATCTGAATGATGCTGAGCGGGAACTGAACATTAAATAAAGTCAAACTCTGAAAGGAGAGTTCCGTATGGGCTTTTTTGATAAAATCAAAAAACTTGGTATTTTCAACGGCTTCAGCAAGTTGGACGACAGTTTTTATGATGGGTTGGAAGAATCCCTCATTCTGGCCGACATGGGAATGGACACCACACTCAAGGCGGTAGAAGAGCTCCGTCGCCGGGTACGTGCAGAACACATCAAGGATGTGGAAGGCGCGCGTACCTGCATGAAGGAAATTCTGGCGGAAATGATGCGCGTAGACGATCTGGCTCTTGATCAGAATTCCAAACCGTCTGTGGTGCTTTTCATTGGCGTAAACGGTGTCGGAAAAACCACAACAATAGGAAAGATCGGACATAATCTGAAGGAGCAAGGGAAAAAGGTCATCTTCTCTGCCGCAGACACATTTCGGGCCGCAGCAGCAGAGCAGCTGACCATCTGGGCAGAACGCTGCGGAGTGGAGATTGTCAAGCAAGGAGAAGGAGCTGACCCTGCCGCCGTTGTTTTTGATTCCCTCTCGGCCGCCAAAGCGAGAGGTGCAGATGTTGTGCTGATTGACACAGCCGGCCGTCTGCACAACAAAGCGAACCTGATGAACGAGTTGAACAAAATCAGCCGGGTTATCGACCGGGAATGCCCGGACTGCAGCCGGGAGACTCTGCTGGTTTTAGATGCCACTACCGGTCAAAACGGACTGATTCAAGCCAAACAATTTAAAGAAGCAGCCGGTATTACAGGCATTGTGCTGACAAAACTGGATGGCACCGCCAAGGGCGGAATTGCCATTGCCATCGCTCAGGAACTCGGCGTACCGGTTAAATTTGCAGGTGTTGGCGAAGGCATGGAGGATCTGAAGCCGTTTGATCCGGATGCCTTTGCAGACGCACTTATTTAAGGGAGGAAATCAGCATGGCTAGACGAGACGGACGGGCCAACGATCAAATGCGCCCCGTCACAATTATCCCCAATGTGAATGAATTTGCAGAGGGAAGCGTCCTCATCAAATGCGGCAGTACCCACGTCAATATTACCGCCTCTGTAGAAGAACGTGTTCCTCCTCATGTTCCGGAAGGCGAAGGTTGGGTAACAGCAGAATATAACATGCTGCCCCGTGCCAACCGCAGCCGCTCCAAGCGGGACATTGCAAAATTAAAACTAAATGGCCGCAGTGCAGAAATTCAGCGTCTGATCGGTCGTTCCCTGCGTGCCGCCGTTGACATGCAAAAATTAGGTCCACGTCAAATCACCATTGACTGCGATGTGCTTCAGGGAGATGGCGGAACCCGCACTGCGTCCATTACCGGCGGTTTTGTTGCACTGGCATTGGCGGTTCAGAAACTGATGAAGGACGGTCTTCTGACCGAAAATCCCATTATTCATCAAGTGGCCGCTGTGTCTGCCGGTATTGTCGACGATGTTCCCATGCTGGATCTGCAATACTATGAAGATTCCAGCGCAATGGTAGATCTGAACTGCGTAATGACGGAAGATAAGAAGTTAATTGAGATTCAGGGTACTGGAGAGGGTCGTGCTTTTTCTCTGGAAGAACAGCAAACTCTGGTGCAGCTTTGCGCTAAGGGTATCGATGAGCTGAACAAGCTGCAGCGTGAACTTTTGGGGGATTTACTGTGAAAGCGGTATTGGCAAGTCACAACTCCGGCAAATTAAAGGAAATGCAGTTGTGGTTGGCCCCTTTGGGTATTCAGCTGATGCTGGAAAGCGATTTAGGGCTGAACATTGAAGTCGACGAAACCGGGACAACTTTTGAAGAAAATTCCCTGTTAAAGGCACGCACAGTAGCCGATAGAACACATATGCTGGCTATCGCCGATGATTCCGGTCTCTGTGTTGATGCCCTCAACGGCGCCCCCGGTGTTCATACAGCTCGCTATGGCGGAGACGGGCTTGATGATTCCCAACGATATCATCTACTCCTGAAAAACCTGAACGGCAGTGACGATCGAAACGCAAAGTTTGTTTCTGTTATCACCTGTGTTTTCCCCAACGGAGATATCGTTTCTGCAAGAGGTGAATTGCCCGGAAAAATCACCATTGTTCCGAAAGGCACCGGGGGTTTTGGGTATGATCCGGTCTTTTATGTCCCCACTCATGGCAAAACCCTGGCTGAAATGACAATGGAGGAAAGAGAAAATTGCTCTCATCGTGCAGCAGCAATCCGCGCATTATCTCAAAAACTGGCGGACTATCGAAAAGAACAAAGCAAGGATGGTAATGAATGGAATTAACAAGCAAACAGCGTGCTCAGCTGAGAAGCCTTGCCAACGGCATTGACACCATTTTAATTGTCGGTAAGGACGGAATCGGCGAAAATCTGATCACCCAGGCAAATGATGCCTTGGAAAGCCGTGAACTGGTAAAGGGCAAGGTGCTGGAAACCTGTGAGTATACCGCCCGTGAAATTTGCGAGCAACTGAGCAAACAAACCCGCAGTGAACAGGTGCAGGTCATCGGTTCGAAATTCGTGCTGTATCGTCCCTCTCATCGCAAAGACAAGAAGGATAAAATCGTTTTAGTCAGGAAGTGATGCTGAAATGAAAATCGGCATTTACGGCGGAACTTTCGATCCCATCCACCTTGGACATATGGCAGCCGCTCAAGCGGCAGTTTCCGCACTAAAGTTGGATAAACTGTTGCTTATCCCCGCCGGTGTGCCTCCTCATAAGGAACTTGCTCTGAATGGTGCATCCAACGAACATCGATTGGCGATGACAAAACTGGCCGCTGACCGACTTGGGCTTAAAATTCCGATTGAAGTGCTGCCTCTGGAGTTGGAGCGCAACGGAAAGAGCTATACCAGCGACACCTTGAAAGCATTAAAATGCGCATATCCAAAGGATGAACTGTGGCTTCTTGTCGGCAGCGATATGTTTTTGAGCTTGCATCAATGGCATGAACCGGAGTCCATTCTCTCTATGGCACATATCTGTGCCTTCAGCCGCACAACGCAGGAAGAAGCAGCGCAGTTTGCCGCACAGGAAAAATACCTGTCCGACGCTTATCAGGCAAAAATCACTACAATTTCTGTTCCAGATTTGGTTGAGACCAGTTCAACCAAACTACGGGAACAACTAGCTGCCGGAGAACGTCCCCGGGCATTGGATGAGTCCGTTTATGGTTATATTTTGCGCCATAAACTTTATGGAACAAATGCCGACCTGAAACATTTGGATTGGGCAGACTTACGCGCCTGTTCTTATTCCATGATTCGCGCAAAACGAATTCCCCACGTACGGGGTTGCGAACAGGAAGCGGTGAAGCTGGCCCGACGTTGGGGCGAGGATGAAAATCTGGCGCGTGCCGCAGCAATTTTGCACGACTGCACAAAATACCTCAATCTGGAAGAGCAGTTGTCTTTGTGCGCAAAATATGATATCATTTTGGACGATTTAGAAAAAATATCCGTCAAACTGCTTCACTCAAAAACCGGTTCCGCCATCGCCCGATACGAATACGGCATGCCGGATGTTGTCTGCGATGCAATTTACTGGCACACCACCGGGAAACCGGATATGACGCAGATGGAAAAAATTCTCTACATCGCAGACTATATGGAACCCACTCGGGATTTCGACGGCGTAAAGAAACTTCGCAAACTGGTCTACAAAGACCTGGATGCCGCGGTTTTGTTGGGTCTAGAGATGAGCGTGGAAGACATCTCCAGCCACGGAAGTCCCGTTCATAAAAACACACAGGAAGCACTGGACTTCCTCAGGAAGGAGCATTCCAATGGCTGAATCCATTGATACTATGGCTGCTGCCGTCAAGGCACTGGATAAGAAAAAAGGAAAGAACCTACAGGTACTCCACACCGGAGAATTAACCACTCTGGCTGACTACTTTGTGCTTTGCACCGCCAGCTCAACTACTCAGATTAAAGCTCTTTGCGACATTTGCGAAGAGGAGGTTGAAGCCGTTGGCGGCGAACTGCATCACAAAGAAGGTTTTCGCGACGGCGGTTGGGTTTTGCTGGACTTCTCCGATGTTGTTGTTCATGTGTTTCTGGAAGAAGAGCGTGACTTTTACGACCTGGAGCGCCTCTGGGCGGATGCAGAGCCGGTAGATATTACCCCGTATATAGAAGCGGAATAATTCCGCTTTTGAGTTAATTTGTAAGAAAGCGTGATCAAATTGAAGTATGATTTTTCCGCCATTGAGCAAAAATGGCAGCAGCGCTGGAAGGAAGACAATGTTTTTCACGCCGTCACCGGCGACACGACCAGAAAGAAATGGTATGGTCTTGTGGAATTCCCTTATCCCTCCGGTCAGGGACTGCATGTAGGTCATGCCCGTCCCTATACCGCGATGGATGTCATCGCCCGAAAAAAACGCATGGATGGGTTCAATGTATTGTTCCCCATCGGCTATGACGCTTTTGGTCTTCCCACTGAAAATTACGCCATCAAGATGCATATTCATCCTGCCAAAGTAACCGCCGACAACATTCACAACTTCCGTAAACAGTTGGAAATGCTGGGTTACTCCTTCGATTGGGACAGAGAGATTAACACCACTGAGCCTGACTACTATAAGTGGACGCAGTGGATTTTCCTGCAGCTGTTCAAAAAAGGTCTGGCCTACAAGACCAGTATGCCTGTAAACTGGTGCACCTCCTGTAAGTGCGTGCTGGCAAACGAGGAGGTTGTCAACGGCGTTTGTGAACGCTGTGGCGCTCCTGTTATCCGCAAAGAAAAAAGCCAGTGGATGTTAAAAATTACAGAATATGCACAAAAACTGATTGACGGCTTGGATACAGTGGACTTTTTGCCCCGCGTGTCCACCCAACAGAAGAACTGGATCGGCCGTTCTACCGGTGCTGAGGTGAATTTCAACACAACCGAAGGAGATGTGCTGACTGTTTACACCACCCGTTGCGACACACTGTTCGGCGCTACCTATATGGTTATTGCACCGGAACATGCTTATGTCACAAAATGGGCGGACAAACTGACAAATTATGATGCCGTTCAGGCCTATGTTGCTGCATCGGCTGCCAAATCAGATTTTGAACGTACCGAATTAGTAAAAGAAAAAACCGGTGTCAAACTGGAAGGCGTAAGCGCCATCAATCCGCTGACCGGGAAAGAAATCCCCATCTTTATTTCTGACTATGTTCTTGCCAGCTATGGCACCGGTGCCATCATGGCTGTTCCCGCTCACGATACCCGTGACTGGGATTTTGCCAAGGCATTTGAGTTGCCCATCATTCAGGTCGTTGCCTCTGAAAATGGGGAAGCTGTAGATGTGCAGAAAGCGGCTTTCACTGATGTTGCTACCGGCGTGATGGTAAACTCCGGTTTCCTGACCGGGATGACCGTAGAAGAAGCCAAAAAGGCGATGATTGATTACTTGGAGGAAAAGGAAATCGGTCATGCAAAGGTCAATTACAAGCTCCGCGACTGGGTTTTCTCCCGCCAGCGTTATTGGGGCGAACCAATTCCCATCGTAAAGTGCTCCAAATGCGGTTATGTGCCGCTCCCCGAGGATCAGCTTCCTTTGGTCTTACCGGATGTGGAAAGCTATGAAACAACCGATGACGGTGAGTCTCCCCTGTCTGCCATGCGGGAATGGGTCGAAACAACCTGCCCCTGCTGCGGAGGCAAGGCCGAACGCGAAACCGATACCATGCCTCAGTGGGCCGGCTCTTCCTGGTACTTCCTGCGCTACATGGACCCTCACAACGCGGAGGCCCTTGCTTCCAAGGAAGCATTGGACTACTGGGGACAGGTAGACTGGTATAACGGCGGCATGGAGCACACCACTCTGCACCTGCTGTACAGTCGTTTCTGGAATAACTTCCTCCACGACATTGGCGTTGTTCCTTACGCAGAGCCGTATCATAAACGCACCAGCCATGGCATGATTCTGGGTGAAGGCGGCGAAAAGATGTCAAAGTCCCGCGGCAACGTGGTGAATCCCAATGACATCGTAAAGGAATACGGTGCTGATACCATGCGCACCTATATCATGTTCATCGGTGACTTTGCCAAGGCAGCCGCGTGGTCTCCCAAGGCAGTTGCCGGCTGCAAGCGTTTCCTCGATCGCGTATGGAATCTGCAGGATCTGGCCAGTGACAGTCTGGAATACTCTGAGGCAAATGTCGCTGAAATCCACAAGGCCATCCGCAAAGTCAATGATGATATTGAGGCAATGAAGTTCAACACTGCCATCGCCACTTTGATGAGTCTGGTCAACAGTTTTTACACCAACGGTCTGACAAAGGGCGATTTGAAAGCGCTTGTATTGATGTTGTCCCCTGTAGCTCCCCATATCTGCGAGGAAATGTGGAGCAATCTGGGATGCGATGGCATGGTTTGCCAGCAGAAATGGCCAGAGTATGACGAGAGCAAGACTGTGGCCGCCAAAGTAAATCTTGCGGTCCAGATTGGCGGAAAGATGCGCGGCAACGTGGAAGTTCCCAACGACTGCGACCAAGACACTGCTGTGGCCGCCGTATTTGCCGACAGCAAACTGTCTAAGTATACTGACGGTATGGAAATTGTAAAGGTGATCCTGGTCAAAAACCGCCTGATCAATCTGATCCTCAAGCCGAAGGCATAATCTTTTTTAAATTTTTTCTGAGAACCAAAACTTAGTCTTGACAGATTGCCTTCACCAGCGTAAAATATCGTAGTAAGGCTAATATTTTGGCTGTTCGTGCCCTGTTGTTATATATCTCCCTGGGCATTTCGGAGGGAGGGAAATTAGATGTCTGAAGTCCGCGTAAGAGAAAATGAATCTCTGGATAGCGCCCTGAAGCGCTTCAAGCGCAGCTGCGCCAAGTCCGGTGTTTTGGCCGAGGTGCGTCGCCGTGAGCATTACGAGAGCCCCAGTGTCAAACGTCGTAAGAAGTCTGAGGCTGCCCGTAAGAACCGTAAAAAGTTCTATTGATGATTCTGTTGCAGGCCCCCTGTGGTTACACAGGGGGCCTGTTATCATATTCGGACACATGCCTTGTCCTCCAATATAATATACGATATAATAGAATCATCCTGTAACCGGAGGAGACAGAATGCCCTTTTCACTTGTACCAAATCAACTTTGCCGAAGCATTTATACGCTAGACCTGGCTCGTCTGCAGCAGAGAGGAATTCGTCTCTTACTTGCTGACCTGGACAATACCTTAGCCCGCTATTCAGAACGGCAGCCCTCTGCCCAACTGCTGGCATGGGCAGCGCAGGTAAAGTCCCATGGCATCACCCTCTTTGTACTCTCCAACAGTCGCAAAGCAACCAGAGCAGATGAGTTTTGCCATGCAATGGATATTCCCTATTTAAAACATGCCGGCAAACCCAAAAAGCCCGGTTTCGCAAAAGCATTGGAAATAAACGGAGTAAGTGCTGCAGAAACAGCCATCATCGGCGACCAGATTTTTACCGATATTCTCGGTGGAAACCGATCCGATATTCATACCATTCTTGTTCATCCTCTTGCCATTGACAATGCCTTTCGGGCCTTTCGTTATGGAATCGAAACACCTTTCCGAATGTGCAGTCCGGACAAACGTGAATGGAAAAAATGATTGAGAGAGGCGATTTTATATGAATCATTTAAAACAAATTGCTGCAAAGTTGGAAGAAAACCAACTGGATGCTATTTTGATTACCAGTGCCCCCGGAGAATTCTATGCGGTTGGCTTCCATGGAGAAGGATATGTACTGATCACGCAAAAGAAGACCTATTACTCGACCGATAGCCGTTACATCGAAGCAGCGCAAAAATTAGATGGAATTTCCCTGTCGCTGGTTGGCAACGGAAAAGGGCATTTGGAGTTTACGCGTGAACACATTCAATCGGATCATTTAACGCGTATTGGTTTTGAAGAAGGTGCAATGACAGTTGCCGAATTCAACAGCGTACGACTGGCCATGCCTTCCGGCGTCACTCTTGTGCCCGCTCAAGCCATTTTGAACCAACTTCGTGCCAGCAAGGACGAAGAAGAGCTTGCACGGATGAAACAGGCACAAGCCATCACAGACCGTGCCTTTTCAGAAATTCTCAATGATATCCATCCCGGTGTGAAAGAAGTGGAAATCGCCGCAAAACTCACTTACCTCATGATGTCCTTCGGCGCGCAGCGAAATTCATTTGATCCTATCGTTGCTTCCGGCGAAAACGGGAGCATGCCCCACGCAATTCCCACAGAGCGGCAGATCTGCAAAGGCGATTTTGTTACGATGGACTTCGGCTGTGTCTACGATGGTTATTGCTCCGATATGACCCGCACGGTCTGTGTCGGTGAGCCGACGGAAGAAATGGACAGAGTCTACCACACTGTATTAGCGGCTCAATTAGCCGGCATTTCTGTTGCCAGAGCCGGTGTACCCGGTTGCGATATTCATAACGCCGCTCACGACGTTATCCGCTCTGCCGGTTATGGCGATTATTTCGGCCACGGATTTGGTCATTCTCTCGGCATTGAAATTCATGAAAATCCCGGTGCTCGCTCCGCGAACAAAAAACCAATGCCTTTGCATTGTACTGTGTCCGCAGAACCCGGAATCTATCTGCCCGGCAAGTTTGGCGTCCGAATTGAGGACGTCATCCTGCTCACCGCAGACGGCTGTATCGACATCACGCACTCACCCAAAGAGCTAATAAAGTTATAACAAAGGGGAGCTGAAAAAGAACACTGGGTTCTTTTTCAGCTCCCTTTTCAATCAATCAGCTTTTTCCTCTGCATCTCTGGAAATGACCTCACCCAGACAGCCCGTACCATAATTCAGCATACGATTTACGCGGCTGACCGTCGCACTGCTTGCCTTAGTCGATTCCATGATGTCTGTATAAACCTTACCTTCTAACAAAAGAGAGGCAACATCAAAGCGCTGCTCCATTGCGCTCAGTTCGGTTGCCGCACAGAGATCCTCAAAAAAATGAATACACTCATCCACAGATTGCAGTTTCAGGATGGTTTCATACATCGCACTGGATCGTTCCCGTTTGGTCGGACGCGGCATTTCATCACTCTCCTTTTTCGTTCAGATCTTATCTTTCAGCATTTTACCACTTAAAAGCGAAATAGTAAACATTAAGCATAAAGAAATTTTGTCTCCCCTTCCCCTTATTGTTAAATAATTTTTTCTTTTCTCTTCCTTTTTATTTTAATTCATTATATAATTTCCGTATCTAAGTTTTAACCGTCATAAGGAGGAAGGCGTTCTTCTCCGGGGATCGGAACGTACTGCTATGCTATGAATAGACAAAAAATCCTTATTGTTGATGATTCTGAAGTAAACCGCGCCATGCTGATGGATATACTGGGCAATGAATATGATTACATGGAAGCAGAAGACGGGGCACAGGCCATTCAGATTCTTCAGGAAAATTTGAATCTTGATCTCGTGCTGCTGGACATTACCATGCCTAAAATAGATGGTTTTTCGGTTTTGGCGTGCATGAACGAATTTCATTGGATTGATGAGATTCCGGTTGTCATGATTACCGCTACAGAAGATCGCTCCAGCATGGAGCGATGCTACAATTTAGGCGTGACTGACTACATTCGCCGCCCTTTTGACACCTATATCGTCCGCAGACGTGTGCAAAATACGCTGAATTTGTTTGCAAAACAGAAGCGGCTGACAGATATTGTGTCGCAGCAAATTTACAACAACGAGAAAAACAGCAATATCATGATTGCCATTCTCAGCCACATTGTCGAGTTCCGCAACAGTGAAAGCGGCCAGCATGTAATTCACATTCGCACTGCCACAGAGCTGCTGCTGCGTGCAATTAAAAAACGCACCGATGCCTACGATCTTCCGGAAACCGTAATCCGCCAAATTGCCACCGCTTCCGCCTTACACGACATTGGAAAAATCAGTATTCCAAAGGCAATTTTAAACAAACCCGGTCCACTCACTCCGGAAGAGTTCTCCATTATGAAAACTCACACCACTGCAGGTGCTGCCATGCTGGAGGCGCTGAATGTCTACCAAAATGAACCGTTGGTGCAAACTGCCCTCGAAATCTGCCGTTGGCATCACGAGCGCTGGGACGGTCACGGTTACCCCGACCGCCTGTTGGGTGAGGAGATTCCCCTTTCTGCGCAGGTAGTGGCTCTGGCCGACGTATACGATGCCCTGACCAGTGAGCGGTGCTACAAAAAGGCCTACGACCACGACACAGCCATCGACATGATCTTAAACGGCGAGTGCGGTGCCTTTAATCCGCTGCTTCTGGAATGTCTGCGGGATATCGAAGCTCAGCTTCGAACCGAATTAGCGGTAACTGCCGTGGGGCAGAATTTTTATCGCGGCACACAGCGACTGTCCGCCGATGTGCTGCAAAACAATAAGATTATAAAAAACGACCGAAACCAGCGTTTACTGGATAACACATTTGAAAAAGCGAATTTTTTTGCTTCCTGCTCCGGAGGAATTTCCTTCGATTATGATGCCCTGGCCAATATCGCTACGGTGACAAACTGGGACGCTCCTCCCTGTTCCCGTCAGTCCAAATTGGATTGTTCCTCCGAGAACATCTCCTCTTCCATCACAAAGGAAGATCTTCAGCGGCTGCGCACCGCTATGCAAGCCACAACGCCGGAAAACAACGAATTTTGCATCAGCATGTTAATGCCCGTCGGTCGGGATTTTCATTGGTTTGATCTGCGGGTACGTACCCTCTGGTCTGCTACAAAAACAGATCATTATATCGGCGCTGTAGGACAGCTGACGGATACGCAAAAACAGCAGCATGCGGAATGCTCTGCCTGTAAGTTTACTGTACATACCGCTCCATCCATCTCAACCACTGCCGCTTATATCCGGCAAATGCAGGAGATTTTCGACGTTGTGCGGCTGGTAGACCCTTTAACTTACACCGTGTTGGAACTGAGCGACGACGGAATTTTACGCCGAACGGAAGAACACTGCCACGCCTTCTGGCGGGAAGACGGCAGCTGCGCCAATTGCATCTCCAACCGCGCCTATGCCGAGCGCACGCAATTAAACAAGTTAGAATTTACCGGAACGGACATGTACTACGTGATTTCCCGCTATGTCTGCATCAACGGTGCCTCCTGTGTCATGGAATTAGTATCCAAGCTGAATGAAGGCCGTTGGATTGACGCAAATGGCACTCGCTTTTTGCTGGATCGCAGTCGAGGCGAGGCACGGGAACTGTTTCTTGATCCACTGACCGGAGTATATTCCCGCCGCTATTTCGAGGCCTATCGCACCCATCTGGAAGGTATGGAGGGCGTTATGGTGATGGATGTGGATAACTTCAAGCAGATCAACGACACTCATGGCCATCCAACCGGAGACAACGCACTTCTGAGTGTTGCCTCCACCGTCCGCAGCTGTGTGCGCGGCTCAGATGTTTTGATCCGCTACGGCGGAGATGAGTTTGTCCTGCTTTTTCCCCAGATTTCACAGGAGATGTTGGACAAAAAGAAAGAACAGATTAAGGCAGCGGTTAATGCAATCGAACTGACAGACTGCTCCGATATTCAACTTTCCATCAGCATCGGCGGTGTGTGCAATATTCATCCCATTTCCGAAGCCATTCGAGAAGCTGATCGCTTAATGTATCTGGACAAATCGGATAAACCGGAAGCAGTTCATTAAGCAAAGATATTTTACGCAAAGGAAAATGAAAGTGATCCAATTTCATGAACTATAACATAGATTTTTTACTGGCTTCCATCATTCTGATGGCAGTCATTCTATGGCAGTTCTTCGACACAAAGCGGCCAAAAGATCTAAACACCCGGGTATTCCTCATTCTCGCTGTTCTGTCCACGCTGGATATCGTCTTTGAATTGCTCAGCACCGTGTTTATGGCTTTAGAACATGACACCGGCGGAATCGGCGTTATGTTTACTACGACTGTATTTTATCTTTTTCAGGCTCTGCTGCCCTTTTCTCTTCTCTGCTATACGGAGTCCCTAAGAGAAGAGCAGCTTTTCTCTCCGAAGCTGATCGTGCTTCAGGGGTTGCCCACTGCGTTTCTGATTGCGGTGATTCTCACAAATCCATGGACCGGATTGCTGTTCTCCTTTGACCCGGTTCATGGCTACACCACAGGTTCGTGGTATATGCTGATGTACGAATGTGCATTGATTCACATCCTTGTTGCATTTATTTTGCTCCTTTTATGGAGAAATTTTCTTGGTACTCAAAAAATCACCAGTTTGGCCGAAATTTTGCTGTTTACCAGTGCCGGGGTTGTAATTCAAAGTCTGAATAACTATCTGCTGATGACCAGCTTCGGGTTAAGCCTTGGTATTTTAGTCTTGTTTATTACCATCAACAATCCGTATATCGACACGGACAGTCTCACCGGTCTGCACGACAAGCCGTATATTATTCGTAAGTTCAACGAGTTGATTGAACATGGCCATTCCTTTCACGTTATAATTATCAGCCTTTATCAAATGGATCGTGTGAATAAAATCGTCGGTTTACAGAACGGTGACAATCTGCTCTATGATACAGCGGTCAAATTGCAGCAGTTGTGCGGCGCCACGGTATACCGCATCAGCGGCACTCGCTTTCTGATTCTTACCCGTTCCAAATCGGAACACGATCTGACGCTGGAAAAACTCAAGAAAAACTTCATCTTCGATCGTTCCTCTGTTTCCGGCACTCCGGGTGCTACATCAACGCCCTTCCTCTTCTGCGATATTCAGGACGCTCATCTTCTGTCTGACAGCGGCTCCATTCTGGAGTATGGGGAGTACTTAGAATCGATCGCGCTCCGCAACGGAACAATGGAACTGATTGAGAGCGGCAACAAGGAACTGGAGCAGTTCCGATACAGCAAAGAAGTAGAGCAGTTTTTAGTAACTGCCATAGAAAAAGACCTGTTTCAAGTCTATTTTCAGCCGGTATATTCCCTGAAGCGCGGGCAATACATCACATTGGAGGCACTGAGCCGGCTCAAACACCCTACCCTTGGCTGGATTCGTCCGGATATCTTCATTCAACTGGCCGAGAAGCGGCAGATCATTGATCAAATCAGTGAGCTTCAATTTCGACGCATTTGCAAATTTATGAAAGAAAATGAATCCACGCTGATGACTCAGATCAGCAATGTAAAGGTAAATTTATCTCCGCTGGATCTCATCCGAAGAGATTGCGGCCGAAACCTCCTGCAAATTATGGATGAATATGACCTGCCGCATCACTACTTCCAATTTGAAATCACAGAAACCGTTGCAACCGAATACAGCATGCGTCTGCTTGACACCATCGAAACATTTCATACCGCCGGAATTGATCTCTGCCTGGATGATTTTGGTTCCGGCTACGCAAATCTGAACACAGTAATGCAATTGCCGTTTTCAGTTGTTAAATTGGATCGTTCTCTGCTCAATCATATTTGCACCGATGAGCGCACTGCTGCTTTCTATCACAGCATTGTCTCTGCCTTGCTCACTATGGGATACAATCTGGTCTCAGAAGGAGTAGAAACAAAAGAAGAGTTGGACTTGTTGCAGAGTTGGGGTTTGGACATGATTCAGGGATTCTACTTTTCCAAACCGATTCCTCCGGAAGAATTACTGAACCTTCTTCAAGTATAATCCGATTCATTCAATTTACACAGCAAAGCACAAACCCGACTTGTGATCCCACAAGCCGGGTTTTCTCTTACCAGAGATGCAATTGGTCTGCCTGTTGACGCAATTCACTGCGAAAATCAGGATGCGCCACCGCAATTAAATTTTCCACTCTTTGCCGCACAGAACGACCGCGCATGGGCGCAATGCCGAATTCCGTGATGATATAATCCACTGTGTTTCGGCTCAGCGTAACCACACCGCCGGGGGCATGCTGCGCTACAATGGAGGACAGCGAATCGTTTTTTCTGGCCGCCTTCACACAAATGATGTTGCGCCCTCCCTTTGAGTAGTTCGCCCCTTCTGCGAAATCGCATTGCCCTCCGCTTCCGGAGTACATCTGAGAGCCTATGCTTTCCGAACATACCTGCCCCGTCAGATCCACCGCCAGACCGGAATTCACCGAAACAAAATTGTCATTTCGACCGATAACACGGGGATCATTCACATAGGAGCCGCTGTAAAATTCAATTCCGGGGTTGTCGTCTACCATATCATATAATTCTTGTGTCCCCAGTGCAAAGGTGCAAATGCAGCGTCCCTTGTGGATGTTTTTCTTTTTATTGGTCAAAACCCCTGCATTGATCAAATCTACAATGGAATTGGTCAGCATTTCCGTGTGCAAACCAAGGTCGTGTTTATCCATCAGCGACATTGCCGCTGCATCCGGTATTCCGCCAATACCAAGCTGGATGCAGTCGCCATCATGAATTAAAGTAGAAACATATCCACCGATCGCTTTATCAATTCTGGTAGGCTCTGATTTTTCCAAATAGGGCAGCTCTGTCGCCGCTTCCACAATCATATCCACGTCGCTGATATGAATTGCCGTATCTCCCCGTGTACGAGGTAAATTGGGATTTACCTGCACAATTACCTTTTTTGCCGCATCAAAAAAAGATCTCTCATGCGCAAGGCAAAGGGGAATTGTAAAATAACCATGCCGATCCATAGGCGAAACAGCACAAATAAACACGTCCGGAACACCGTTATCTGCCATCCACCGCTGGGCGCCGTCATGCATGTGGCTCGGGAAATAACTGACGGAGTTGTTTGCCAGGCTCTTTCTTGTATCCGGCATCAAAAATGCCACGTCGATATCAAATGTATCCCGATAAATCGGGTCTGTCATAAATGGATGGGCAAAACAACACATTGGGCCATACATTTTTATATTATGCACTAATCCATGCAGCTCATGCAGTCGATCGAAAATCGCTGTAGGCTCATTCGCAGCTTGAGACGCCGTCAGAACGCTGTCCGATCGAATCGACTCTAGCACTGCATCAACCGTGGTAAGTTTTCTTTGGTACTCGCCATAATAATCCATTTTGACCCAACGCCCTTTCTTTTTATTGTTAAATTTTTAACACCATAACTGAACTAATTATAATCTATCCACTATATTTTTGCAAGATTAATTTTATGAAATTATCAAAAAAGCAACATTTCTGCCTTTTATTCGGCAGAAATGTTGCTCATTTTATTCAAATCAGCAAGCCATATCGGTCGCACAACGGAAGAAGTACGTCCTCCGAAAGACTTCCCTCATACAACGCTCTTCCCTGATAAGTACGCAGCGCCGCCTCCAGCAGTTCTGCGTCATCACACACGATACACAGCGGCTTGGAAATCAGATACTGAACATCCGCTAACGCATCGATATCCCCCCACGCATCGATACGCAGTGCAACCATCTGGTGCGGATCTTCCAACGCGTCCGCGAGGGCACTCTCCAGATCTCCTTCCGCCGAGAGCACCTCCCCGTGTCCGGCATTAACCGGTAAATAACAGGCATTTTTCTCTGTCGACGCAGGCAGCATGTCCGCAAATTCCGGCGCAGGATAGACGACTTTTGCCCCATCCAAGGCCTGTTTTAGTGCCGCAATATGTTCCTCTGTCGTTCCGCAGCAACCGCCAAAAATGCTGACGCCGTTTGCCAACATTTCTCCCACACAGCCGACAAACTCCTCCGGTGGACAATCATATTCCGTCTTTCCGTCCACAATAACCGGCATACCTGCATTCGGCTTGGCGATCAAAGGCACTCTGGCATATTGATGCAAGCGTTTCAACTGCACCAGCATCTGTTCCGGACCGGTGGAACAGTTTAGGCCGAATGCGCTGATCCCCATTCCCTGCAGCACGGTCAGCGCCGCAACCACATCGGTACCGGACACACTGCGCCCGTTTTCATCGCAGGTAAAAGTAACAAATATAGGCTTTTCACTGACACTCCGAATCGCCAACACCGCAGCTCTGGCATCCGACAGGGTCATCATGGTCTCCACAATATAAAGATCTACGCCAGCCTTTTCAAGCCCTGCGACCTGTTCTGTATAAATGTCTACCAATTCTTCAAAGGATGCCGTACCTAACGGCGCGAGAAACAGCCCTGTTGGCGCCATGTCTCCGCCGATCCAGGCTTTACCGCCAACTGCTTCTTTTGAAATTGCGGTCAGTCGCTCGTTATATTCCTCCGTTTGATTAAAAACATGCCGTTCCTCCAGTTTCTGCCGATTGGCGCTGAAGGTGGGAGCGTAAACCACCTGGCTGCCCGCTGCAACATAACGACGTTGTACCTCTTGAATTGCCTCCGGGTGCTCCAATACCCATTGTTCTGTGCTTGTATCGCCGGTAAACCCACGCTTTTGCAGCTGTGTTCCGGTTGCTCCGTCTAAAATTAAGGGAAAACAAATTTCCATAGTGCACCCTCCATCAATTTAAAACGACATGTGCTCTGCGAAATAATCTGAAAATACCGGATTTCCGGAAAGCACAATGGTCTTGCATTTTTTTGTAAGTTCGCTTAACTGCGGCCATTTTTTCGGGTCCAGTGCAAGAGCAGAGGCACCTGCAAGGGAAGAATTTCCAAAGCTGTGAATTTTACCGGAAAAATCCGGTGGAAACATACCAATCTTCCTTGCACTGTCCGGAGACAAATAATTTCCAAAGCCTCCTGCCAGATAAACTCCGTCTATTTGCTCTGACTTCATTCCTTTTTGCTTCAACAGAACCTGAATACCCGCTGCTACGGCCGCCTTCGCCAATTGAAGATTTCGTACATCTGCGGCAGTTAATTTTATCCCCGGTGTGAGGCAGAAAATTCCGTTGCCGTCCTCATCCCGCTCCAAATAGCGCCGTAATTCCGGACGCACCAACTCCGGCGGCAACAGTCGACCACCGGGAGCAATGATCTCCAGTTCCAACAGAATAGCTGTTAAATCCAGCAATCCGGAACCGCACATACCCTTTGGTGAAACATTGCCAATCACATCATACAGAAAACCTTTTTCATAGCGCACATGGCTTACTGCTCCATCAATTCCAGGCATTCCGCAGGCTATTCCGGCACCTTCAAAGGCCGGACCGGATGCAACCGCACAGCAAAGGAACCCATCCCTGTCTCCCAATGCCATTTCACCGTTGGTACCGATATCCAGAAACAAAAAGTTCCCCTGCTTCCGATATAATCCGGAAGCCATCAGTCCTGCCGTGATGTCGCCACCGATATATCCCCCAACACAGGGAGCAAAGTGCACCGGTATGCCCTGAAGCGGCCTCCCTGTGAAATTAAGGAATAAAGTTTCCGGCTGAAATGGAATGGCGGCAATTCCACATACACTGCGTCCATCAAACAGGTGCTGCATCACCGTGTTTCCTGCAACAACAATTTCGCGCAGATCCGCTTCTTGCCGTTGACTTTCCGTCAATGCGCACTGAATCATATTCCATACCTGCCGGCGAATGCATTGAGACAGCTCCTGAACTCCGGATTTCTTTTCCAATGTATATTGAATCCGACTGATCACATCTGCACCGTAGGACGCCTGACCATTCCATTCACTGACAGTGCGAAGCGCTTTGCCATTGGAAAGATCAAACAGCCGCACAACTATGGTAGTTGTACCCAGATCGACTGCCGCACTGCATCCCTGTCTTCCCTCCTGATAGGAAAGCTTTTCGATGTCTGCATCCGTTAAAATCGCACCGCCGGACGTTTCCGGCAGGACGACAACATCGCCGTCTTTTGTCAATGTCTTACATGCCAGCCTTGGAATTCCGTTAACCGGAACGCGGCACTTACCGCATCGTCCTTTTCCACCGCAGGCAGCCGGAATGGAATATCCTGCTCGTCGCAATGCCGCAAGCAATGTCTCGCCCTCCTGAATCTGCAATAAGGCAACATTTTCTCCAGCCACCACGCGAATACTTGACACAGACATCACCCACCAATATAATAGGATAATACATTTATTGTACGCAAGAGAACTTTGTTTTGTCAAGGGGCTTTATTGGATGGATGAACTGGTCAAACTGGCGCTGCAAAACGGATTTAGTCAGTGGGCAGCACTGAACATGGATGCGGTTGTGCCCCTAGAGGATGTACGTGAAATGTGTGCGGTCAATCGATGTGGCTGTTGGGGAACAAACTGGGCATGCCCACCGGGATGCGGAAACCTGAAACATATCTCCTCTCAATTAGCACAGTATCACAATGGATTGCTTATACAAACTACCGGAACTCTGACGGATGATTTTGATGTTGAGGGTATGAATGCCATTTCCAATCGTCATTGCCAACAATTCAAAACCTACACACGGCAGGTTCGACTGTTGTATCCACACTGTCTGCCGTTGTCTGCCGGTCCATGTTCGATCTGCCGCCAATGTACCTATCCTCACCGCCCCTGCCGCTATCCGGACAAGAGAATCTCTTCCATGGAGGCCTATGGTCTTCTGGTCAGTGATATTTGCCTTCGTTCCGGCTTAGGTTACAACTATGGTCCCCGAACGCTTACCTACACATCCTGCATCCTATTTAACTGAGGAGTGATCGATCTTATGGCAACCCCAAAGCAGATTTTTTTGGAAACCATCAAGCCGGATGGTCAGCCGGAGCGCCAACTGCGCCAATATGAGGCTTTTTCCATGTGCTTGGATGACCCGATTATTTCCTATTTAAATGCAGATCGTCAAGTTGGCGCCACATGGAAAGATCGTTGGGGAATTATGAACAGTTTTCCAGAGTCATCTCCCGGCCCAATGCCCCTCCATGGTCCCGAAATTACAGTCTGTCCTGATGTAACACGCTGGAGAGAAGTAGTTCATGCGCCGGATCTTCTGACCAACTGCAGCACAGGCTGGGAAGAATGCCGGAAACGCTGGCGTGAAATCGCCGGCGAGGAAACTCTTGTAACCGGCTTTATGGGAACCGGCATATTTGAGGAATGTCATTTCCTGATGGGTTTTGAAAACACACTGACCTCCCTCTATGAGCATCCGGACGAAATGCACGCGTTGATTGAATATATCCTCGAGTATCGTTTGCAATACGTCAAAATGCTCATTGATGGACTGCAGCCGGATGTGATATTCTCTCATGACGACTGGGGCACAAAAGACTCCTTATTTATGAAGCCGGAAATGTGGCGTGAATTTCTGAAAGAACCGTACCGCCGCTTCTATGGCTATATTCGCTCCAGAGGTGTTGTAGCAATTCATCATGCGGACTCCTACCTGGTTCCCATTGTGGACGATATGGCCGAAATCGGTATTCAGGTATGGCAGGGAACACTTCCCGAAAACGATATTCCCGCACTGCAGCGTCATCTAAACGGAAGAATGACGCTCATGGGCGGACTAGGTGCTTCTATTGATCGTGAGGATTCCACACCGGAAGAAATATTGGCATACACTCATGATGCTCTCCGGCGTTATTGTCCCGGCGGTCATTACATCCCATCCATCACCTATGGCATAATGGGCACCGTATTTCCGCACGTAGATCCCTATCTTAACCAGGGAATCGATGAATATAATGCCGCTCTGCATATGCCAGATATGCATCTGCCCCCTGTTCCGCGCCGCAATACCAATGCAGTTCCGGTCTCTGCTGTTGCACAGGAAACAGTAGAAGAGAAAGTTGAACTTTCGCTGATGGAACGCATCGCTGCTGCATTAGAGCATGGGCAGCAAAAGAAACTGCTCCAGCTATGCCAACAGGCGATTGATGATGGGTATAACCCGCAGGAAATTCTCTCCGAAGGATTGGTTGCCGGCATGACAACGCTGGGTGAGGAATTCTCTGCTAATCGCGTATTTGTGCCGGAGATGCTGATTGCCGCTCGATGCATGACCGCTGCAACTGCCCTGCTGAAGCCTTATATGGTTGGCAGTTCCAATGAAATCGTTGGTCATGTCTGCCTTGGAACAGTTCAGGGAGACATGCACGACATCGGGAAAAATCTGGTCAAGATCATGATGGAAGGCAGCGGCATTGAGGTTCACGATCTTGGCGTCGACGTCAGCCCGGAAGAATTTGTAGACACCGCCCAGAAATACCACTGCGGAATTATCGCCTGTTCTTCTCTGCTCACTACTACAATGCAAAACATGCGCAAAGTAGTCGAGCTGACAGAAGAGCGCGGTATCCGTGATAAGGTCAAAATTATGGTGGGCGGAGCTCCCATCAGTCAAAGTTTCTGCGATGAAATTGGAGCCGATGCTTATACTGAAGACGCCGCAAGCGCCGCACGCGTTGCCGTTGCATTCTTACGACAGCAAAAAAATACACCGTAAAGGAAAATGGAACTCTGCTTGTTATCCGGCAGAGTTCCATTTTCTTCTATAACACTGTGTTTATCCCATCAACGGCAGGACATAGGTTGTCCAAAGCCAGCTGATCGGCATTACCAATGCCATCGCCGGTATCACGTCTGCAATGGGAAAGTTTTTTATTCCTGCAATACGCAGTCCGGTTGCGATCATAATGATACCGCCGCAGGCTTTAAAGTCTGCGATCATAGTGGGAGTCGTCAGAGGAAACACCAGATTTGCCAACAGGTACAGCAAAAGGAAAATCACGCACTGTGGAATGGCCACAAGGGAAACAACCGCACCCAGAGAACAGGCAAAGATCGCTGCTGTGAATAAGTCCAACACTGCCTTGGCCAGCAGTACGCTGTGATCTCCATTGAACCCGGACAGCAAGGCACCATATATTCCAGTCCCGCTGGCACAGAAAAGCACAATAACGGTCAAAAACATAGCTGTATTCTCTGCGCTTTTTTTGCTCCCATGTCCCGGAAATTTTTGTTGCAGCGCAGCTGCCACATCTGAAATACGTTGTCCCAGCTTCAACCACAAGCCCAGTCCTCCGCCCAGAATCAATGCAAACACAACTGCCGGCATATTCTCCATCTGTGCGGTGGAGCTGATTCCCATACCAAGAGAGCACATGCCGAAAATCAAATTCAAATTTGCCTGAAATTCATCCCGAAGTCGTCCCTGCAGCTGCGCCCCCAATAATCCTCCTGCCGCAACGGCCAGTACATTCACAATTACGCCAATCGGCATACTACCACATTCCCTTTCCTCACGCGCATGAAATACGAGCCGCCACAGTCGTGGCGGCTCGTGACCGGTTATAATTGCAGTGTAATCTCTGCCATTCTTCAGCTTTTTTAGACTTAGCCACCCAGGTAAGCTTTCCGAACCGCGTCATCATTGAGCAAATCCGCACCGGAACCAGTCGTAACAATCTTACCGGTTTCCAACACATATCCACGGTTTGCAATGCTTAATGCCATCTGAGCGTTCTGTTCAACCAGCAAAATGGTCGTACCTGCAGCGTTCAGCGTCTCAATAATTGCAAAGATCTGTTCCACCAACAACGGAGCCAAACCCATGGACGGTTCGTCCAACATAAGAATCTTAGGACGGCTCATAAGCGCCCGTCCCATAGCCAACATCTGCTGTTCACCGCCGGACAAAGTACCGGCAACCTGCTTATACCGCTCCTTTAAGCGGGGAAATTGCTGATAAATTCGATCCATGGTTTCTGCAATTTCACTGGTCGGCCGGGTATATGCTCCCATTTCCAGATTTTCCTGCACGGAGAGCTGCAGGAAAATACGTCGTCCTTCCGGACAAAGCGCCATACCGCGGTTGACAATCTTATGCGGTGCGACACCCAAAAGGGAGTTGCCCTCTAATTCGACGCTGCCCTTTCTGGGCTTCAACAACCCGGCAACTGTATTCAGCGTGGTAGATTTACCCGCGCCGTTTGCACCGATCAATGTGACAATCTCGCCCTCATTCACTTCAAAGGAGACACCTTTGATGGCATGAATACTGCCGTAGTAGACGTGCAGATCATCAACTTTCAGCAAAGTGCCCATCTTTTAGCCCTCCTTCTTCTTTCCCAAATAGGCCTCAATTACCTGTGGATCGTTCTGGATCTGAGTTGGCGTGCCCTTTGCAATGATTTTGCCGAAGTTCAGCACCGCAATACCCTCGCAAATACCCATAACCAGGCTCATATCATGCTCAATCAGCAAAACGGCAATTTGGAATGTGTCGCGAATCTTCTGGATATTTTCCATCAACTCCGCCGTTTCAGACGGGTTCATGCCGGCAGCAGGCTCATCCAGCAGCAACAGCTTTGGCTGTGTGGCCAGAGCACGGACAATTTCCAATCTTCTCTGAGCACCATAGGGCAGCGAGCTTGCCTGAACATTTGCCATATCTGCCATATCAAAGATATCCAACAGCTCCAACGCCCGCTCGTGAGCCTTTTTCTCTTCCTTCCAATACTTCGGCAGACGGAAAATACCGCTCCACATACCATAGTTTGTGTGATTATGCAGGCCGATTTTGACATTGTCTTCAACCGACAGCTTGTCGAACAAACGAATGTTCTGAAAGGTTCGGGCAATTCCAGCTTTGTTTACCTGAATGGTGCTCATATGCGCGGTGTCGATGCCATCCAGCAAAATGGTACCGCGTGAAGGCTGATAAACCTTCGTGAGCAGGTTGAATACTGTTGTTTTACCTGCGCCGTTCGGGCCAATCAATCCCGCAATCTCCGTGCGGCCAATGGCCATATTAAAGTCATCGACGGCAGTTAAACCGCCAAAGTCAATACCCAGATGGGAGACTTCCAAAATGGGAGCCTTCCCCAGATCGCGCTCTGGAATTTTATTGGGGCTGGGCACCTGAACAAGCTTTGTTTCTTCTTTGTTACTCATCTTCAGCACCCTCCTCTGCTGTTTTATTCTTTCGAGTGAACCGCCCGATAAAACGGTTCATAAACGCCCTTGCCTGAGGATTATTGCTGACAATCATAACCAGAATCAACACGATGGCATAAACCAACATACGGTAATCCTGGAACTCACGGAGCAGCTCAGGCAGCACCGTCAGCAAAGCCGCAGCAATAATGGAACCGCGCAAATTGCCAATGCCGCCCAGAACCACAAACACCAGCACAAGGATTGAAGTGTTAAAGTCGAATTTTTTCGGCACAACGGTGGAATAGCTCAGCGCATACAGTGCACCGGCCGCACCGGCCATAGCTGCCGAGGTAACAAACGCCATCAACTTGTACCGCGTGATGTTCAATCCACAAGCCTCAGCGGCAATACGGTTATCTCGGATTGCCTTAATTGCGCGACCGGAGCGGCTATTGATCAGGTTCTGTGCAACAAACAGGACAATCAGCACCAGGATGATGCCGCTGATAAATGTGGAAATCTTCTGAATTCCAACCGCGCCCATCGGGCCGTTTAAGATCACGGTTCCCTCAGCATCCATACCCATGGAATTTGCATCCGTCATGCTGAAGTGCAAACCGCTGCCGTCAACGCCCACATAAAGGCAATTCAAAATGTTTTTGATAATTTCGCCGAAGGCCAAAGTAACGATAGCCAGATAGTCGCCCTGCAGACGAAGAACCGGAATACCGATCAGCACACCGGCAATCGCCGCAAACAATGCGCCCAGCACCATAGCAATTGCCAAACGCGCCGGATCCGGCAGAGAACTTTGCAGCGCTGTAGCGGCAATTACGCCGGAAAAGGCACCCACACTCATAAAGCCTGCATGTCCCAAGCTCAGTTCGCCGGAAATACCGACCACCAGGTTCAGAGACAATGCCATGACCACATATGCGCAAATCGGGATCAGCTGACCCTTCAAGTTGCTTTTCAAGCCGCCAGTCGCACTTAAGATCTGAAACACTGCGAAAAAGGCAATCACAATGCCATAGTTAATAAAACCACCGCGGGAGGCAGACGACAATTTCTTCATATTCCCCCACCTCAAACTTTCTCTCTGATCTGCTTGCCCAACAGTCCGGTGGGCTTAACGATCAGAACAACAATCAAGACCGCGAAAACAATGGCATCCGACAATTCCGTAGAAACATATGCCTTTGCAATGATTTCGATAATACCCAGCAAAATGCCGCCTAACATAGCACCCGGAATGGAACCAATGCCGCCGAATACAGCTGCTGTAAATGCTTTGATGCCGGGCATCGAACCGGTCGTAGGCATCAGCGTAGGATAGGCCGAGCACAACAGCACACCGGCAATTGCTGCCAGACCGGAACCAATGGCAAAGGTCAAAGAAATTGTCCCATTGATATTGATTCCCATCAACTGCGCCGCACCCTTATCCTCACTGACTGCACGCATTGCCTTACCCATTTTTGTTTTGTTTGTAAAGAGGTTCAAGCCGATCATGATAACCACGCAGACAACGATTGTGATCAAAGACGTGACCGTAATGGTTGCCCCGCCGATAGAGAACGAAGACGACCCAAACAATGCCGGGAAGCTCTTCGGGTTGGAAGTCCAAATCAACAAAGCCGCGTTCTGCAGGAAGTAGCTTACGCCGATTGCGGTAATCAGAACTGCCAGAGAGCCTGCACTGCGCAGGGGTTTATAAGCCAGGCGTTCGATAATAATTCCCAACACCGTACAGACTAAAATTGCAAATAAAATTGCGGGGATAGTGGGCCAGTTCAGGTAGTAGCTGCTGCAGAACGCAACATAGCCGCCGACCATGATAACATCTCCGTGGGCAAAGTTCAGCATCTTTGCGATGCCGTAAACCATTGTGTAGCCCAGAGCGATGATCGCATATACGCTGCCCAGACTGATACCACTGATCAGGTAGGATAACATATGGTTACACCTCAATTCTTTCTTTCGGAATTCTACTCTTCTTTTTTTGCCGGTAATCACGCATCAAACCGCCGCCAGGACGAAGCGCAGCTGCGCTCTGATGCCTGATGGTCGGCAAAACTGTGAAAAGGGGCTGCCCGTGCAGAACAGGCAGCCCCATATTCAAATTGGACTCAGTAGGGCTGAATCTGTGAATCTAAATTACATCGCAGAGTAAGCGCCGTCCTTGATGACATAAACCTTGGGATCCTTGTTTACTTCACCATTGGTAGACCAGTGCATGTTGTCGCCGGTCAGACCATTCACAGAGAAGCTGGAGTCGGTGAAGACACTGATCAGAATGTCGCACAGATCGGAGTAGCTCATGTCGCTCACATCCAGACCGCCGTTCTTGTCAGCATAGAACTGAAGAGCCTCATAAATCGCATACACGCAGTCATAGCCGTCGGCAGCAAACTGAGTAGCGGTGAAGCCATTGTTGGTCTCGAACTCCTTGCTGAAGTCGGGGTCGTCGCTGGCTGCGAAGGGAGTCATCAGCATCAGGCCCTCTGCCAGAGAGGTATCGAAGCCTTCAACGCCCAGGATACCGTCCATGCCGTCCACGCCGAAGAAGGTGGCATCAAAGCCCATGGTGTTGGCCTGCTTCAGGATGTTGGAAGCGGGAGTATAGTAAATGGGCATAAACACCAGATCGGCACCGCTCTTCTGAGCGTCCTGCAGCTGGACGGAGAAGTCAGCATTGTCATCGCTGGGGAAGGTGGTCTCACTGACAATGCTCAGGCCCTTGGATTCAGCCTCAGCCTTGAACGCCTGATAAATGCCGGTGGAATAAGCATCGGAGTTGTTGTAAATGATTGCAACCTTCTCCGCGACCTTGTTCTCTGCGATATAGTCTGCTGCCAACTTACCCTGGTTAGGGTCAGTGAAGCACATCTGGAAAACGTTGTCCTTGCCCTTGGTTACATCAGAAGAAGATGCAGAGGGAGTCAGCATGAACATGCGGTCGCTGTATGCCTCAGCAGAGACAGCGATGCAGGGGTTCGTAGTAACAGAACCGACAATTGCCTGAGCACCCCAGTCCTGCAGGGTATGGTAAGCATTCACGCTCTTTTCAGCGTCGCTTTCATCGTCCTGGAAGTTAAATTCGATGCTGAACTGGCCGCCCTGAGCGTTGATCTCTTTGACAGCAATGTCAGCACCACCATTCACGGACTTGCCGTAGGTAGCTGCCGCGCCGGTGATAGGGCCAATGCCGCCCAGCTTCAGGGTACCGATCAGGCCTCCATCGGAAGTACCGGAAGCACTGGAGGCGCCGGAAGCGCTGGTGTCGCTCTTAGTTGCGCCGTTGCTCTGATTGCTGCTGGAGCCGCAGGATGCCAGAGCCAGCACCATGGACAGAGCCATCAGCAATGCGATAAGCTTTTTCATTGTTTTTTCCTCCTTTAATATAAAGGCAAACCACACCGGATTTACCTTGCGATCTCATCGACAGATCTGAAATAAAATTTCTGATACCCCGATGTTACATCGATGTTGACAATTATAATGATATCATCAAAAAATGTCAACACTGCAAAGTAGGCAATATTACACAACTTTGCAGGAAATAGAATGTGTAAAATCAAACAATCCAGCAATTCAAGCCAAATTACGATCAAAATCTCTTTACCCATGCACATCTCTTTATGAAATATGCATTTTTTCTCCTGCAATATTTTGTTTCTCTTACGTTGATTTTCTACTTTTTTGTCAACTTGACATTTCTATTATGCTTTCATATAAAAGCGGCGTCCCTAATTGTCAAACCAATCAGAGACGCTGTTTTCAACCCAACTATGTTTCACTTTCA